>DATKSS010000125.1:0-9998 GCA_035531515.1 Candidatus Dormiibacterota bacterium | reverse complement strand
CGCTCGACCATTACCTTGGCGCGCACAGCGGGATCATCTTCGGCATCGGCCTTCTGGCGTCCGGCATCTCTTCCGCTTCGGTCGGCACGCTGTCCGGGCAGGTCGTGATGCAGGGCTTCATCCACCGTCAGAACTCAATCTTTCTGCGCCGCGCGATCACGATGGTCCCGGCCATGATCGTGATCGGGATCCACTTCGACCCGTCCCGCGCGCTGGTCCTGAGCCAGGTCTTCCTCTCGTTCGGGATCCCCTTCGCGCTGATCCCGCTGGTGATGTTCTGCCGGAACCCGAAGATCATGGGCAACCTGGTCAACCGGCGCGTCACCAACTGGGCTGCCTACAGCGTCGCGGGCGTGATCATCGGGCTCAACTTCTTCCTCGTGTACCAGGCGTTCCTCCCGACCGCCTAAGCTCAGCGGCGTGAAGCTCGGGGTATCGGTCGGCTACTGGGGTTTCGGCCTCACCGCCGCCGACCAGCTCGAAATCGCCCAGACCGCCGAGCGCCTCGGCTACGACTCGGTGTGGGCGGCCGAAGCCTATGGCTCGGATGCGGCGACTGTCCTCGCGTGGCTTGCCGCGGGCACCTCGCGCATCAAGCTCGGATCCGGCATCTTCCAGATCCCGGCGCGGAGCGCCGCCATGACCGCGATGACGGCCGCCACGATCGACAACCTTTCGGGCGGACGCATGCTGCTCGGCCTGGGCACCTCGGGGCCGCAGGTCTCGGAGGGATGGCACGGGGTGCGTTTTGGAAAGCAGCTCCAGCGCACTCGCGAGTACGTGGCCGTGGTGCGTATGGCGCTGGCTCACCAGAAGGTCGAGTTCCATGGCGAGACCATGGAGCTCCCGCTGCCCGACGGGCCGGGCAAGGCGCTCAAGCTGACCGTCCGGCCGGTGCAGGACCCCATCCCGATCTACCTGGCCGTGCTCGGGCCCAAGAACGTCGCGCTGGCCGGCGAGATCGCGGACGGCTGGCTGCCGGTCTTCTTCTCGCCTGAGCACACGGCCGCGCTGCGCGTGCCGCTGGAGGAGGGCGCTGCGCGCGCCGGCCGCACGCTCGAGGGTTTCCGGATCTGCCCGAACGTCAACGTGATGATCGGAGAGGACGAGGACGTCGCCCGCAACGCGATGCGTCCCGTGCTCGCGCTCTACGTGGGAGGTATGGGTTCCCGCGAGCAGAACTTCTACAACCGCCTGGTCTCCTCGTATGGCTTCGAGCGCGAGGCGCAGCAGGTGCAGGAGCTGTACCTGGCCGGGCACAAGAGCGAGGCCATGCTCGCGCTGCCAGACGAGCTGATCGACGCGGTGAGCATCGCCGGCAAGCCCGAGCGAGCGCAAAAGAAGCTGCGCGCCTTCCGCGACGCCGGCGTCGAGACCCTCATCGTGTCTCCGATGGCTTTCGACAACGAAGAGCGCAAAGAGCAGCTGCGCCTGGTCGCGGAGCTGAACCAGAAGGCATCTTAGTTCTTATTCCAACTTGGCAAGTACTTGCCGAACTGGAAAGTGCGTGCTAGGGTGGCCCCATGCTCGAGGCGAACCCAACAGGAGACGACGCTCGCGCCAAATTGCGGGAAGCCGGCCGCCGAGCGGCGGTGATTCGCCGGACCGGCGTTCACCTGGTGGAACGCGGCTGTCGCCGGCGTAAGCATCGCGACTGGATGGTGGGCTCCGCGCCAACACGCCACCCATTTCTCGGTCAGCGCTCCGGTGGCCGTGATTCCACTCCTGGTCGCGGCCTGGCTGATCGGCCGGCGGGCCTGAGGTGAGCGTTCAGGACCCCAGTCCCGAAGGCGCTCGCTCGGCGCTGATCGAGGTGGAGCTGCGAAGAGCTGCGGTCCATGCCTCCAATCGACTCTTCCAGCCGGTTCTGTTGGTGCTTGCCGGGTTGTGGGTGGCCGGAACGATCTTGATCGTGGTCGTGCCCAGCTCAGGAGTTCCAGCCTGGGTCGGACCGATTGAAGGCTTCGTGCTCGAGGGATTGTTGGGAGGAGGCATAGTCGCGACCTTCTTGTTGCTGGGCCGTCAGCGAGCCCACAGCAGAACAGGCAGCGTCCTGTTCAGCGCCTCGATCGCGGCCTGGTTCTTACTGATGAGCGGGATTCGTGCTCTGGGCTCGAGCGCGGGCTGGTATGTGCCCGGCGATCCGCTTCGAGGTGTGCATTTCGTGCTCAGCGCGGTGATCTGCGTGGCCCCCCTTCTGATCGGTGCCCTCGTGGTTGGAAGGAGGCGGTGAGTCACCCTAGGCACCTCCTGGACGACCTTCTCGGCCATCCTGTTCGCTTCTCGATCATGGCTCTTCTAGCGGCGGCGGATCGGGCAGAGTTTGGTTACGTCCGCGACCAGGTCGAGGTGAGCGATTCGGTGCTGTCGAAACAGGTCAGCGCGCTGCAAGAGGAGGGCTACCTAAAAGTCCACAAGGGTTACGTGAACAACCGGGGGCGGACCTGGCTCTCCCTCACGGGACAAGGCAGGCGAACGTTTGAGCGCCATATGGCGGCCCTGCGTGAGATCGCCGAAGGCAATCCGGCTCCCGCTCGGGTCCATACTCGGGTCAGTGGTGAATAGCAACCAGCCGCCGCCGCTCGTCGACTACAACCTGTTCGACTCCGATCTCCCGCTGCGCGAATCCCTGGAGCGCGAGGGCGCCTCGTGGGCACAGGACATGGTCCACGAGCTCGGTCAGCTCGCAGGCACGCAGCAGGCGATCGACTGGGGGTTCCAGGCGAACGAAAACCCACCCGTGCTGCGCACGCACGACCGGTTCGGCAGCCGGGTCGACGAGGTCGAGTTCCATCCCGCCTGGCACGAGCTGATGAAGGTCGCGGTCGGGCATGGCCTCCACGCTTTGCCGTGGCGCGAGCCGCGCCCGGGCGCGCATGCGGCGCGCGCGGCGGCCTTCTACGTCTGGTCGCAGGTAGAGGGCGGGCATGGCTGCCCGGTGTCGATGACGTACGCGGTCATCCCCGCGCTCCGCAAGCAACCGGATGTCGCCGCGCAGTGGGAGCCGCTGGTTACCACGCTCGACTATGACCCCGGCTTGCGGCCGCCGACGGCCAAGCGCGGTGTCCTGTTCGGCATGGCGATGACCGAGCGCCAGGGAGGGTCTGACGTCCGCAGCAACACCACTCGCGCTGTGCCCTCGGGGGACCGCGGCGCATACCTGCTGACGGGCCAGAAATGGTTCTGCTCGGCTCCCATGTGCGACGCGTTCCTCGTCCTTGCGCAGGCGCCGGGCGGACTTTCGTGTTTTCTGCTGCCTCGAGTCCTGCCCGACGGCACCCGAAACAGCTTCCACATCGAGCGCCTGAAGGCCAAGCTCGGCAATCGCTCCAACGCGTCGGCCGAGGTCGCGCTCGACAACGCGTGGGCGGTGATGATCGGCGAGGAGGGAAGAGGGGTCCGGACCATCATCGACATGGTCAACCACACTCGGTTGGACTGCGTGATCGGCTCCGCGTCGCTGATGAGGCAGGCGGTCGCGCAGGCGACCCATCACACCTCGCACCGCACGGCGTTCGGCAAGGTCCTGAGCGAGCAGCCGCTGATGATGAACGTGCTGGCGGACCTCGCGATCGAGTCGGAGGCCGCGACCGTGCTGATGATGCGGCTGGCCGGCGCGTTCGACCGCTCGACCGACCTGGCCGAAGCGCACTTTCGCCGCCTGGCGGTCGCTGTGGCCAAGTTCTGGACCTGCAAGCGGGCCATCGCGGTGGTCGCCGAGGCGCTCGAATGCCACGGCGGCAACGGCTACGTCGAGGAGTCGATTCTGCCTCGGCTGTATCGCGAGGCTCCCGTCAACTCGATTTGGGAGGGATCGGGCAACGTCAACGCACTCGACGTGCTTCGCGCGATGCGCAAGGAGCCTGACTCGGTGTCGGCCTTCTTCGCCGAGGTCGAGTCGGCCCATGGCGCGGATCGGCGGCTGGACAGCGCAGTCAGCGCTTTGAAAAAGGACCTCTCCGACCCGCATGAGATCGAGTCCCGCGCGCGAGATCTAGTCGAGAGAATGGCGGTCGCCCTGCAGGCGTCGCTGCTCGTTCGCCATGGCGATCCGGCCGTCGCCGAGCTGTTCTGCGCCTCACGACTGGCGGGCGAGGGGGGCCTTTCATTCGGCACCCTGAAGCCGAGCCGTGAGTTCGAATCGGTCATCGAGCGGCACCGGCCGCGCTGCAATTAGACGTGTTGAAATCGCACACGATCGCTGAGGCATGGCGCGATTCCGCGGTCGCGGGCGTGCCGCCGAGCGAGCTCGTGCTCATCACCGACTTCGACGGCACGCTCGCCGACGTGGTGCCTGACCCTGCCAAAGCGGTGGCCAGGCCGGAGTCGCTCGATGCCCTTCGCCGGCTCGTCCAGGTCCTCGCCGACGTGATCGTGCTGAGCAGCCGGACGCCTTCCGAGCTCGAGGCGCTGGTCCCGATCTCCGGCGTCAGGCTGATCGGCGACAGCGGGCTCGCCCTGCCGCGCCACGCCCAGAGGCAGGCGCTCGACCAGTTCAACCGGGACGTCTCCAGGCTCCTGGAGCGGACCCCCGGTGCCTGGCTCGAGGCTAAGCCGGCCAGCAGCGCGGTCCATTTCCGCAAGGCGAACCTCAGCGGAGAGGAGATGCTCGGCCTGGTGAAGCCTCTCCTCGACGGCGGCCGTCTCTCGGCCGCTCTCGGCCGCAAGGTGGTCGAGGTCCACGCGCCAAGGGCGGGGAAGGGGAGCGCCCTCGCGGCCCTTCTCCCGGCCGTGGATCCTGCCGCGGTGGTGTGCCTGGGCGATGACGAGAACGACCGATCGATGTTCGAGTACATCGGCAGCGTGGACTACCCGCACCTGTCGGTCGGCGTCGACTCCCCGGAAGCCCCCAAGGACCTCTTCCACCTGTGCGACGTCGTGGTGTGGGAACCGGAGGAGGCGGCGGTCTTCCTTCAGGCCATCGTCGAGTGGGCTGACTCGGCGCCGGCCTAAACGACTCGCGGCCTGTCCGGAGGGACCAGGTCTCGGAGGTCCTGGGCCTGGTGGCTGATCCATCTGGCGATGTCGTTGGTGCGGACCACCTCCCTTGCGGCCTCGTTCATGACCCGGCGGTCCGCCAGCGGCATCGTCAAGCCCGCGTAGATCGCGGCGGCCGTCGCCTCCACGTCGAACGGGTTGATCGAGAGGACGCTGCCGCGCAGCTCCTCGTGCGCTCCGGCGTTCTCCGACAGGACTATCACGCCGTCCGTGCGATTGACCAGGGCTCCCTCTTTCACGACCAGGTTGAGGCCGTCGTAGACGGGGTTGACCAGGAGCACGTCGAAGTTCTTCAGAGCGGCGATCGCCTTGCGCTCGCTCTCGCCGATCTCGATGCGGACCGGCTGCCATTGCTCGGTACCGAACTCGCTGTTGATGCGGCCCGCTGCCTGGCGGATCTGACGAAGGTAGCGGCTGTACACGGCGACGTCCTGACGTGAAGGCTGCAGGAAGGCCCAGAACTGGACATCACCTCGCAGCTCCGGGTGATAGCGGAGCAGCTTTTCATAAGCGATGAACCCGCGGACGATGTTCTTGGAGGGATCGGTGCGGTCGATGCGCACGATCAGGCGTTGCGGGCGCCAGCTCGCAAGCTCGAACTCCTGGCGATGCACGCCCCGGGACGCCGCGAGGCCCATGGTCGAAGACACATCGATCGAGATCGGGTATGAGCGCGCGTAGGTGACACGTCCTCCGGAGACGACCGCGCGCTCGCGTTCGTCGACCTGCAGGCCGGAGTTCTCTTCGCATGTCATTAGGAAGTTGCGAACGTCGAGGCTCGACTGGAAACCGACGATGTCGCAGCCGAGGAGGCCTTCGAGGATGGCGTCGCGCATGTGCTTCGGCAGCACCTTCCAGTACTGGGGGGTCGGCCAGGGGACGTGCACGAAATGCTGGATGACGGCAGACGGCAGCTCCTGCCGCACCAGCCTGGGAACCAGGTACAGCTGGTAGTCGTGAACGAGCACGAGCGGCCGGCGGCCGGCGGCGCGGGCCACCTCGATCACCTTGGCCGCCATCTGCTCGTTGACCTTGACGTACCCCTCGCTCCAGGCCTGGTGGATCCTCTCGTCGATCACCGGTTCGTTGCCGAGGTCCCACAGGTAGTGCTGGATGAACCACAGCACCGGGTTGGCGATGACCGAGTAGTACATCTCGTACTGCTCACGGGTCGGGACCGCGTAGTGCAGCCGCCCGGTCGACCGCAGCAGCGGGACTGTGACAGGAGCGCCCAGCTTCGCGGCGAGATCTCGCTCCGCGTCGGTCCGGGCGCACGCCACCCAGTCGGCGTCGGTGGCCTCGGCCATCGTGACCAGCGCGGTGATCACTCCGCCTGCTCCGCGCCTGAACCCGCCCTCGGGTCTCGGCTCGTGGGGGGCGCGGTTGCTCACCAGGATCGGCGAGAAGTCCGGCAGCGCACGCGCGACGTACGCGCGCAGCGACGAACCCTGCCTACTGATCAGCGTGAAGCGCCCTCACCATCCGCGAGCGGTCGATGGGCATGTCGCGCAGCCTGACCCCGGTGGCTTTGGCCAGGGCGTTGGCCAGCGCGGCCGGCCCGGGTATCGCGGGTGGCTCTCCCGCCCCCTTGGCGCCGAGCGGCCCCACGAGCGAAGGGACCTCGATGAGCTGCACGTCGATCGCCGGCAGCTGGTCGATCGTCGGCAGCTCGTAATCGAGGAAGCTACCGGTGCGGAGCTGCGCGTCAGAGTCGTAGAAGAGCTGCTCACCGAGCGCACGGCCGAGCGACTGGGCCGCCCCGCCGTGGACCTGTCCCTCAGCCTCGGGCGGGTTGATCGCGCGGCCGACGTCCTGTATTGCCGCGTAGCCGGTGAGCTGGAACGCGCCCGTCTCCGGGTCGGTCCTTACACGCGCAATGTGGACTGTGAACGCGGGCGATGCGCTCTGCACCGCCGAGCGGCCGGTCGACTGGATGGGGCGGAACTTGCCCATGAACTCCGTGCTGAGCGCGACGAGCTGGGTGATCTCGACAAAGCGGTCAGGCACCCCTTTGACCGTGACCCTGCCGTCCGCGACGTCGAGGTCCTCGGGGGCCGCCTCGAGCTGCTCGGTCGCGATCTCGAGCAGCTGGCGCCTGGCCTCCAGGGCCGCCTCGTGGACCGCCCCACCCACGCTGTAGGTGACCTGGCTGCCCGCGGCCATGGGTCCGAATGGCGCGGTCGCCGTGTCGCCGACGTCCACTCGGACCTTGTCCGGAGAGATCCCGAACGCCTCCGCCGCGATGAGGCCCAGGCCGGTCGCCGAACCGCTGATGTCGGGCGAGCCGATGAGGACCGCGAGCGTGCCGTCGGGCTCGACCCGGCAACCCGCCGCAGCCGGTGTGCGAGCGCCGCCCCAGGCGCCGACAGCCATACCGACGCCCTCGCCGGCTCCGAGCGGCGCGGTGTACAGCGGGTGACGCTGGGCAGCCTCCAGGCACTCGACCATGCCGATTCGCGGCCACGGGTTCTCGTCCGCCATGGGATCGCCTTCACGCGACGCGTTGCGCAGGCGCAGCTCGATCGGGTCGAGCCCGAGCTCGGCCGCGAGCTCGTCCATGGCCGACTCCAGGGCGAAGAAGGCTTGCGGACCGCCCGGGGCGCGGTAGGCGTCGGTCGGCGTCTTGTTGGTGGAGACCTCATAGCCCTTGATGTCGAAGTTGGGGATTCGGTAAGTGCCACCGAGGAATGAGCCAGTGATGCCCGCGTGCCATCCGCCGGTGGCGCCGTTGTCGTAGTGGTAGCGGACGCGTAACGCGACCAGCGTGCCGTCGCGCTTCGCGCCGAGCTCCACGTCGAACACCGCGGCGGGCGCAGGGCGCCCGAGCATGAATTCTTGCTGCCGGGTGAGCGTGAGGCGCAGGGGCCGGCGGACCTTTTGCGCCAGGAGGGCAAGGACCGACTCGAGCAGCATCACCTTGCCGCCGAACCCACCGCCCACCGGCATCGGGATCACGCGGACCTCGTGAGGCGCGGCGTCCAGCAGCTTGGCGATCTCGTCTCGGACCATGAAAGGACCCTGGGTCGGCGCCCAGATCGTCATCCCGCCGCCGGGCTCGGGTCGGACCATCGACACGTGCGGCTCGATGAACGAGTGGTGCACTCCGGCGATGCGGTACGTCGCCTTGATCACCGCATCCGAGGATTTCAATCCCGCGACCGCGTCGCCGCGCTTGAACGTCGCGACCGCGCTGACGTTGCGTGGCCGGACCACCGGCTCCGATTCCGCGTCGGTCGCCGCCCCGTGCATCGAAGCGTCGCCTTCCGAGCTCTCGTCCGCCGGATCCAGCACGAGTGGCGAGTCGTCCTTCATCGCGCTTTCCGCGTCGGAGACGACCGCGAGCGGCTCGTAGTCCACCTCGACCAGAACCGCCGCATCGATCGCGGCCGCCTCGCTCTCAGCGATCACCGCCGCGACCGGCTGGCCGGCGTAGTACACGCGGTCGACCGCGAGGGGCTTGTCCTGGCCGGCGGCCTCCACCTCGGGCAGGTCCGCGCCGGTGACCACTGCCGCCACTCCGGGCGCGGAACGGGCCGCTGCGGTGTTGATGCCTCGGATTCGAGCGCTCGGCAGGTGGCTCAGAACGAGCTGGACATGTAGCAGGCCGGGCATCTCGAGGTCGGCGGTGAAGCGGGTGGTTCCGTCGACTTTTCCTGCGCCTTCCTGCCTCCGGCGCCCGCGCCCGTTCAAGCCCACCGTCGGATCATCCCACGAGCCGGGGGCCGGCAGCGAGGGGGGCGGGTAGACTTTCGGCTCCGGCAGAGCCACAATGTGGGGTGGAGTAAGAGGCGGGCACGCGTTCCGCCACCCCTCGTCGGCGCGCTCTCGCCCCGGTCGCCGCGAAGACCACCGGGAAGATGGCGAGGGGGGAAGAGGCCTGGCCTCAAGCTTTTTAGGGAGAAGCTAATGACTCCAACCTCGTTACGGATTCTCAAGGCCCTCGCCGTGGGCGCGGTGTCCACCCTCGCGCTGGTCGCGTGCGGCGGGAGCAGCGGCACGACCGGCACCACGCTGGCGGCCGACCAGACGCTGAAGTTCCCGATCCTGGGCGACTTCGGCACGCTGGACCCGGCCCAGCTGAACGCCGAGACCGACTCGGAGATCGCGCAGAACGTCTTCAACGGCCTGGTCAAGTTCGACAACAACCTCAACATCGTGCCGGACATCGCCGCCAGCATGCCGACGGTGTCATCGGACGGGCTCACCTACACGTTCACGTTGCGCAAGGACGTCACGTTCTCCAACGGTGACAAGGTCACCTCGAAAGACGTCCTTTACTCGTGGAACCGCGCGGCATGGCAGCAGGGCGGCTACGCAGGCAACCTGGCCGCCATCTCCGGCTACAGCACGGTGGCCGCTGCGTCGTCGGCCTCCGGCGCCCCGACCGGCTCCAAGCTCGAGCAGCTGCTCGAGTCCAACGACCCGTCGGTCTCGATGAGCGGCCTCACCGCCCCCGACCCCTACACCGTGGTCGCCAAACTTTCTCAGCCTGCGGGCTGGTTCCTCTCGGCCATCGCGCTCGAGGCCACCACCGGGATGGTGGTTGACATGAACGCGATCAAGGGCGACCCGCAGGGCGAGACCGCCAGCTCAACCTGGTGGACCAATCCGGCCACCATGATCGGCACTGGCGCCTTCAAGATGACCGCGTACACACCAAAGCAGTCGATCGATTTCGCCGCGGTTCCCAACTGGTGGGGCTCGCCCAAGCCGACTCTCACGAAGATCCACATCGACATCCTCGGCAACGCCGAGTCCGCGATCACCGCTTATGAGCAGGGCAGCTACGACATCTACGGCTACGGCGGCTACAGCAACGCCCCCGTCGACGCCATCCTGCGCATCCAGGGCACGGCGAGCGAGAAGAGCCAGCTGCTCCTCCACCCCAAGGTGCGCACCACCTGGGTCCAGTTCAACCTGGTCTCCGACTCCAGCCGGACCGGCGGAGGACCGTTCGTCCTGTCGGGCGGACAGTCCGCCAAGGACCTCCGGTTGGCGTT
>DATKSS010000124.1:0-17983 GCA_035531515.1 Candidatus Dormiibacterota bacterium | reverse complement strand
GGTGCCCATAGTGATCCGCGCTCCGTTCGGGGGCGGGGTCCACGGCGGGCTTTACCACTCGCAATCGGTCGAGGCGTTCTACGCCCACGTGCCGGGCTTGAAGGTGGTCGTGCCGAGCATGCCGGCCGACGCCCACGGGCTCCTCAAGTCGGCCGTCCGCGACCCCGACCCGGTGATCTTCCTCGAGCACAAGAAGGTGTACCGGCTGGTGGCCGAGGAGGTGCCGGACGGAGACCACCTGGTCCCGATCGGCCCGGCCGTCATCAGGCGTCCGGGTACACAGGTGAGCTGCTTCGCATGGGGGCTCATGAGCCACTACTGCCTCGAGGCGGCCAACACGCTCGAGTCGGAGGGGGTCAGCGTCGAGGTGGTCGACCTGCGCACGCTCGCTCCTCTTGACCGCGAGACGATCCTCGAGTCGGTGCGCCGGACCGGTAAGGCCATGGTCGTGTACGAGGACAACCTCACGGGCGGATTTGGCGCGGAGGTCGCGGCCATCATCTCCGAGCACGCTTTCGACAGCCTGGATGGACCCGTGGTGCGCGTCGCCGCCCCGGACATCCCGGCCATGCCTTTCAACGGGCCGCAGGAAGAGTTCTTCATGCCCAACCCGCACAAGATCGCGGAGGCGATGAGAAAGCTTGCCGCGTACTAGCCGGAAGAAAGGCGTGCCGGAATCGGAGAGAGTGATTCCCCACCGGGCGGCTTCGCCGGCCACCTCCCCACCCGTGCGGAGGGCGGGGAAGCATGCGCCCGCCTCCTCCCAGCGAGCTGGAAGGTCGGGGAACATCGTGCCGCCCTCCATCACCGAAAACGAGTACGCCAGGCGTCGCGATTGCGTAGCGGCCGGCCTGGAGGCGGCCGGCCTCGACGCGATATGCGTCTTCTACCCCGCCCGCGTCGCCTACCTGACCGGCTTTCACCACATCCCAACCGAGCGTCCCATCGCGCTCGTGCTGAGCCGCCAGGGTCAATCAGCACTGGTCGTGCCGGCGGTGGAGAAGGAGCACGCGGAGGCGTCGACGTCCGTAGACCGGGTGAATGTCTATTTCGAGTACCCGGGCGCCGAGCACCCGATGGAACGTGTCTCGGCGATCCTGGCCGAGCTCAACGCACGGCCCCGCCGCACTGGTGCGGACCACGACGGTTACGTCCCGTACTGGGGCTATCGTGGGCCGCGGCTCAGCGACCTCACCGGGCATGAGCCGGTGGACGCCGAGCTGATCGTCGAGTCGCTGCGGCGCGTCAAATCGGCCGATGAGATCGCCTGCATCCAGCTCAGCTGCGACTGGGCCGTGCGGGCTCACCACCGCATGCAGGCGGCCATCAAGACGGGCAGGACCGAGATGGAGTGCTACACGCCCCCGCAAAGCGAGACGCTCTTCGAGATGGTCCACGAGATGCCCGGGTGGCGGCCGAGGGGCGCAGACAGCGCCGGGCTGACCGCCATGTTCGTGGCGGGTCGATCCACCGCCATGCCGCACGGGTTTGTCCAGGGCCATGGCATCCAGGCGGGCGACGTGCTGGTCAGCGGTGCGGGCGCCAACATCGACGGCTACCTCAGTGAGCTCGAGCGCACGATGATCGTGGGCGAGCCGACCCCACGGCAGGTGCGCGCCTTCGAGGCGATGCTCGCGCTCCAGACTCGCGCGATCGAGGTCATCGCGCCGGGAGTGCCCGCCGGGGAGGTCGAGCTGGCCACCGTGCGCCTCGCCGACGAGCTCGGGGTCTCGGAGAACCTGAGGCACCACGTGGGCCATTCGATCGGGCTCGAGGGCCACGAGGCGCCCTTCCTCGACCGCGGGGAGGAGGCGGTGCTCGAGCCGGGCATGGTCTTCACGGTCGAGCCCGGCGTCTACTTCAAGGAGCTCGGCGGCTTCCGGCACTCGGACACGGTGGTCGTGACCGACGACGGCTGCCGGGTTATGACCGTCTACCCGCGCGAGTTGAAAGACCTGATCGTCAAGCCGTGATCGATTCGGGCAGCGGCCTCACCTTGCTGGTGAACATGTGCAGCACGACGATGCCGTCGGCCGAATGGCGGCGGATGCGGTCGATTGCCATCGGCGGGAGCATGTCCTGGTCGTCCACCGTGACCACGGTTTCCTTGGGGGAGACCGCCCTCCAGACCTCGGCGACCATCTCGCGAGGCAGGCTCCCGGGCACGTAGACATAGCGCCGGTTGGGAACGTACTTGCGGGCCAGCCGCTCCGCCCGTGCGAAGGCGTCGTGTGCTGAGAAGTCCTTTAGGTAAGGGTCGCTGACCTCCAGGAGCTCGTGGTGCTGGTTCGGGTAGCGGTTGCCCCGGTAGAGAAATACGGCGCCACGCCCGCTCGCGACCCGGGCCGCCTCCGCGATGACAGCCTCCGCGACCACCTGATCATGCGGAAGGATCACCAGGAGCTCGCCGGCCGACGGCCGGCTGCCGAGCGCGCTCGCGATCGACTCCGCCGCGCGCTGAGGTCGAAACGGCACGGGGAAGACCGCCGGGCGCCGGCTGCGGTTGTAGCGATAGGTGGCCAGGCCGATGATCAGTCCGACCAACGTGAGCCCTCCGCCGAACTTGGTGGCGTCCGGTTTCTGGACCAGGTTGACCATCCAGGCCACGGTCACCAACAGGGTGGTGAAGACTCCGACTCCGAAGAAGGCAACCAGGCCCCGAGTCCACCGCTTGTACTCCCGCCAGCGGACGACGTCGAGGCTCACGCAGGTCAGCACGAACGTGCCGAGCAGGCCGAAGGCGTACAGGTCACCGAGAAGATTGAGATTGGCCTGGGCCGCGATGATGATCACGACCGGCAGAGAGACGGCGGCGAGGACCGCCCAGTGCGGGGTCCCCCGCAAGCGGTTGCGGTGCTCGAGCACGCGTGGGAGAAAGCCCATCCGGGTCAGCGCGATGAAGACGTGGTAGGCGCCGATGATCGCGGTGTTGCTCGCGAACACCAGGAGCAGCGAACCGCTGACCGCGACGTAGTCGCCCAAGAAGCGCCCGGCCACATGGGCCCCCAGCAACGAGATGAACTGGTTCGGGTCTGCGTGGGCGTCCAGAAGGGTGGTAGACCATAGCGTCAGAAGCGGGCTGGTGATCGCCATGGTCACCACGACCGCGATCATCGCGCGCGAGGAGACGATGCGCCGCGGCTCGCGCATTGCCGGCGCTAGCTGCGCGATGCTCTCCAGACCTGAGAACGCGAGGAAGGCAGCGCCGTACCCCGTGAGGAAGACGACAGGCGTGATTACGGGCCCGGTCGTGACGGCCTCGAAGCTATGGACGATCCCGGCAGGACCGAGGTAGATAGCTGTAGCCAGCACCACCGCCCCCTGGCCGATGCCGGCCAACATCACGAAGATCGCGGTGGTCCGTGCGCTTTCCTTGATGCCGAGCAGGTTGAGAACACCAAGGCCGATCAGGGCCGCGACGGTGGCCTGCGTCACCCAGGGGCTCACGTATGGGGCGACGAGCGCCAGGTAAAGCATTCCCGACAGGGCGCTGATGGCGGCGGTGAGGTAGTAGTCGACCATGATGAAGAGGCCGCCCAGCAAGCCCGCGAAGGGATGCAGAGCCTGCGAAGAGACGTTGACCACCCCGCCGCCTTCCGGGTAGCGCCACGTGACCTCCGAATACTTGACGCATAGAAGAATGAAGACGAACAGCGTCATCAAGACGAAGATCGCCGAGCGCGCCTTGAAGTTGCCGTAGAGGATGCCGGGCACGTAGTAGATCGACGTGCCGATGTCGGCGAAAACGACCGCCCAGCACAGGAAGGCCCCGAGGCTCCCGCCGCGGACCTTGATCCTGCGGCGTACTCGCGAGCCGGCTTCGCTCACTCCGGAAGGCCGCTGCGCTGTTCCACGAGGTAACGCCGCACGCTTTCGGCCTCGGCGCGCAGCCGGCTGACCGCGCGGCGCGCCTCCCTGTCGTCGAGCTCCATGTAAGTGATCGCGGCGAGATAGATCTCGGCGCGCTCGAGCTGCCGGATTGCCGCGCGCAGGACGTGACGGCGCTCGTTCGCAGTCCGCGTGTCCGGCATCTGCACGATCGCGTTGCGCATGCTTCCAAGCTAGGAGGGCGGCCGTGAGGTCTCCGTTGGGGTGGCCGCCACATCCGTATGGATGTCGTATGGATGAGCCCTCGATCATTTACCCTCGGGGGCCATGGGCCCAGAAGCGGTCGCGCGTAGGGGCAGGCGACCCGGCGACCTTCGAGTCGTGGTGCGGCGGCCGGCCAAGCTGCCACGCACCCTCGGCGCGCCCGCCCTCTTCGCCGCCTGCTACGGCAACGTCGGCTCGAGCATCTACTACGCGCTGGGCGTCACCGCGGCATTCGCCCTTGGGCTCACCCCGCTCGCCCTGATGCTGGCCGGTTTGATCTTCGTCAGCACCGCTCTGAACTACGCGGAGGGGACGGCCGCCCTCCCCCACGCCGGTGGCAGCTCCAGCTTCGCGCGCAGGGCCTTCAACGGGCCGATAGGGTTCCTGGTGGGCTGGGTCCAGCTCCTGAACTACACCGCGACGGTGTCGATCTCGTCGTACTTCGCCATCAGCTACCTGGGCGTGTTCGGCAGGTATATCCCGCTCTTCGGCTTGCTCAAGCAGAACGACGCGTGGCATGTCGGCGCGACCGTCCTCCTGATCGGGTTCCTGGTCGTGGTCAACATCATCGGGATCCAGGAGTCGAGCGTGCTGAACCTAGTGCTCGCGGTCGCCGACCTGGTGACCCAGCTCGTCCTGGTGGTGCTGGGCGTGCTTCTGCTGGTGAACATCCAGCGCGTGATCAGCAACGTCCACCTCGGCATCGCGCCTACGTGGGGCAACTTCCTGGCCAGCGTCTCCATCGCGATGGTCACCTACACAGGCATCGAGACCATCTCCAACATGTCCGAAGAGGCAAAGAACCCGGGGCGCAGCGTGCCTCGCGCCACCTTCGCGGTGATCGCCGCGGTGCTGTTCGTATCCGCATTCCTGCCCACCATCGGCATGAGCGTCTTTCCCGTGCACCTCGGCGCCGGCGGTGCGTACACCACCGACCTGGCGACGACTTGGAAGGACAACCCGGTGGCGGGGATCGTGACTGGATTCGCCGTCGTCTCGCAGCCGTTGGCGTTCTGGTCAGGAATCTGGGTCGGGATCCTGGCCTTCACGATCCTGGTCATCGCCACCAACGCCGGCTTGATCGGCATCTCGAGGCTCAGCTACTCGCTCGCGGTGGTGGACCTTCTGCCCAGCCGGTTCGCGCAGCTCCACTCTAAATTCAAGACCCCGTACTTCTCCATCTTCGTCTTTGGGATCGCGGCGGCGATTCTCGTCCTGCCGGGGATCGTCGTCAGCGGCCACGAGATCGACCTTCTCGGCGCCGTCTATTCGCTGGCGGCCACCTTCGCCTTCTGCTCCGCGCACCTCTCGGTGATGCGGTTGAGATTCATCGAGCCTGCGCTTCACCGGCCCTATCGCATGCCGTGGAACATCCGCTTCGGTCGCGACAGCATCCCGGTGATCTCGCTGGTCGGAGCCCTCGCGATCGGCACCGTGTTCACCCAGCTGATGTCCCAGAACATCTCCAACTCCACTTTCATCTATCTCGGCTGGCTGGTGCTGGGCGGGATCACCTTCGTGCTGTACCGCCGCCACCGGCACCAACCCCTGTGGGAACCGCTCGAGGTACCTCCGCCGCGGGACCGCGACGTGGAGCGGGTGCCTTTCGAGCCGCTACCAAGAAGCGCGCGTTACCGGCTGGGAAGGAGGGAGCGCATCGCCGCGCATGCGGCGACCGCCCCCGCGCTGCACGAGCACCACCGTCCCGGCTGGCAGCTGGAGCTGGAGCTTTTCTTCGCGCGGCATGGAGCAGTTCGTGGGGTCCTGATCGTGCTGGTCTTCGCCGCGACGAGCGGGCTGGCGGTTTTCGTCGACCTGTCGAAGTACGACCCGTTCGGCCCCGGCCTGGGATGGTCGCCCGGCCTGGTCGTGGTCGCGTTCGTGGCGGCCTACCTGCTCAACCGGAGCCACGCAGAGCAGTAGCCGCGAAAGGGGCGTCAGGCCTCCAGGCGGTAACCGACTCCTGGCTCGTTGACGATGAAACGCGGATTGGCCGGGTCGTCGCCCAGCTTCTTGCGGATCTGCGCCACCACGTACCTGGTGTTGTATTTGTCCCCCACCGCGTAGTCACCCCACACCTGGCGGAGCAGCGTCGTGTGGGTCACCGGCCGCCCGGCGTGCAGAGCCAGGTAGCGGAGGAGCTCGTACTCGGTCGGCGTCAGGTGGACCGGGCGACCCTCGACGGATACCAGGCGGCGCGCGAGGTCGAGCTCCAGGTCGCCAAAGCGCAGGACAGGTTCACCCGACGGCACGTCGGCCTGCCTTCGCAGCACCGCACGAATGCGTGCCACCAGCTCCTCCGTGCCGAACGGTTTGACCAGGTAGTCGTCCGCGCCCGCGTCGAGCGCCCTCACCTTGTCCTTCTCGCCCGGCATCACGCTGACCACGATTACGCCCGCGCGCGTCATCGGCCGCAGTGCATTCAGGGTGGCAAACCCGTCCATCCCGGGCAGGCCGAGGTCGAGGAGGATCACGTCGGGACGCCAGCCCGCAGTCTCGCGAAGCGCTTCCTCTCCGGTCCCCACCGCTCTCACGTCGAAGTCGTGGTAGCGCAGGCCCGTGCGCAGCGCGCGTTGCATCTCCACCTCGTCGTCGACGACCAGGACACGGCCGCTCACTTTTCGGCCGGCACACGCGCCAGGGGTAGCGTGAAACTGAAGCGCGGCCCGCGTCGGCGGTTCTCCACCCGTATCACGCCGCCGTGAGCCTCGACCACGCGCTTGCAGATCGCTAGGCCGAGCCCGCTGCCGCGAGCGCGGCGCGTCCAGAACGTGTCGAACACACGGTCCATGTCAGCGGGCGCGATGGGCGGCCCCTGGTTCTCGACCCACGCCTCCAGCACCTCGTCCCGGGCGACGGCCCCCACCTCGATGGCCCCGCCCGGCGTCGCCCATTCGACTGCGTTCTCGAGCAGGTTGGAGACGACCCGTCCGACCTGCAGCTCGTCGACCTCCACCGGTGGCAGGTCGTCGGGGATCTCCAGTGTGAGCTCGTGGTCTTTCAGCTCGGCGCGCAGCCGTCGCATCGCCACCCCCACCAGGTCGGCGAAGCTGTGGGGCTCCTTCTCGAGGGCGACGCCGGCTTCCAGCCGGGAGAGCGCCAGCATGTCGCCGACCATGTGGTCGAGGCGTGCCGCCTGGCGGTCGAGATCGACGAGCAGCTCCCGTTGGTCGGGTTGCAGCCCGGCCTGCGGCGCCGTCAATGCCGTGAGCCCGGTCCTCAGCGAGGCGATCGGGCTTTTGAGCTCGTGAGAGAGAGACGAGAGAATCGCCGCTTTCAAGCGGTCGGACGACTCGAACCCGCGTGCGCGCTCGGCCTCCAGCGCGGCCCGGCGGCGGTCGAGCAGCAGCCCGGCGAGGCCGATCAGGGCCGCCAGCGTCCGCAGCTCGACCTCGTCCTCGTAGTCGTGATCGAGCCCGATCAGCGCCACGCCGCTCGCCATCGGCAGGTACGCGTTGGAGTCGGCCTTGGTGTGGGTCCGCATGACCTTGACCGCCCCTTCCGCAATCGCTATGCCGATAGGTCTGCCGTTCTCGTAGGACCACAAAGCCTGGTTCACCTCGTCCGCCGTGGGCCGGCTTCCGGCGAGTGGCACCGGTTGGCCGAA
Organism: Candidatus Dormiibacterota bacterium; assembly: GCA_035531515.1. Lineage (GTDB taxonomy): Bacteria > Chloroflexota > Dormibacteria > Dormibacterales > Dormibacteraceae > DATKSS01. Next base: position 10,284 of record DATKSS010000124.1, on the reverse strand, counting down.
ATCAACCGCGATGACCGCCAAGCGATCGACACATCGAAGCCGCTCCGCCCGCTCGCACACCATGGAAAGCGAGACGCTGACCTCGGGAACGCGCAGAGCGGCGGTCGCCAGCTCGTAAAGAGAGCGTGAATCCGCCGCGAGCGCCTCGGCCGCGGACTGGGCCCGGCGCAGCGACGCGGCGAGCTGGCTGGTCACGAGCGCGACCGCGAGCAGGACCACGAGCTCGAGGAGCTCGGCCGGTCCCTGCACGGCGAACGTACCGACCGGGGGGACGAAGAAGTAGTCGTAGAGGAGAAAGGCCACGACGCTTCCAGCGACCGCCGGCCCTCTGCCCCACCTGGCGCCCAACCACAGCACCAGCAGCAGGTACACGGCGGACAGCCCCGAGGCGCTGGTGCGGGACGTCAGCAGGCCGATGAGCGCCGTGACCGCCGCCGCACCGCCGATCGCGACCACGTAAGGCGCAAGGCGCCGCGTCATGCGCGTCATCGTACGCACCGCGCCGCGCGCCGGCGCCTCGACTCAGGCCCCTGCGGCAGCGAGCTCGAGCTCCCGCGCCCGATTGGCGTACCCGGGGTGTGACGGGTGCGCCACTCGGTACCAGGCGAGCGTCTCGGCAAGCGCGTCCTCGAGGGCGGAGGGTTCGAAACCCAGCTCGCGGCGAGCCCGGTCCAGGACGTAACCCGCCCCCCTCTTAGGGTCGGGCCCGTATGGACTTGCCCCGTCGGGCAGCTGCGCGAACGGAACCGGGTGCATGCGCGGCGCCACCCCCATCGCCTGGGCTATCCCCTCGACGAGGTCACGCAAGCTCACCCCGTCGAAGGCCGCGTTGTAGGCCTTGCGATTCGCGTCTTTGCGCAGGTCGCAGGCCAGTGCGCAGGCGAACCCGATGTCCCTGACCCACGCCAGGCCGGCCTGCCTCTGGTAGGACTCGATCGGGACGAGCAGCGGTCCGCCGTCTGCGACCCGCTGGATGTAAGCTGCGATACGCAGCGTGTGGTCGGCCGGACCGAACACCGCCGGCGGCCGGATCACCGTCCACGGAAATCCTTCCGTCCGCGTGAGCATCGTCTCGCACCATCGCTTGCCGCCGAAGTAGTCCAGGTTCGCCGGCGGATCTCCTGTGAACGGGACGAAGTCCTCCTCTCGCGCCGGCTTCCCGTCGAGGTCGGGGTAGACGCCGGTCGAGACGAACACGTACCGCTCGCCTTTGAACTGTCGAGCGATCGCCAGCAGCTCGGCGGGTTGATAGCACGCCAGGTCGAGGACGACGTCAGGCTGCACCTGCGCCAGCGCGCGTTCGAGCTGGCCTTCGTCGGTGCGGTCGAAGGCCACGTAGCTCGTGAACGTGCCGTAGGGCCGATCCTTCCTACCCGCCGCGACCGTCTCGACCCCGCGGCGCATCAGCTCCTTGCAGGCTGCGACTCCGACGAAGCCGGCCCCTCCGAGGACGAGCGCGCGAGTCACGGCCGCCTATCCGAGGTCGCGCGCCGCAGTCTCCACATCGACGCCGTCGATGTCGCGGAGCCGCGTGGCGAGCTCGTTTGCCATCGCCACAGAGCGATGCCGGCCCCCGGTGCAGCCGAACGCCACGACGAGCTGGGAGCGGCCGTGGGCGCTGTAGTGAGGGATCGCGGCGCGCAGGGTCCTTTCGAGGTTGTCGAGCAGCTCCTGCGCGGCCGGCTGGTTGACGACGTAATCGCGCACCCTGGAGTCACGCCCGTCGAGCGGGCGCAGCTCGTCGACCCAGTACGGGTTGTCGAGCAGCCTCGCGTCGACCACCCACGATGCGATGTCCGGTATGCCGTTCTTGTAACCAAAGGCGAGGCACGTGACGAGCAGCCTCTCACGGGAGCGCAGCTGCCCCGCCAGCTCGTGGAGCTGGGCCATGTCGACACGGTGATGCGCCCGGTCGTGGCTGCCACCGGCCCGCCCATCGGCGGCGCCGACATGCACCAGCACGTATCGGATGCCCTGACGGTCCGCGTCCTTCAGCAGCTCGACCGTGTCGCCGCGCAGCGGCAGGACGGCGTCGGCCGCCTCCCACTCCGAGAGCCAGCGGGCGAGCTGGAAGCCGGCGTCGAGGAAAACCGCGACTGCCTCATCGAGCTGCGGCTCGCTGGGCCCTCCGACGATGACGAGCGTCACAGGGTTTCCTTGAGGCGCCGGGCGAGACGCTCCGGCACGCCGAGCTTGACGATCTCGTCGACCGGCGCTTCGCGGATGGCTTGCACCGAACCGAAGTGTCGCAGGAGCGCCCGCTTGCGCGCGGGCCCGATCCCTTCGATCGAATCGAGGGGCGACGTCAGCGCTTTGCGCGATCGGACCTTGCGGTGGTGCGTGATCGCGAAGCGGTGCGCCTCGTCGCGGATTCGCTGCACCAGGAACATGCCTGGCGAGCTGCGTTCCTGGACGATTGGGTCGGCCCGGCCCGGCGCGAAGATCTCCTCACGCTCCTTCGCCAGCGCGAAGGTCGGGATGTCCGCGTATCCGGCCGACTCGAGGACTTCGATCGCGGCGCTGAGCTGGCCCTTGCCGCCGTCGATCAGGATCAGGTCGGGACGGCTCGTGAACGACCGGTCGCCCACCACCTCGGCCTCCTCGCGCCTCTGCGCCGACTCAAGCCGCTCGAGCCGCCGCCTGAGCACCTCCTGCAGCATGGCGAAGTCGTTCGGCCCAGGGACGAACTTGATCCGAAAGTGCCGGTAGTGGTCGTTGCGCGGCCTTCCGTCCTCGAAGACGACCATCGCCCCGACCGCCGAGTCGCCCTGGATGTTCGAGATGTCGTAGCACTCGATCCGCTTTGGCGGAGTCTCGAGGTCGAGCGCCTCGGCCAGCGCGCCGAGCATCGGCTCCGTGCGGCTGCGGTCGTAGTCGGCCTGGATGCGAAGCTGCTGCAGCTCTTGCGTCGCCGTCTCCGCAAGCTGGGTCACCAGGGCGCGCTTGCGGCCGCGCTGCGGCACCTCGATCGTCACGGGACCGTTTCGTCTCTGGCCAAGCCATCCGGACAGGAGGTCCGGTTCCTCCACCGGCCCTGGGAGGATCACCGACCGCGGCACGTGGGTGGCGCTGGAGTAGTACTGCAGGACGAAGCCGCGCAGCAGCTCCGCCTCATCCACGTCGCCTGCCCCGTCCAGGGGGTGGCCGTCGTGACCGACCATCTTGCCCTGCCTGACGTAGGCAACCTCGACGAAAACGTCGTTTCCGCTTCGCGCGTACGCCACGATGTCCTGGTCGTCGCGGCCGTGAGTGAGGACCTTCTGCCGGTCAGCTATGCGCTCGATGGACTGCAGCTGGTCTCGATAGCGCGCCGCGTTCTCGAAGTCGAGCCGGTTCGCCGCAACCTCCATCTTGTCTTTGAGCGCGCGCACCAGGGCGTCCGAGCGCCCTTCCATGAACAGCGCCACCTCGTTGATGCGCGCCTTGTAGTCCTCTGTGCTGATGCGCCTCTCGCACGGTCCGGGGCAGCGTTTGATGTGGAAGTCGAGACAGACCTTGCCCTGCCTGAAGATCTCGTCCGAGCAGGTACGGAACGGCAGGAGCTGGCGGATCGACTTCACCGTCCCACGCAGCGACTGTGCCGACGTGTACGGCCCGAAGTACATCGCGCCGTCGTTCTGCACCCGGCGCGAGTAGTGCACGCGAGGGAACTCCTCCGTGATCGGCAGCTTCAGGTAGAGGTAGTTCTTGTCGTCCTTCAGCCGGATGTTGAAGCGGGGCCGGTAGTTCTTGATCAGGTTGCACTCGAGCACGAGCGCCTCGACCTCGTTCGCGGTCGTGACGAACTCGAAGTCGTTGGCTTTCCGGATCAGCTCAGAGACGCGAGCGGTCGCCGCGTAGCCGGGATTGAAGTAGGACCTCAGGCGATCGCGCAGCCGCAGCGCTTTCCCAACGTAGATGACCTGGCTCCTGTTGTCGCGGAACAAGTACACGCCCGGGCTCTCGGGCACGGCCTGCAGCCTTCGCTTGATCGTCTCCTCGAGGGGCACCGCCACTTGCCTCGATTGTATGGAGGGCCGTGGGCCGCTTGCCTGGATACGCTGGTTGTTGGCGCGTGCGTAGACTGGCGCCGTGAGCACACCTCCGAGCGCGCTGCCCGGGCCGCCGCCGCCGGTGCAGCCGTCCGTGTCGCCGACCCAGATCGCGGGCCAGCAGTTCGCGCCGAGCACGACCGTGCCGCACGGGCCGGCCGGCCCGACTTACGCGCCGGCGGCGAACAGGACCAACACCCTGGCGATCATCAGCCTGGTGGCCGGAATCGGGTCTTTTTTTGCGAACATCGTGCCCGGCATCGGCGGGTTCACCGTCGCCCTGGTCGCGATCGTCACCGGGTACATGGCCCGCCAGCAGATCAGGGAGTCGGGCGAGCAGGGTATGGGCATGGCCACGGCCGGGATGGTCATCGGGATCATCCACCTCGCGCTGCTGGGCCTGCTGATCCTGTTCCTGATCTTCCTGATCTTCGTCTTGGGCGTGACCCTGTTCGGCCTGTCCCGTCCCCGCTAGCCAGCAGCTCGCGCCACACGGCGCGTCGCCGCTAGAAGTGGATGCCGCGCAGGAGGTAGGCCATCGCCGCCGCCTCGACCGAAATCTCCTCCTCGGCCGGCTTCTCGGCAGGTCCCGCGCCCTTCGATGCGCTGTCGGGAAAGACGTGATACGCGCCGGTCATCACCAGCTGGAGGATGCTCGGCGCGAGCGTGTTGACCGTCTCGCCGAGCTTGCCCAGGCGCGTCGAGACCTCGGGTAGGCGCGTCAATATCGCGGATCCCACCATATCGGCGGCCTCCTCCGGCGAGCTGGTCGGAAAGTTCTTGTACATACCGGTTGGGGCGATCATCGGCGTGCGCACCAGGGGCATGTGGATGTTGGTGATGGCGACGCCGTCGTCCGCGACCTCCGGCCCGACGCAGCGGCTGAACGCCGCGAGCGCCGACTTCGAAGCGACGTAGGCGCCGAAGCGCGGCGGGAAAGCCTGAACGCCGATGCTTGAGATGTTGATGATGTGCCCCTGCTTGCGCTCCCGCATGCCTGGCAGCACGGCAAGCATGAGCTTGACCGCGCCGAAGTAGTTCAGCTGCATCGTGCGCTGGAAATCGTGGAAGCGGTCGTAGGAGGCGCTGACCGACCGGCGTATGGAGCGGCCGGCGTTGTTGATCAGGATATCGACGCGGCCATGCTCGGCGAGAACCTTGTGGATCATCTCGTCACACGCGTCCAGGTCCGAGAGGTCGGTCGGGTAGACGACTGCGGAGCCGCCGCCCGCCTCGATCTCCTCCTTGAGCGCTTCGAGCTTGTCGCGCGTTCGCGACACCAGGATCACGAGCGCGCCATGCCGCCCGAGCAGCTCGGCGGTCGCCCGACCGATGCCGCTCGAGGCCCCGGTCACGAGCGCGACCTTGCCCAGCAAAGCGTTGCGCAGGTTCTGCTCGGTCAGAGTCTCCGTGTCCAGTCGCCGCTCCCAGTAATCCCAAACCTTCCACGCGTACGTGTGGAGCGGCGGGCACGCGACGCCCGTGCCTTCCAGCGCCTGCACCGTGTTCTCGCACGTGAACCGCGCGCGGTTGGACACGTAGCGGAGAGCCGCTTCCGGGATCCGCACGTTTTCGAGCAGGCGCCGCTTCAAGGTCTGGGCGACGTCCCAGTGCTGCAGCATCACGGTCGCGCCCGCGGGCAGCATTGCGCCCGCTCGGCTGTCGACGCGCAGGGTGAACTGCGGGGCATGGGCCGCTCTGCAGAACGTGTTGGTCACGTCGCCGAGGCTCCGCGCCGCGGGGTCGGTCAGATGAAAGGTCATTCCGTCCAGGTCTTCGCGGTGGCCGATCGCATCAAGCGCCCGAGCCACGAAATCGACCGGCACGACGTTGATCTGCCCGCCCTCGAGGCCGATGAGCGGCACCCATTGTGGAATCGCGTTACGCAGGCGCTGGATCAGCTTGAACGCGTAGTAGGGCCCGTCGATGCGATCGGCCTCGCCGTTTTCCGACGATCCGATCACCAGGCCCGGACGGTAGATGCGAAAGCGCAGCGACGATTCGCGGACGATCTTCTCGGCTTCGTACTTGGTCCGGTAGTAGGCGTGGTCGAGGGCCTGGCCTTCAGCGAACATCCCCTCGGTGAACTTCCCTTTCCAGCTGTCGCCCGCGATCGCGACCGAGCTGACGTGGTGTAGGCGCGCGCCGACCTTCCCCGCGAGCTCGACGACGTTGCGAGTGCCCTCGACGTTGGCGCGCTCGTTATCCTGCTCGGTAGCCTCCAGGTCGTAGACCGCCGCCAGGTGGTAGAAGTCGGCGCCTTTCAGTCGCGCCTGGTCGGCTGCGGAAATCGCGAGGCCCGGCGCCGTGATGTCTCCAGTCATCGGCCGCAGCCGCTCTCCTGCTCCCATCGAGTCGACCAGGGCCTCCAACCTCTCGCGCGACCCAGGCCGTACCAGCACGAACGTGAGCCCATCTCGCCGCGCGAGCTCACGGAGCAGGTGCCGGCCGATGAACCCGGTGCCGCCCGTGACCAATCGGACCATCAGCCGAACTCTAGTCTTCCCTGGGTTTGGCAACGTGCCCCGGGGGGTCAACCGCCGGCCGGCGCCTGAGCCGCCACAGCAACCGGCTCCTTTGCGGGAATGGTCAGCAGCGGGAAGACGGCCGCCAGTAGCGCCGCGCCTACGGCCGCCCAGAGCGCCACATCGAGCGACCAGCCGAGCAAGGGCCCCGCGAGCCCTGATCCGATGGGGCTGCCGACGGAGTTCAAGGCCATCGACACGGCGAACGCCCTGCCGAACCACGCGGGGTCGGTCCGTCTCTGCCGCAACGTGAAGAGCCCGATGTCGAAGGGCCCGTTGGCGACGCCATAAAGTGCCAAGGCCGCGGCGACCACGACGATGCTGCCGGCGAACGGCAGGAGCGCGGTCGCCACCGCTCCGACGAGGATGCCGCCGACGATCATCTGCCGCTCACGCCCGTCGCTCGAGAAGCGCCCGGCCACCAGGGCGGACGCCAGGCCGGCCGCGCCCATGCCACCCCAGACCAAGCCGACGGTGGTCGCACCCATGTGGAGCCGGTTGAGCACCAGCACGGGGACCGCGATCGCCAGCACCCCGTTGCCGAGGTTGTACACGCTGAGCGTCAGCGCCAATCCCCGCAGCGTCGGATTGCGCACCGTGTAGACGAGTCCAGCCCAGGCGTTGGCCAGCACCGATCCCACTTGCGCGGCGGTGTTGCGCGGGTCCGGCAGCCGCAGCATGACGGCGGCCGCCGCCACGTAGACGGCGCCCGAGATCGCCAGAGCCCATTCCCCTCCCAACCAGCCCACCAGGATCCCCGCCAGCGGCGAAGCCAGCAGGGTGGCCGCTACGTGCCCGCTGCTGTCTAGCCCGTTGGCCCTTTCCCAGAGATGTCGCGGGGCGAGGATCGGGAACAAGGACCGCGCCCCTGCCCAGCTCAACGGATTCGTGAGGGAGGCGATGGTGACTATGACCAGCAGCCACGGCGCGGCCAGCACATGGAGCGCTGACAGCCCTGCGATCAGGCCGAGGGCGGCCGCCGCCACCGAGTAGTCGAGGACGACCAGGCGGGCGCGACCGAAACGGTCGAGGAGCGCCCCGGCAAGGGGCGACACGACCACGCCCGGCAGCGCGGCCATGAGCGCGGTGAGGCCCGCCAACTGCGGTGAGTGGTAGCGCTGAAGCACGAACAGGACCAGCGCGACGAACAGCATTGAGCCGGCCATCCGCCCGAGCAGCAGGCCCGCATACAGGCGTGTGAACCCCGGCACGCGCAGCAGGGCGCCGTACGTCGACTCGGGTTGGGGGTTCAGCTGCTGGTCGACCGTCAGGCCGATCCGGCGACGGCGACCTTGGACCGCTTCGCTCGCCCGGCGCCGTTCACGCGCGCTGCAGCGCGGCCGGCTTGGCTGAGCGTCTGCTTTAGGTACAGGCCCGTGGCGGAGGCCGGATTGGCAGCAAGCTGATCCGGCGTGCCCTCGGCGATCACGTAGCCGCCCTTGTCGCCGCCTTCGGGACCGAGGTCGATCAGCCAGTCCGCCGTCTTCAGCACATCGAGGTTGTGCTCGATGACGACGACCGTGTTCCCATGGTCGACCAGGCGGTGCAGCACCGCCAGAAGCCTTTCGACGTCGGCGTAGTGCAGGCCGGTGGTCGGCTCGTCGAGGAGGTAAAGGGTGCGGCCCGTGTCGCGCCTCGACAGCTCGGCGGAGAGCTTCACCCGCTGCGCCTCGCCGCCCGACAGCTGGGTCGCGGGCTGGCCGAGCCGGATGTATCCAAGACCTACGTCGTGCAGCGTGCGGAGCTTGGTCTTGATGGCAGGCACGTTCTCGAACACCTCGAGCGCCTCGTCCACTGTCATCTCGAGCACGTCCGAGATCGAGTGGCCGCGGAACTTGACCTCCTGGACCTCCCTGGAATAGCGGGTGCCGTGGCACACCTCGCACGGCACGTACACATCGGGCAGGAAGTGCATTTCGATCTGGATGATGCCGTCGCCCTGGCATGCCTCACATCTGCCACCGCGCACGTTGAAGCTGAAACGCCCCGGCTTGTAGCCGCGCATCTTGGCCTCGGGAAGGCCCGCGAACAGGTCCCGCATGTAGGTGAACATTCCGGTGTAGGTGGCCGGGTTGCTGCGCGGTGTGCGGCCGATCGGCGACTGGTCGATGTCGATCGCCTTGTCGAGGTGCTCCAGCCCTTCGATCGACTGGTGAGGTCCGGGCCGCTCCTTCGAGCGGTAGAAGTGCTGCGCCACCTTCCGGCTGAGGATGTCGGTGACAAGCGAAGACTTGCCCGACCCGCTGACACCCGACACCGCGACGAATGTGCCCAGCGGAATCGTGACGTCGAGGTTCTTGAGGTTGTTGGCCCGCGCGCCGCGGATCACCAGCTTCTTGCCGTTGCCAGTGCGGCGCTTGGGCGGGATGGGTATCGCGCGGTCGCCGCGCAGGAAGGCCGCGGTGAGCGAGTTCGGGTCGCGCAGCACTTGCTCCACGGTCCCCGCCGCGATGATCTCGCCACCATGCTCCCCGGCGGCCGGCCCGATGTCGACCATGTAGTCCGCGGACCGGATCGTCTCCTCGTCATGCTCCACGACGATCAGCGTGTTGCCGAGGTCGCGCAATCGCAGCAGCGTGTTGATGAGCCGCCGGTTGTCGCGTTGGTGCAGGCCGATCGAAGGCTCGTCGAGGATGTACAGGACGCCCATCAGCTTCGACCCGATCTGCGTCGCCAGCCGGATGCGCTGCGACTCACCACCGGAAAGCGTGTTGGCGGCGCGGTTGATGGTCAGATACTCGAGCCCAACGTCGATCATGAACTGCAGCCGCTCGCGGATCTCCTTGAGCACGCCGCGTGCGATGAGCTGCTCGCGGTCCGTCAGCTCGAGTCCGTCGAAAAAGCCGATCGCGGTGCTGACCGCGAGGGCGCAGACCTCCGCGATGTTGTGGCCGGCCACCGTGACCGCGAGCGACTCGGGCTTGAGCCGGCGACCCTTGCAGGCCGGGCAGGGCTTGTCCGACATGTAGCGCTCGAGCTCTGCCTTCAGGTACTCGGACTGCGTCTCCTCGTACCTGCGCTGGAGGTTGGCGATCACGCCCTCGAAGGGCGCTTCGTACCACCGCGAGTGGCCGTACTGGTTCTTGTACCCGAAGCGGATCTTCTTCTCGCCCGTGCCGTTGAGCAGGACGTCGCGCTGCGGCTTGGTGAGCTTCGACCATGGTTTGTCCATGTCGATCCCGAAGTACTTGCTGACCGATTCGAGCAGCTCGGGATAGAAGAACTGCGAGCGACTCCAGGCCGCGATCGCGCCTTCGCGCAGGGACAGAGAGGGGTCGGGCACGACCAGGTCGCCGTCGACCACGAGCTGGAACCCGATGCCGGTGCAGGTGGCGCAGGCGCCGTGCGGGTTGTTGAACGAGAAGTTGCGCGGTTCGGGCTCGGGGACGCTGGTTCCGTCGTACGGGCATGCGAAGTCCTGGGACATCTGGATCTCGTCACCTTCGGAAGGCACCACTATCACCGAGCCACCGCCCAGCCTCGCCGCCGTTTCGATCGACTCGACCAGGCGGCTGCGCTGCTCCGGGCCGACCACGATGCGGTCTACCACCACCTGGACGTCGTGCTTCTTGTTCTTGTCCATCGGGATCGTCTCGCCGATCTCGTACAGGCTGCCGTCGACCCGAACGCGCACGAACCCGGACTTGCGCACATCCTCGATCAAAGAGCGGTACTCGCCCTTGCGACCCTTGACGACGGGGCCCAGCACCATGACGCGCATCCCCTTG
>DATKSS010000123.1:0-16663 GCA_035531515.1 Candidatus Dormiibacterota bacterium | reverse complement strand
ATTGCCTGCACCTCCACCCGCCCTTTGCTGCGGATGACGCCCGCGATGGCCCCCGCCACGGCAACCGGCTTGGAGGTGGCCGAAACCTTCAGCACCTCTACTGGAGCGCGCTCGGTTGTCATTGCTGGAACCCCTTCAAATGTGTTCACGGTCGACTCTCTGGATCGATGTTGCTCGGCCAGTAGGAGCACTAATGGTAATCAGTACCGAATTGAAAGTCACGGGTCCTGAGGCGACCTGGAAGCGGGCCGGCACCGCGGTCAGGAACCGCTGGATGACGAGGTCCTTGTCCATCCCGATGCAGCTGTCCCTCGGCCCGACCATCCCGACGTCGGTCACGAAGGCGGTCCCGCCGGGCAGCACGCGGGCGTCGGCCGTGGGAACGTGAGTATGGGTGCCCACGACGGCGCTGGCCCGCCCGTCCAAATACCAGCCCATCGCGCTCTTCTCGGAGGTCGCCTCGGCGTGCATGTCGCAAAAGACGATCCTGCAGTCCGGATGCGCCGCCAGGATCGAGTCGGCGGCCCGGAACGGGTCGTCGAGCCCTTCCCCAGTGAAGATCCTGCCCATCAGGTTCATGACCAGGATCTGGCGCCCGACCGCCTCCACCAGGCAGGACCCCTTGCCCGGCGCCCCGGGGGGGTAGTTCGCGGGCCTCAGGACGCGCTCCAGGTTGGGCAGCTCGGACAGGAAATCCTTCTGGGCGAAGACGTGGTTGCCTGTCGTGATGACGTCGGCGCCCGCACCCTTGAGCTCGGCGACGATCTTGCCTGTGAGCCCAAATCCCCCGGCGGCGTTCTCACCGTTGACGATCGTCAGGTCGGGCCGCAGCTCTTTCTTCAGGCCGGGCAGGATCGCTTTGACGGCGTCACGGCCGGGATGGCCCACCACGTCGGCGACGAACAGGATGCGAATTTCGTCCCGCATCAGATCGACCAATCGCCAAGCCGACCCGGGGTCCCCGCGCAATCGGACATTTCGTGGGGTGGGAACTGGATGCGGAACTCGTCGCCGGTCACAGGCACAAGTCTATTGGGCAACAAAAAAGGAGCCCCGAGTTGGGGCTCCCTTGTGGATCTACTTCGCATACTCCACGGCCCTGGTCTCGCGCACCACGGTGACGCGGATCTGGCCGGGGAAGCTCAACTCTGATTCGATTCGCTTGGCGATGTCCCTGGCCATGAGCTGAGCAGCGGTGTCGTCGATCTGCTCGGGCTTCACCAGGATCCTGACCTCTCGGCCGGCCTGGATGGCGTAGGACTGCTGGACCCCCTGGAACGAGTTGGCTATCTCCTCCAGCTTCTCCAGACGCTTGACGTAGGCCTCGAGCGACTCTCTGCGCGCCCCTGGGCGAGCTGCGGAAATCGCGTCGGCGGCGATGAGCAGGAGCGCCTCGATGGAGTGAGGTTCCTCGTCGTAGTGGTGCGCGCGAACGGCGTGGACCACCTGTGCGGGGACTCCGTGGCGCTGCAGAAGGTCTGCTCCGATCACGGCGTGCGAGCCCTCGACCTCGTGGTCGATGGACTTGCCGATGTCGTGCAGCAGGCCTGACAGCTTGGCGATGCGGACGTCGGCGCCGATCTCGGCCGCCATCATGGCGGCCAGGTAAGCGACCTCTTTCGAGTGGTTCAGCACCTGCTGCCCGTAGCTGGTACGGAAGCGCAGGATGCCGAGGTGGCGGACGACCTCAGGGTGCAGACCCTGTAGGCCTACCTCCAGGACAGCCGCCTCCCCCTCCTCTTTGACCCTCTGCAGGACCTCCTGGCGGGACTTGGCGACGATCTCTTCGATTCGGGCCGGGTGAATCCGGCCGTCCACGATCAGCTTGTTCAGCGCCACCCTGGCCACCTCACGGCGGACCGGGTCGAAACCGCTGATGATCACGGCTTCCGGAGTGTCGTCGACGATGAGGTCGATCCCGGTCGCCTGCTGCAGGGCGCGGATGTTGCGCCCTTCCTTGCCGATGATGCGGCCCTTGAGCTCGTCGGTCGGTAGCGGCAGCACCGAGACCGAGACCTCCGCGGTCTGATCGGCGGCGATGCGCTGGATCGACTCGGTGACGATCTCCCTGGCCCTGCGATCGCTTTCATCGCGGGCGGCCAGCTCGGCCTCCCGGACCTTGCGCGCGACCTCGTTCCTCAGCTCTTGCTCGACCTGGCCCATCAGCACTCCCTGGGCTTCCTGGCGGGTCATGTTGGCGATCCGCTGGAGCTCCTTCTCCTGCTGACGAGAGGTGTCCTCGAGCTGGGCCTTGATGTCGTCCAGCGCCTTTTCGCGATTGCCGAACTCATGCTCGCGACGGTTGAGGTCCTCGCCCTTGCGGTCGAGGTTCTCTTCCTTCTGCAAAAGACGCTTTTCGATCTGCTGCGATTGAGCCCGGTATTCGCGGGCCTCCTGTTCGGCGGCGGTGCGGATCTGAACCGCCTCCTCTTTGGCCTCGAGCAGCTTCTCCTTGGCCTGTGTCTCGGCGTCGGAGAGGGTCTGCTGTGCCTTGAGCTCGAGGACCTGAGTCCCGTCGCTCTGCCGGCGCTGAAGCAGCCAGTAAGCGGCTCCAAATCCGGCGAGGAGAGCCACCACCACCAAAAGCGGTACGTAGACGTAGACAGGCATGTGACATGCACCTCGTTTATTCCATTGTCAAAGTGCGTCGACCACGGCAGGACCGGCATGGATCCCGCCTCGGGTTGGCTCGATGACTGCGAGCGTCAAAACGCGCCCGCGTGGACTGAAATTCTAGGCTTCTGTCCGGGGTGGCGTCCCCGCCCACACCGCCTGGCAGGCGGCCCTGGCCACACCAGGCGAGAACCCTCGGCGAAGCAGCTTCGGGCCGATCGCATCGAGCATCTCGCGATACCCGATGGACGGCTTTCGGCCGTACAGCCGTTCGGCCAGCCTGGTCGCCGATACGAGCTGAGCCTCGCCGTCGAACCCCGCCAGCGCACCATCGGCCACCTGGCGGTTGACCCCGCGAGCGGACAGCTCGGCCGACAGGGCACGGGGACCCATTCCGCTCTGCCGCCGCCTGACGTGACCCTCGGCGAACGCCCGGTCGTCGAGGTAGCCGAGCTCGACCAGCCGGTCCATCGCCGAGCCGACTTCGATCTGCGCGTAGCCACGGAGGTCCAGCTTTCGGTCCAGCTCGACGCGCGAATGGGCTCGCCGAGCCAGCAGCCTTAGCCCGGCCTCCAGAGCGGTGCCGGCCGGAGTCTTCGGCTGCGGAGCCCTGCGAGCGCCCTTAGGGCTCTTCGGGGGCACCTGCAGGCGCTTTCACCAGGGCGGCGGCCCTGGACGGCGTGACTCCGCCGGCGGCCTTCTCGCGGACCCTGGCCTCGATCTCCGCCGCCAGCGTCGGGTTCTCGCGCAAGTAATTGCGCACGTTCTCGCGACCCTGGCCCAGGCGCTGGTCGCCGTAGGAGATCCATGTCCCGCTCTTCTCGAACACCGCGTATTCGACGGCCGCGTCGATCAGCGAGCCCTCACGCGAGATGCCCTCGTTGAACAGAATGTCGAACTCGGCCGAGCGGAAGGGAGGCGCAACCTTGTTCTTGACCACCTTCACCTTGACGCGGGCGCCCACCGAGTCGAGGCCGGCCTTGATGACCTCCACCTTGCGGATGTCCAGCCGCACCGACGAGTAGAACTTCAGCGCGCGACCGCCAGGCTGGGTCTCGGGGTTGCCGAACATGATCCCTACCTTCTCGCGGAGTTGGTTGAGGAAGATCACCGAGCAGTTGGACTTGGAGATGGCGGCGGTGAGCTTGCGGAGAGCCTGCGACATGAGGCGAGCCTGGAGTCCGACGTGCGCGTCACCCATGTCGCCTTCGATCTCGGCTTTGGGTACAAGCGCCGCGACCGAGTCGATGACGATGACGTCGACCGCGCCCGAACGCACCAGGACCTCGACGATCTCGAGCGCTTGCTCGCCGGTGTCCGGCTGGCTGATCAAGAGGTCGTCGATCTTGACCCCGATGCGCGAGGCGTACAGCGGGTCGAGCGCGTGCTCTGCATCGACGAACGCAGCCACACCGCCCTGCTTCTGCGCCTCGGCGATCACGTGTAGGGCCAGCGTGGTCTTGCCCGCGGACTCCGGGCCGTAGAGCTCCGTCACCCGTCCGCGGGGGATCCCCCCCACTCCGAGCGCAAGGTCGAGCAGGAGAGCGCCCGTCGGGATGACCATGATCTCCCCTCGCAGGGCCGCCTGCTCACCAAGCTTCATGATCGAACCCTTGCCATAGCTCTTCACGATCTGGGCCATCGCCGAGTCGAGTGACCTTTCTTTTTCCTTTTCCAATGCTTTGACGCCTCCTAGGTCGTTACGGCGAGTGTTCTACGTCGTCTGCTTGAGGTCAACGTTCTTTACAGGCCGGTTCGCAGAGTGTAGCGAACACCTGTTCGTGCGTCAAGCGGTCCTGGCCTGGGCCCGCTCGAGAGCGCGGGCTTCCTCGATGGCCAGGCGCATCGCCTGCGCCGCCGCCTGGCGGCGGTTCGCCCACCGGTCGCCCTTGAACCGATATTCGCGCGCGGTGGTCCCGCGGGCCGAGGCGACGCCAATGAAAGTCAGCCCGACCGGCTTGGCGGGGCCGCCGCCGTCCGGACCGGCGATGCCGGTGACCGAGACCGCCAACTTCGCGTTGAAGCTCGAGCGCGCGCCCTCCGCCATCGCCTCGGCGACCTCCTTGCTGACCGCCCCCACGCTTTCCAGGAGCGCCGGCGCGACGCCGAGCTGGGCCCGCTTGACCTCGTCCGAGTACGCGATGACGCCTCCCAGGAAATACGCCGAGCTGCCGGGCTGGTCGGTGATCAGGGAGCCGAGCAGGCCGCCGGTACAGGACTCCGCGACCGCGATGGTCAGCCCAGCCCGGCGCAGGGCCTCGCCAAGCTGGCGGCCCGCCTCGGCCTCGGTCGAAGCGGGATCGCCCGGTCCCGGCGCGCCGCCACTCGGCCCCACCCGCCCCGCCAGCTGCGAGCTGTCGAGCGGCCCGAGCAGATAGCGGAACCGCCAGAGGTAGTCGAGCCCGCTCCAGATCGTGAAGACAATCGCCACGCCGACCGCGACGTCGGCGATCGGCACGAGCCACGGATATGGCCTCTGCAGGATCAGCAGCGTCACCGCGCTCATCTGCATGACGGTCTTGGTCTTGCCGAGCGGCGCCGCGCCGATCACCCGCCCCTGGCTCGCGCCGACCGAGCGCAGGATCGTGATGATGAGCTCCCGCGAAAAGATCACCACCACTACCCATGCCGCCACCAGCCCTTCCTGGACCAGCACGATCAGGACCGACAGGACGAAGAGCTTGTCGGCGAGAGGGTCGAGGAACCTGCCCAGGTCGCTGACGGTGCCGCGGCGGCGCGCGAGCTGGCCGTCGAGCGTGTCCGTCAACGAGAACAGGATGAACAGCGCGGCCGCGGCCTGGTCGTGTCCGGAGAACCGCATCAGGAGCAGCACCATCAGCACGGGGATCGCCGCGAGGCGGCTGAGGGTCAGGCCGTTCGACAGGTTCACGACTGAGGAGAAGTCTGCGACGAGAACTCCCTCGTCGCCACCCCCACGCCCAGCGCTCCGAGGCTGCGTCCGTCGATGGTGATTAACGTGGCCGCCGCCTTGCCGCTCGTGATCTGGACATCCACCCCCGTGAAGTAAACGACGGAGCCTGCCTGGAGCGTGTTCCGGGAGTCGGCGAACTGGGCAGCTCCGACCGCCGGCGCGGTCACCACCATCCGTGGCTTTCGCCCAGTCCCGCCTAGGCCGAGCGCAAGACGAGGAGGGCGTTCCTGGATGTGCGCGCTCGTCACCAGCGAATCGGGGTCGAGGCCGAGGTGGCTCGCGTACGTCTTCAGGTACCCCCTGGCGTAGACCGGCGCCGGGAACGACCCCAGTTCGTCCGGCTTGAGGAGGAGGTGGTGGTCGCCGCGGATTCGGATGGCGGCCGCCGCCTGCTGAATGGTGACGCCTCGCTCGCCGCGCCTGGCAGCCAGCGGGGTCCCCGGGGTCATTCCAGGATCCCTGACCGCGACCCAGAGGCGACTCGAGCTGTTTCCGCGGGGCCCGGTTTCGCCGGGCCACCGCCCACGCACGGTCGATTCGAAAGCGGTTGTATTGCGAGGGTGGGTTGCGTAGGGGGGGCCTGCCCCCCGTGCGCTTTCATTCCAGTCCGAGCCTCTCCAGCAGTTCATCCACGTCCGGCAGCGTCATCAACACCTCGCGGGACTTCGACCCCTGGTAGCTGCCCACCACGTGGTTCTCGGCCAGCTGGTCGACGATCCGGCCGGCCCTCGAGTAGCCCACGTTGAACTTGCGCTGCACGAGCGAGACGGAAGCGGAGCCTTCGGCCGCGACCGCACGCGCGGACCGGGCGAACAGCGGGTCGAGCTTTCGTTCCTCGCGCCTCTCGCCTTCCCATTCGGTGCCCGCTCCCTCCTCGAGGATCTCCTCCATGTAGCGCGGACCGCCCTGTGACTTCCAGAAGTTGACGACCCCCTCGACCTCGGGGTCACTCACGAAGGCGCCCTGGATGCGCGTGGGTTTGCCGGCGTCGACCGGCTGGTACAGCATGTCGCCGCGACCAAGCAGCTTCTCGGCGCCCCCGGTGTCGAGGATGACTCGGCTGTCGACCTGCGACCCGACCGCGAACGCGATGCGGGACGGGATGTTGGCTTTGATCAAACCGGTGATGATGTCTGTCGAAGGACGCTGGGTGGCGATGATCAGGTGGATGCCCACGGCGCGCGCCAGCTGCGCGATGCGGCAGATCAGCTCTTCGATCTCTCCCGCGGCAACCATCATCAGGTCGGCCAGCTCGTCGATCACGATCACGATGTAAGGCAGGGGACGTGCCTGCTTCAGCGTCGCCTTGTCGTTGTACGCGGCGATGTTGCGCACGCTCTCGGCCGAGAAGAGCTTGTAGCGGCGGTCCATCTCCGCCACCGCCCAGCGCAAAGCGGCGGCGGCCTGGTGCGACTCGACCAGGACCGGCAGGGCGAGGTGTGGGAGGCCGTTGTACCCCGTCAGCTCGACGCGCTTGGGGTCGATTAGCAGCAGGCGCAGGTGGTCGGGGGTGACCTGGAACAGCAGGCTCGTGATGAGCGCGTTGATGCACACGCTCTTGCCCTGGCCGGTCGCGCCGGCGATGAGCAGGTGCGGCATGCGCGTGAGATCAGCGACGATCGACTGCCCGGAGACGTCGTTGCCGAGCCCAAGGGCCAGCTTGTTCGTGCCTTCGCGGAACGCGGCAGTCTCGAGCACCTCTCGGATGGTCACCAGGCTGGCCGACTTGTTCGGCACCTCGATCCCGACGGCGGCCTTGCCCGGGATCGGGGCCTCGATGCGAAGCGGCGCCGCGGCGAGCGCCAGCGAGAGGTCGTTCTGCAGCGCGGTGATGCGCTTGACCTGCACGCCCGCCCCCGGCTGGAGCTCGTACTGCGTCACCGCCGGGCCCGGGTTGACTCCAACCACCTTGCAGGCGACGCCGAAGGTCTCGAGCGTCGTCTCGATGATCTTCACGTTGCGCTTGATCTCGTCCGCCATCCGTTCCCGCCGCGCCGTGACGGTGTCGAGCAGGGCGATCGGGGGCAGCTTCCACTCGATCTCAGGAAGGTCGTCTTCCGGCTCGGCGACGATGCGCATGACCGGGACGGCCGCTTCACCCGCCGGCTCGTCGGAGCTCGCCTTACGCTCTTGACGGTCCGCCTGCGCGCCCTCGTCAGGCTCGGGCTCCTCGAGCTCCCACGGCCTGGCCGGCTCGAGCATCGGGACCGGCGTCGCGAAGCTGGCGGCCGACCGGGCCAGCGCGTCGGTGGTGACGGGCGCGGCCTTGGCGGGCTTGGGAGGCTTGGGCCTGTCCGAGACCGGGAGCGCTACCAGGTTCTGGATCCGCAGCCGTTCGGCATAAGCGGAGCGAGCCGCGCCAACGCCGGCGGCAAGCAGCGCCCCGGGGCTGAAGTGGATGGTCACGATGAGCCCGATCAGGAGCAGCGCGACCAGGAGAGCCCAGGCCCCGATGGGACCGACCATGCCCGTCACGGCGCCGTCGATGGAGCTTCCGACCGAGCCGCCCGCGTGACCGACGAGGCCGAACAACCCGACCAGCGCGAGCACGGCGACCCCTCCGGCGACCACGTCGACGGCGCGCGGTTTGGGCGCTTTCGGCCACAGGAGGTACGCCCCCAGGGCCAGCACGGCGACGACCGGGACGAACCAGGCGCGATCGAACGTCGAGACGAGACCGTCGCGGATCCCGGTGAGGATCGAGCCCGCGTGGCTCGCGATCGCGAGGAATCCCAGGAGCGCGATCAGGATCAAGAGGACGCCGGACACTTCGCGCACCTGGCGCTGCGTCAGGTGTGGGCGCGTGGCTTTCTTGCCGCGTGCGGAGCGGGAACGCGAACTCGGGGCGCGACGAGCGCCGTTCGCGGAGTGACGTGTGCCTCGGGATGTGGTGCGACGCATGCTGCGGGCCCTTGAGCCGAACCGGATTCTACTACGACCCTCTCGCGACCCGGCCCGCGACTGCGCGTGCGAGCGATACTCTCTCCCCGTGGCTGTCGATCCGTTTTCAGAAGCCGAGGTCAGGTACAAGTCGCTGGTCGACGAGCGTCGCTCCGGTGGCATGCCGCCGCGCGCCTTCAGGCTTGCCGTGCGCGACCTCGCGGTGCTCGACAGCGAAGGGCGGCGCTGGATGCTCGGTCCCGAAGACGGGATCTGGTATCGGCGCGAAAACGAGCGCTGGCTGCAGGCGGACCCGCCGAGGCGGCTCGTCTGCTCATCCTGCGGTCATCACAACCTCGGGCGGCACAGTTTCTGCGTCGAGTGCGGCCGGCGACTGCAGCGACCCGCATAAGCCACCTCCCCGCAGATGGGGAGGTCTGGGAGTCCTTAACGCCTACTTGTGAAGCTGCGCCTGGGCGATGCCGTAGATGAGGCCTGCGGCCAGAGGGACGAGCGCGGCCAGGAACCACAGTCGCCACCACACGGGTCGCGTCTCGCCGCGGACCATCTCGTGCCCGCAGAAGCCGCAGTAGCGATCGAACGGACCCGCGACGCCGCGGCAGTTGCCGCACTGGTGGAGCTGCAGGCCGCAGTGGGCGCAGCGGGCGTCGTCACCCGAATGGTCGAGCACCATCGCGGGCTGGTCGCAGCGTGGGCACAGGCTAGGCGCTACCAGCGCCAATGGCGGCAGCTTCATTCGCTCATATCTCCGTCACCACGGGGATGACCATAGGGCGACGGCGCGTTTGCTTGTAGACCGTCTTCGAGACGGCATCGTGGATCATCTCCTGCAGCAGGTTCAGGTCGGCCCGGCTGTTGGAGAAGCGAGAGATGCTCTCCATCGCCGCCGCGCGGGCATCGGCCATCAGCCTGGTCGACAGCTCCGGCTCGATCACGCCTCGTGAGATGAGGTCCGGACCGGCCCGCACCACGCCGCTGTCGCGGTCAAGCGTCAGCGTGACGACCAGGATCCCGTCCTCGGCCAGGTGCCGGCGGTCGCGCAGCACGACCTGCTCGACGTCGCCCACACCAAGCCCGTCCACGTAAACGAGGCCGGTGCCGACCTTCTCGCCGGGGCGCATGGAGTCGGCTTCCAGCTCCACCGACTGCCCATCCTCGACGACGGCGATGCGGTCTTCGGACAGACCTGCTTCGCGCGCGATCTCCGAGTGCAGCAGCAGCTGCCGGTACTCGCCGTGCACGGGTATGAAGAACCTGGGCCGGACGGCGTCGAGCATCTCGTTCAGCTCGTCGCGCTGAGCGTGCCCCGTGACATGCACGTTGCCGACCTCCGAGTAAAAGACCCGTGCGCCATGCCGGTACAGGTTGTTGACGGTCTGGTGGACCATGCGCTCGTTGCCCGGGATGGGTCGCGCCGAGATGACCACCCAATCGTGCTTCAAGACGTTGACGAGGGGGTGCCGCTGGGCGGCGAAGCGCGCCAGGGCCGACATCGGCTCGCCCTGGCTGCCGGCTGTGAGTAGGAGCAGCTTCGACGGCGGCACTCGGCCGATCTCCGGTAGCGCCACCGTGAGGCCTTCGGGCACTTTGAGAAAGCCCAGCTCGCGCGAGGTCTTGAAATTGGTCTCGAGGCTTCGCCCCACGACCGCGACCCGTCGCTCGAACTGCACCGCCATTCGCACCAGGTGCTGGATGCGGTGGATGTTGGAGGCGAAGTTGGCGACGACGATCCGCCCCGGGGCTTCCCCGAAGATCCGCTCGAACGGGACGTGAAGGTCACGCTCGCTGCCCGACCGCCCGGCACGTTCGGCGTTGGTGGAGTCGCTCAGCAGCAGGAGGACGCCCTCGTCGCCGAGCTGCCTGAAGCGTGCCATGTCGGTGGGATGCCCGTCGGGGGGCGCCGGGTCGAGCTTGAAGTCGCTCGTGTAGACCACGCGACCCACGGGCGTCTCGATGGAAAGCGCAACGGCGTCGGGTATCGAATGGCAGACCGCCACCGTCTCGACTCGAAACGGCCCGAACTGCACCGAGTCGCCGACGCGCACTTCACGCAGGTCTGACTCGCGAAGGATCCGATGCTCCTTGAGCTTCGGCTTGACGAGGCCAAGGGTCAGCCGGGTGCCGTAGACCGGGACGTTGAGCTTCTTCAAGACGTAGGGCAGCCCGCCGATGTGATCCTCGTGTCCGTGGGTCAGGAAGATGCCGAGCACCTCGCGGTCCTTGCGCAGCAGGTACGAGATGTCCGGGAGGACGAGATCGATGCCGAGCATGTCCTCCTGCGGGAACATCAATCCCGCGTCGACGACCAGGACCTTGTTCTCCCACTCGAGCGCCCACATGTTGATCCCGACCTCGCCGAGGCCGCCGAGAGGGATGTACCTCAGTCGCGAGCTCACAAAAGCTGGAGCTGCTCGGGTTCCTGCTTCGGCACGGGCTCGGGCTCGGGAGGCGGCGGCGGCGCGAGCAGCTTGTCGAGGTACTGCTTGACCAAATCGAAGTCGTGTTCCAGGTCCGCGACCAGCGAGCCGTTGTGGAGCGCGGCTGCGGGATGGTACAGCGGGACGTAGGCGACGTCGCCGCGCTTGACCAGGCTGCCGTGCACGCGCGATATGGACCCCTGGCCCGGCATGAGGCGCTCGAGCGCATGGCGGCCGAGGATCAGCACGACCTTCGGCTTGATCAGCTCGAGCTGGCGCGCCAGGTATGGCGAGCAAGCCTCGGCCTCGTTTGGCATCGGGTCGCGGTTCATGGGCGGACGGCATTTGAGGACGTTGGTGATGAACACCTCGGACCGGCTCAGCGAGATTCGCGCCAGCAGGGTGTCCAGCAGCTTGCCGGCGGCACCGACGAACGGCTCGCCCTGGCGGTCCTCGTTGAATCCCGGCGCCTCGCCCACGATCATCACGTCGGCTGGGCACGGACCGGCGCCGGGCACGGCCTGGGTTCGCGTCGCGTGAAGCCCGCAGTTCTTGCAGGACCGGATCGTGTCGTGGAGCTGGGTGAGCTCCACTGAGGTGCTAAGCGACTTTGACTCCCGGCTTGAAGGTGATCAGCTCGCCGGCGTCGCGGACGGTCTTCATCACCGACTGCAGCTGATCTGCGGTGAGCGGGACCAGCGGTAGGCGGAAAGGGCCGCCCGGGAATCCCATCGCATTGAGGACGGACTTGATCGGCACAGGGTTGGCAGCCGTGGTCATCAAGGTCTTGATCACCGGCAGCAGCCCGAGGTGGATTTCGCGCGCCGTGTCGGTGTCGCCCTTTCCGTAGGCCTCGATCAACCTCTTCATCGAGCGGCCGGCGAGATGCGACACGACGCAGATCACCCCGTATCCGCCCGCAGCCAGCACGGGCAGGGTCCAGCTGTCGTCTCCGCTCCAGACTTTGAAGTGGGACGGCTTGCCGGCGCAGACGAACCCGATCTGGTCCAGATCCCCGCTGGCCTCTTTGACACCGACGATACCCGGCAGCTCAGCGCACCTCAGCGTCGTGGCGGCGGTCATGTTGACCGCGGTGCGACCCTGGATGTTGTACATGATCGTAGGGCCGGCCTCCGAGATGGCTTTGAAGTGCTGGTACATGCCGTCTTGCGGGGGCTTGTTGTAGTACGGCACGACCGCGAGCAGAGCGTCGGCGCCGGCCTTCATCGCCCGCTCCGAGAGCTTGACCGAGTGGCGGGTGTCGTTGCTCCCGGTGCCGGCGACGACGGTCTTGCCCGGGATCGCCTTCCTGACCGCTCGGAGCAGCTCGATCTTCTCGTCGTCGTCGAGGGTGGGTGACTCGCCTGTGGTGCCGGACACGACCACGCCGTCGGACCCGTCCGCGACCAGCAGCGACGCGAGCTTTTCAGCGGCGTCGAGGTCGACCGAGCCGTCGGCCTTGAAAGGCGTGATCATCGCCGTCAGAAGTCGTCCCAGCTCAGCGCTCACTTCACAACCAATCCCATTTCGATGGCTTGCTCCGCGATCTGGACCGCATTGAGGGCAGCGCCTTTGCGCAGATTGTCGGAGACCAGCCACAGGACCAGGCCGTTGCCGATCGAGGCGTCGTTGCGGATGCGGCCAACATACACCTCGTCCTTGCCCGCGACGCCGTGCGGCGTCGGGTAGAGCCTGGCGTGCGGGTCGTCTTCGACGATCACGCCGGGTGCGCCTCCCAGGATCGTGCGTGCCTCATCTGCGGTGAGCTTCCTGGTCGTCTCGATGAAGACCGACTCACCATGACCGACAGGCACCGGAACCCGAACGCACGTGGCGGTGATCCGCATGTCCGGCATGTGCATGATCTTTCGCGTCTCGTTGACGATCTTGACCTCTTCCTCGTTGTAACCGTCGGGCTCCGGGCGCCATCCACCGGGCACCACGTTGTAGGCGAGCTGATAGGGATAAGCGGCGACCGGCGGCTCCTGGCCGGCGGCGATCGCCTTCGTCTGCTCGTCGAGCTCCTCGACCAGCGCCCTCCCCGCGCCTGACGCGGACTGGTAGGTCGAGACCAGGACGCGCTCCAGCCCGGCCGCGTTCCTCAAAGGGTTGAGGACGACCGTGAGCGGGATCGCGCAGCAGTTGGGGTTCGCGATGATTCCTTCGTTGGCGCGGATGTCATCCCCGTTCACCTCTGGGACGACCAGCGGCACGTTTTCCTTCATCCGCCACGCCGAGCTGTTGTCGATGACCAGCGCACCCGCTTCCGCCGCGACCGGTCCGTACATCAACGCGATGTCGCCGCTCGCTGCGAACAAGGCGACGTCGACACCCTTGAACGAGCCTTCGTGGAGGTGTTCGATCCTCAGCGAGCTGCCGTTGTACGGAACCGTCATCCCCTCGGACCGCTCGGACGCCAGCGCGGTGACGTGTTCGCTGGGGAAGTGCCGCTGGGCGAGCACGCGCAGCATCTCCTGCCCGACCATCCCGGTCGCGCCGACGACAGCAACGTTTAATCGCTTGGAGGTGGGCACGGGGTCAGTTTAGCGAAGGCCCAGTAGTTCGTCGAGAGCCCTGTAGAAGCGCTGTTCGGCGGTCACTTGGCGGATCGCGAGCAGGACTCCCGGCACGTATGCTTCACGGCTTGTCGTTCGATGCGTGATGGTCAGGGTCTGCCCCGGCAACCCGAACATGACCTCCTGGTCCGCGACGAGCCCGGGCAATCGAACACTGTGGATCGCGACATGCCCCTCCTCCCCGCCCCGCGTGCCGGGCAGGGTCTCCTTCTCCGTCTTCTTGTGGCTGAACGGCTTGCTGCCGCGACGCGCGGCAAGGCGCCTTGCCGTGGCGAGCGCAGTGCCCGATGGGGCGTCGAGCTTCGCCGAATGGTGCATCTCGATCACCTCGGCCGCCTCGAAGTGAGGTGCGGCGATGTCGGCGAGATGCATCATCAGGACGGCGCCGATCGCGAAGTTGGGGGCCACGATGCCGCCCACTCCCTTCTCCTTGCAGGCGGTCTCGATCTTGTCGACGTTCTCCGCCGTCAGGCCCGTGGTACCGATCACCGGCGACGCTCCCGCCGCGATCGCCGCGAGCGCGTTGTGCAGAACGTCCGACGGCCGCGTGAAGTCGACGAAGGCGCGCGGCCTCTTCTCGCGGAGGAAGGCGGCGATGTCGTCGCCCCGCCCGATGCCGCCCACGTAGTCGATGTCCGGCTCGGCCTGCAGACCCGGCACGAGCACCGAGCCGACCTTGCCGCGGTAGCCGGCCACCGCGACCTTGATCGGCTCGGTCATGAGATCTCGATCAGTCTCGACGAGGTCCGCGGCTCCGGCCGCCGCCGCCGTTGCGGCCGCCCCGGTCACGACCGCCGAACCCGCCCTCGCGCGGCGCGGGCGGAGGCGACGCCAGGGCCACCGCCATCGCTTCCTTGTCGATATGCTCCTCGATCGGCTCGCCCTTGGCGGTCAGCTCCTCGATCGCCGCCTGGCGGCTTAGGTTGAGCCGGCCCTGACTGTCGATCTCCACCGCCTTGACCATGATCTCGTCTCCGACGTTGCAGACCTCCTCGACACGCTCGACCCGATGGTCGGTGAGCTTGGAGATGTGCACGAGACCGTCCTGGTTCGGCAGCACCTCGACGAAAGCGCCGAAAGGCATGATGCGCACGACCTTGCCGCGGAAGATCTTGCCGACCTCGACCTCGTCGGTGAGGCCCTTGATCCAGTCGATCGCCCGCTGGCCGCCTTCCTGGTCGACCGCGGCGATGAAGACGCGCCCATCGTCCTCGACGTCGATCTGGGCGCCCGTCTCCTCGGTGATCTTGCGGATCATCTTGCCTCCAGGGCCGATGATGTCGCGGATCTTGTCGGGGTTGATCATGATCGTGGTGATGCGCGGCGCGTAGTCGCTCATCTCGCTGCGAGGCTTGGGGAGCACCGCCAGCATCTTGTCCAGGACGAACAGGCGCGCCACACGAGCCTGCTCGAGCGCCTGGCTGAAGATCTCATGCGTAAGGCCCTTGATCTTGATGTCCATCTGCAGGGCGGTGATGCCGTCTCGCGTGCCGGCGACCTTGAAGTCCATGTCGCCCAGCGCGTCTTCGACGCCCTGGATGTCCGTCAGGACGGCGAACTTGCCCTCCCGGGTGATCAGGCCCATGGCAATGCCGGCGACCGGCGACTTGATGGGCACGCCTGCGTCCATCAGCGCGAGGGTCGAGCCGCAAACCGATGCCATCGAGGTCGAGCCGTTGGAGCTCAGGATCTCGGAGACCAGCCGCATCGTGTACGGCCACTCCTCCACCGGAGGGATCACCGGCAGGAGCGCCCGCTCCGCGAGCGCGCCGTGACCTATCTCGCGGCGGCCGGGCCCGCGCAGCGGCCGGGCTTCACCGACGGAGAAGGGCGGAAAGTTGTAGTGGTGCATGTAGCGTTTGAACTCGTCGGCGAGCGTCAGGCCGTCAAGCTTCTGCTTGTCGGACATGGAGCCGAGGGTGGCGATCGTCAGGGCCTGCGTCTGGCCGCGCGTGAAGAGCCCTGAGCCGTGGGTCCGGGGCAGCACTCCGACCTCGACGGTGATCTGCCTGACGTCCTTGAGGCCGCGACCGTCGACGCGCACGCCCTCTTCGACGATGCGCTGCCGAACGCGGTCCTTGACCGCCTTGTCGAAGAGCTTGCCGAGAATGTCGGCGTGCTCAGGGAATCGCTCGCCGAGCTCGGCCTTGGTCGTGCGGCGCAGGTCTTCGACGCCCGCCTCGCGGACCGCCTTGTCCGCGCTGTACAGGACCTGGTCGAGGCGTAGAGCAAGGTACTCGCTCATGATCTCGACCATCTGCTCCGGGTGTGACACCGGGACGAAGTCGCGCTTTTCGAGGCCGACCTGCTGCTGCAGCTCGAGCTGGGCGGCGCAGATCCGCTTGATCTCCTCGTGGGCCGCGGACAGCGCGTCGAGCACGACCTGCTCCGACACGCCCTTCGCGCCCGCCTCGACCATGAGGATCGCGTCCGAGGTCCCGGCCACGACGAGGTCGAGCTCCGACTCCGCCATCCGCGACATCGGCGGGTTCACGACCACGTGGCCTTCGAGGTAGCCCATGCGGACCGCGCCCACGGGTCCCGCGAACGGGATGTCGGAGATCACCAGCGCCGTGGAGGCGCCGTTGATGCTGAGGATGGTCGGGTCGTTCTCCTGGTCGACCGACAGGACGGTCGACACCACCTGGACGTCGAGCCTGAAGCCGTCCGGGAAGAGCGGCCGAAGCGGGCGGTCGGTCAGCCTGGATGCGAGGATGGCGGTCTCGCTCGGCCGTCCCTCGCGGCGCATGAACGCGCCCGGGATCTTGCCGGCCGCATATAGCTTCTCCTCGTAATCGCAGGTGAGCGGGAACCAGTCGATTCCCTCCCTGGGCTCCTTCGCCATCACCGCCGTGCTGAGCACCACCGTGTCGCCCTGGCGCAGGATCACTGCGCCGTTGGCCTGTTCGGCCACCCGGCCGGTCTCGATCGAAAGCCGCTTGCCGGCTACGTCAACGTTCTTCGTGACTACTGCCACGTCAGATACCTCCATGTGTGTGGGAGGAGACCCCCGGAGGCGCGACCTGGGCCAGGTTCCTAGCAGCCGCCGCCGAGTGCTCGTCTTGGTGCGCGCCCCGCGCAATCTCGACGACCTGGGTGAGGGCTTCTAAGAGCTGACCCGCGCTACCAGCGTGGGGTCCTCCCGGATTTACTTGAGGGCGCCCGGCGGGCGCCCGGCGCTTGGTCGGACTATCTCCTGATCCCGAGCTTGGCGACAAGCGCGC
>DATKSS010000122.1:0-11482 GCA_035531515.1 Candidatus Dormiibacterota bacterium | reverse complement strand
CTGCCGTGGGGCGTGGAGTACGTCAACGCCAACACTCTGGGTCAGCCCGGCGGCGTCGTGCACCCCGAGGTCGCGTACGAGATGATCCTCACCCTTTTCCTCCTCGCCGCGATCCTGCCTTTCCACCAGCGGTTGAAGGCGCGCCTGCCGGACGGCGTGGTCGGGCTTATCTACCTCGGCGTCTATGCGGTGGGTCGCTTTTTCCTCAGCTTCTATCGCCTCGACCCGGCTGTGTTCATCGGGCTGCGCCAGGCGCAGCTGGCGTCTGCATTGATGGTGCTGATCGCGCTGGTTGCGATTCCGATCCTTATCCGCCGCTCGCGCGCAGGCCACCCCACGCCCGTCACGGTCGCGTCTTAGCCGCAGAAGTCAGCAACCGCTGCGCCAGGGCGGGAGCTTCGGGGTCGTGCTTGAAGTACACGTGAACCTCGTCGTGAGACGCGAGCGCCGACACCACCTCGGCGACCCACGGCCGCAGCGCGGCCTGCGTGTAGCCGCGACGGAGCCGGAAGTACGCGATCCGGCCCAGGGCCAGGGTCGGAGCTCGCGGCCACTTCTCCTCATCGGTGACCACGAGCGCGCCGGCGTGGTCGCGAATCACCCTGTAGGTGTCGGCCGAGAACCACGACGGGTCGCGAAACTCGACCGCGGTCGGTCTTCCCAACGCACCCAGCAGGGAGTCGAGCAGGGCGACGTTGAGCTTGCGAGCCGGCGGGAACTGCAAAAGGACAGGGCCCAGCCGATCGCCCAGGGCCGCGATGCGCTCGGTGAAGATTCGAGCCAGCCCGACACGGTCGAAACCTTCCGCCGAATACGTCAGGCCGCGGTTCGCCTTCATGCAAAAGCGAAAGCCGGGCGGCGTGTCGGAGGCCCAGCCGGCCAGCGCGCCCGGCGGCGGAGTGCGGTAGAAGCTGCCGTTGAGCTCGACTCCGTTCAACCTCTGCGCGTAATAGCCGAGCATCTTCGCGCCTGAAAGAGCGTTCGGGTAGAACTTTCCCTTCCAGGTCGCGTAGCTGAAACCGGAGGCGCCGGCGTAGAGCGTCTTAGGAGACCCCGGCAGCCTGCCGGCCGCGCATAACGCGCTCGTGGAGCTGCCCGCATGCCGCGTCCGCCTCGCGGCCGCGCGTGTCGCGGACCGTGACGTTCAAGCCCTGGACCTCGAGCTTTTCCTTGAAGGCGCGGATCGAAGTTCGGTCGGGCGCGCGATACCGCGTGTCCTCAACCGGGTTGAAGGGGATCAGGTTCACGTGCGCCAGCTTGCGGCGCAGCAAAGCGCCGAGCTCCTTGGCGTCGCGCTCCGTGTCGTTGACCCCGGCCAGCAGGACCCACTCGTAGCTGACTCGCCGCCCGGTCTTCTCCGCGTAAGCCTGGGACGCGCCGACGAGCTCGCCCACCGGGTACTTCTTGTTGATGGGCACGAGCACGTCGCGCAGCTCGTCGCGCGCCGCATGCAATGAGATGGCAAGCGTGACCGGCAGCCCTTCCTCGCCGAGCTGCGCGATGCGAGGGATGAGCCCGCTCGTCGAGAGCACGATGCGCCGCGGGCTGATGCCGAGCAGGTCGGGGTCGGCGATCCGCCGCACCGCGTCGACCACTTCGCGATAGTTGGCCATCGGCTCGCCCATGCCCATGAAGACAACGTGAGACAGGCGCCGGCCCTCGCCGGCCAGGATCCTGGCCGCGTCGACCGCCTGCTCGACGACCTCGTGAGATTTCAGGTTGCGGCCGAAGGGGAACTTGCCCGTGGCGCAGAACGGGCAGCCGATGGGACAGCCGGCCTGCGAGGAGATGCACAGCGTGGAGCGCTCGGCGTACCTCATCACGACCGCCTCGACGGAATGGCCGCCGTCGAGCTCGAACAGCGTCTTGGTCGTCAGGCTGCGGTCCGCGTCGGACACCGCCACCGGCTTGAGCGAGGTGATCCGGAAGTCCCGGCTCAGCGCGGCGCGCAGGTCTTTGGGCAGGTCGTGCATCGCGTCGAACGACAGCGCTCCGCGCGCGAGCCAACCCCACACCTGGCGGCGCCTGTAAGCCGCTTCCCCGTTGGCCACCATCCAAGCTTCGAGATCGCGAGCGGGCAGCGAGAGCACCGGCGGCCGAGGATCGATCACGGCGCTCACGATACCGGCGCCTCGTAGACCTCTTTGCCGGAGCGCTTGGCGACGACGACCGAGCCTTCGTCGACGAGCTTTCGCAGGTGGGCGCGCAGGGTCATCTCGGCAGCGACCATCAGCCTGTCGTCCAGGTCGCCATACACCCGCCTGGTGAGCTCGTCCGCGGACCCCGGGCCACGCCTCACCTCGTCCAGGACCTGGACCTCGCGCTCCACGCGATGCCGCCTGTACTCGGCGATCTTGCCCATGGCGTCGGTCACCGGATCCCAGTGGCCAGGGAACAGGATCCGGGGTTCCAGGGCGGCGACCCGGTCCAGCGACCGCAGGTACGCCGCGACGTCGCCCTCGGGGTAGGTGACCATCGAGCTGCCCCGGCCCAGGATCAGGTCGCCGGTGAAGAGTGCGCGGTCGCCCGGGATGAAGAAGCAGAGGTGGTCGGCGCTGTGACCGGGCGTGTGGAGGGCGGTGAGCTTGAGGGTGCCGACGCTGACGACGTCTGCGTCGCCCAGCTCCGGGTAGCGCCGCACCGAAGCGTGATGCTGGCCGGCGAAGCTCTCCGCGAGCGCCAGGTGGTCGTGATGCGAGTGAGTCACGAGCACGACTCCGACGGTCGCCCCCGCGAGCCGCTGGTTGAGGGCCTGCAGGTGCGCCGGCTCGTCAGGGCCGGGATCGATCACGACGACCACCGGGCCTGCTTCGACGATCCAGGTGTTGGTGCCCGGCCCGGTGTAAGGCCCGGGGTTGGGCGCGACTACTCGCTCGACTACAGCCAAGGCCTGGTCTCTGCCGTCAAGGCTGGCGGTACGAGGGCAGGTAGATGTCCGCCCCGTCCGGGTGCACGTCGAGCCAGCCGTCAAGGTGAAGGTCGATGATCACGCGCAGGAGGGGTTCGCCCATCTCGGGCACGACCTGCGCCTTACGCGGTCCGGTCGTCGCCATATGGATTCGCCACCACGAGCCCACCGGCTGGGCGGCGATGGTCAGCAAGTCGCCGTCCAGCCAGTCGCCGGCGCGGGCGAATGCCTCGACCAGCATGGGTTCCGACCCCACCACCGCCGCGCCGGGAGGCAGCTTTCGCTCGACCGCGGGGAGGGCGAGGTTCAGCACCGCCCCCAGGACCACGCCGCGCGCGCCGTCCTTAGGCTGCATCGCCGCCGCCTCGAGGGCCGCCGCGCGGCGCCCCACCTCCTGGGCTTGCTCGAACACGCCCTCGAGCAGCTCGGTGCGCCCGAAGGCCGCCTGCCGCGCGGACTCCTGCAGCGCGAGCACCGACGATCTCAGCTTGTGCCCCAGGCGGCCGAGCAGGTGGTCGCGGCGCTCGGCCATGAGCAGCTGGCCCAGCTCCGCGGTCTTACGAGCCTGACCCAGGCTGGCGTGGCCCGCCCAGCCGACGAGGCGGCCGTTCAGGATCAGCGCCTCCCACGGGCCGCCCGGAGGGGGAAAGTCGGGGTCCGCCGGCCCGTGGCGAAGGCGGTCGGGCACTGACTCGAGGCCGCCGCCCACCCGCACCCAGACCGGCTCGGCGGCGCTCATGAAACGCCTGGCGTCAAGCTGGTTCCTTTACCCAAGCGGGGACGGTGAACTTGAAGGTCGTGCCGCGGCGGTCGCTCGATTCCACCCAGATGCGGCCCCCGAACGAGCGCTCGACGACCAGGCGGCAGAGATACAGGCCGAGGCCAAGGCCGCCCTGTGAGCGGTTCCGGCCGGCGGGCCCCGTCTTCTCGAAGAGCGTGTCGAGCCTCGCCGCGGGCAGGCCCTGGCCTCGGTCGTTCACCGTGACCTCCAGCCACCCACTCGGAGCCGGCCGCGCCTCCACCATGACCGGGCCGGTCGTGTACTCGAGCGCGTTGCCGACGAGGTTGGTCAGCACCTGCGACAGGTGGGCCGGCTCGCAGAACGCAGGCGGCAGGCCGGCGGGCAGGTGGACCTCGACCGCGGCCGAGCGGTCGGGATAGCGGTGCAGCAGAACGCCCATCACGGCATCGAGCGCCGGGCCGAGCTCGACCCTGTCGGGGTTGGGCTCGAAGTGCCGGGTCTCGAGCTTGGCGATGATCAGCTGGCTTTCGACCAGGCTCAGCAAGCGGTCGGACGACTCGTAAGCCTCTTGCAGAAGCTCCTTCCGCCCGCCCGCGTCGATCGTGTCGCCCCACTGCATGATGCCGGCCAGCGTGTTCTTCATCGCCGCCGCCGGGCTTCGGACCTCGTGGCCGATGGCGCGGAGCATGAGGTCCTTGGCTTCGAGCGCAAGGCTCTGCGCGGTCACGTCCTCGTGCAGGGTCAGGACGCCGGCCGGCTCGCCCTCGAGTCCTGGGATCACCACCCGCCGGACGTGGACGGTGCGCTCGGGATCGCGCATGCGCAGCTCGTACGTGCCGTCCGACTCGCCGTCCTCGGTAGGAAGCGCCCCGGCGGCGGCGTATATCTCGGCGGGGGTTCGCCCCGGCATCTCGGAGGCCTGCAGGTTGTAGATCGCCTCCACCTCGGGATTGGCGTAGACGATCCTGCCGGCCGCATCCTCGAGCAGGACCCCGACCGGCGAGTGTCGGAGGATGGCGTTCATCATCCTCCGCTCGCGGTCGAGTGCGTCGACCAGCTCGAGCTGCCCGACCAGGACCGCCGCCTGGCCGGCCAGGACCCCGGCGAGCCTTCTCGTCTCGGCGCCACCCCCGGTCATCCGGGCCACGAGCAGGCCGGCCAGCCGGCCTTCGACCTGGATGGGGATCGCGAATGCGTCCTGCGGCGCCCCCAACAGGTCGAGCAGCGCCCTCAGGCGCCTGCCCCCGGTCGGGGCGGCCAGGGCCCGCAGGAGTTGCGCGCCGTCGGTCACCGGCACGCGGGGCTGCTCCTCGCCGTTGTCGGAGCGGCGCACCAGCTGACCGTCCTCGAGGAGCCAGAGCTCGCCCTGCGAGCCCGCCAGCGCCCGGCTCACCAACCGGCCCATCTCCACGCGGGCCCGGTCCGGCTCTGTCGGGGTCAGCTCGGCGAACGCCGCCACGGCTTCGAGGGTGCGGATGCGGCCGCGCGTTTCGGCGACCAGCCGCGAGTTCTCGATGGCGATCGCGGCGTGGCGGGCGAACTCGAGCGCCGCCGGGCCCGGCTCGGCGACGAGCGTCGATGCGTGCACCGCTCCGATGGCGCCGACCAGCCGGTCGCCGTACCACAGCGGGATGAGGCTCCATGCCTGGCCGCCGGTCGTGCCGCTGACCAGGCCCGGGGGCGCCTGCCGGTCCTCGTTGTTCAGGTTGGCCCAGGCGAGGACCTCTTCGGCCGCCGGCTCACCGCTCCCGCGGGTCGCCGTGATCCGGCCCTCCATGTCGAAGGCCCAGCACACCGCGCCAGGCGACTCGAGCATGGTCCTCGCCTGCTCCGCGATGTTGGTGGCGACGCTGATCAGCTCGTGGCCTGCCAGTGCGGCGAGCTCCTGGATCCGCACCGACTGCGCAAGCGCGATCTCATTCGCGTGGTGAAGCCGCATCGTACGAAGCGCGATGCCGACGACCGGCGCGGCCGCCTCGAGCAGCTTGAGGTGCGCCGGGAGAAACCGGCCGCCGTCATTCCGCATTGCGACGAGGCCCGCCACCACGCGGTCGTCCTGCGTGATGGGAGCCCAGACGACGTGGCTTGGCGAGTGGCTGAAGAGGTAACCCCCGATCGGCCCTTCTGTTTCAGGGGGGCCGACCGGCTTGGGCTCCTGCATCTGGCCGCCCTCACCGATCATCCGGCGGAAGAACGGCGACTCATCGATCGGCACCGGGCCGATCCCGGCCGTCTTGGCGCCCCGCTCGCCGGTGAAGGCGGCCATGTTCCCGGCAACGTCGAGGTAGGCGAGCACCATGTGGGTCACGCCGAGGTACTCGCCGACGACGTCGAAGACCGCGTCCGCCAGCTCGCGTTCATCGGACGCGCTCGCCACACCCATCTCGAGCACGTGCAGCGCCTCCAGCCTCGCCCTCTCCGCCTGCGCCTGCGCGAAGTGGTCGGCGTTGGCCAGCGCGAGGCTGACGTGCGCGGCTATGTCCTGCAGCAGCTTGACGTGCCACTCCTCGAACGCGCCCTCGCGGTAGGACTGCAGCGAAAGCAGGGCCGTGATCCGCTCCCCGCTCAGCAC
Source organism: Candidatus Dormiibacterota bacterium (assembly GCA_035531515.1). Taxonomy (GTDB): domain Bacteria; phylum Chloroflexota; class Dormibacteria; order Dormibacterales; family Dormibacteraceae; genus DATKSS01. The sequence goes on along the minus strand of DATKSS010000122.1, from coordinate 5,260 downwards.
GGGCACCCACACGAACGACCGGGAGACCAGCCTGCGGTCTGTCCGCGGCCCGGAGACGAACACCGCCGCGCCCCGGCCCACCGTCCAGCCTTCTCGCTCGAGCTCGGTCCGCTCGAACGAGCGCGCCCAGGGCGAGTGCCTGACCAGGACGGGCTGGCCTGACTCGTACGCCTCGCGCGAAGGGCCGGTGACCGCCAGGGCGACCGGCGGCACGACCTCCTCGGCGCCGGCGAGGTACTGGTATCCCTCCGCCACCGGGCCTTCGGGCGTCTGCGTGATGGTCGCGAGGATGAACCCATCGAAGTCGAAGAACCTGCCGAGCTCCTCCCGCAGCGTCCGCATGATCGACCACCGGTCCAGGCTGGACGCGAGCCGGCGGCCGATCGTGTTGACGACCTCGAGCCGCCTTTTCTGGTCCTCGAGAGCCTCGTAGCTCCGCGCGTTGCGGAGGGCCAGCGTGACCTCGTCCGACACGAGCTCGAGGAACGCGGCGGTCGAATCCTCGTACGCATACGCCTGCTTACACGTGATGCCCAGCGCGCCGCGCGCCTCACCACCCTCTTTGAGCGGCACCCACAGCGACGACGTCGGATGGTAGGTGAGCAGGGGTTTGGCTTCGCGGACGACCGAGTGAGCGGCCACAGCCTGCAATGAGCGCTTGGTCAGCCAGCGCGAGCTCACCGCGGTCTCGGCCTCTATGTGGAGCAGCCTGGCCCGGTCGGTTTCGCCCTGGATGGTCACCAGCTCGAGCGCGTCTACCGGCAGCAGCTCGCGCAGCGTCGCGTAGAGGCCGGTCAGCACGCTCGTCTCGTCGAGCGTCGCGGTCATCGCGCGGGCGATGCTGTTCAGGGCACCGAGACGTCGAGCCTGGTTGCGGGTCAGCTCGTTGAGTGACACGTTCGCGAGATGGACGCCAAGGGCTCGGTGGACTTCTTCCAGCAACGTGGTCTCGGATTCGGGTACTCGCCGCTTCTTGTACGACTGGTAGATGACGCTTCCGATCACCACGTCCTGGTGCTTCACCGGAACCCAGATCGCGAACCTGGTCCTGCGCCCGACTCCGGGCCCCTTGCCCTTCTCCTGCCGCCACGACTCGGTCGGGACCACCGCGGTCCTGGGATTGGAGTAGTTCTTGGCGTAGGTGGACTCCTTCAACGGCCTGCGACGGACGTCCTGCAGAACGCCCGAATCGATCGCCACCGAGTGATACCAGCCCTCACGCTCCAGGACGTGCAGGTTCAGCACGTCGTAGCCGAAGCCCTGGTGCAATCCTCGGTACAGGACCTGGACCAGGTCCGCCTCCGTGACGCAGCTCCCGAGCTCGTGGACCAGGGCGGCTGCCGTTGGGCGGGGATCCCCCGGTCTGCGCGGCACGGCTTTCGCCCTTGCACGCGGTCGAGCCACTGCTCCGGGCGGCGCGTGGGGCCTGGCTCCTCGCCGGGCGGGATTCGGCATCAGCACCGATATACTGCCCCAGAATCACCTTGCCGTTCACTCCGCCCAAGCCAATCGCCCCGACGCCGGCCGACCTTCGAGGCTCCTCGGTGCTCGTGGTCGACGACGAGCGCGCGTGGCGGGTGATCCTGGAGACCGACCTGCGGATGCTCGGCTACCGCGTCTGCATGGCCGAGGACGCGGACCAGGCGCTCGAGCTGGCGCGCACCGAGAAGCCGGAGGTGGCGATCATCGACCTGATGCTCCCCGAGCCGATGGACGGCTGGGGCCTTCTCAACGAGCTCAGGGCGCGCGGGCAGAAGGTGCCTGTGATCTTCTACACCGCTTACCCCGTCTTCCCCTCGGGGACCGACGACCCCGACGTGGTCGGCTACATGAGCAAAGCCGTGGACCGTGCCGACCTGTACGCCCTCTTGCCCCCGGCCATCAGGCGCTCAAGAGAGCGCCAGAACTCAGATTCCTAGTTGGTTGGCCTCTGAGCTACCAGAACCCCAGCCAGGACAGACAGTCCGTCCAGTCAGCGCCAGACGCAGTCGCAAGAGCGGCGAGAGAAGCCACCACGACAACCAGTCCTCGGACTCTAACCCTCCAAGTCATCCCCATCGTTCCCCTTTGTTTTTCCAACTGATGAAAGATCCGGTCGCAAGTATGAATTCGGTCCTTTGAGTTTGAGTGTTCAGATGACGAGAATTATCGTAAATACTTATGTAGGGCCAGACCTTGGAAAATCGCAGCATCGATAAAACTCGTCCCGTCCCGTCCCGTCCTCGCGAGGTCCGGCTGCCTCCGCTGCCCCCCGGGCTCGAGGTTTACCGCCCCGCGGACGTGCTCGGTTCGTCTGTGCTCGTGGTCGAGGACGAGTCCGCGATGCAGCAGCAGCTCCGCATCGACCTGCACGACCTGGGCTACCGTCCAGCGGTCGCGTCGTCGGCGCCCGAGGCGATGGAGCTGCTCGAGCACGAACGGGTCGCCGCCGTGCTGTTGGACCTGGTGCTCGACGAGGGCGAGGACTCGGGTTTCGACCTCTTGACGTGGATCCGCCACCACCACCCCGGGCTGCCGGTGATCGTGCTCTCGGCGGCCCAGGTCAACTCGGCCGCGATCCGAAAGGCGTACGAGCTCGGCGCCAGCTCCTACTTCGTGAAGGGCAACGTGCCGATGGCGCACATCTACTCCGACCTGGCTGCCCGCCTCGTGGAGCGTGGCACCGGGCGCCCCGGCACCTACCGGTTCGGGCGTGTCGAATTCGATCCCACCCGGCGCAGCGTCAAGCTCGGCGCCAAGGAGATTCGGCTGACCCAGCAGCAGGCTGCCATAGTCCTGTTTCTGGCGCAGGGCTCCAAGCCGGTCACGGCCAGAGACCTGATCGACGCGGGCCTGTTCCGCAACAACGCCGCGCACTCGACGGTGCACTCGGCCCTTTTGACGCTGCGCCGGCGCCTGGACGAGCTCGAGCCCGGGCTGGGCCCCAATTTCGTGAGGGCCTCGGCGCGTGGATATGCATTGGTGTCGATCCGTGAGTGACGACCAGGCCACGAGCCCTCTGCCGAGCCGGTCGGTGATCGACGAGGTCATCGAGCTTCGCCGCCAGTTCCACCGGCATCCCGAGGTGAGCTTCGCCGAGCACGAGACTACCCGGCAGCTGACCGAGCGCCTCAAGCAGCTCGGCCTCGAGCTCAAGACGTGCCCGACCGAGACAGGCGTCGTCGCGCTGCTCGACACGGGACGGCCGGGCAAGACGGTGATGCTCCGCGCGGACATCGACGGTCTCCCGATCAATGAAGAGTCGGGCGTCGACTTCGCCTCGCGCATCGATGGGCGCATGCACGCGTGCGGCCACGACGCGCACATGGCGATCATGGTCGGCGTCGCGCGGACGTTGGTCGACCGTATCTGGGACGTGAAGGGCAAGTACCTCTTCGTGTTCCAGCCTGCCGAGGAGATCGTGGCGGGCGCCAAGGAGATGATCGCGCGCGGCCTCCTCGACGACCACCATCCGGACTCGGTCATCGGCCTGCATGTCGTGAGCTTTCTCGAGTCGGGGACGGTAATCTCGCGACCCGGCCTGATGTGGGCGGGCTCGGATGCGTTCGACATCAGGTTCTCGGGCCCGGGCGGCCACGGCGGGATGATGGGCCGGTGCGGCAACGTGTTGGCGGCGCAGGCGTTTTTCGTGGAGCGCCTTCACACGGTGGTGGAGGGTCTCGAGCACGAGGGCGTGCAATGCCACACCACGGTCGGCAACATCAGCAGCGATGGCGCGTGGAACATCGTTCCCCGCGGCGTCCTGGTGCAGGGAAGCTTGCGCACCTTCAACGACTCGCTTCGCGAGCAGGCGCTCGACCGGCTGCACGACCTGCTGCGCGAGGCTGAGAGCGAGTTCGAGGTCCGCGCCAACATCGACCTCGTGCATGGGACAGTGCCGCTGATGAACGAACCCAACGTGACCCGCACCGTGCTCGACGTGGGCCGCGAGCTGATCGGCGACAAGGCGAGCGTGCTTGGCCGGCCGCTCACGGTGAGCGATGACGTCGCCGAGTTCCTGACCCGGATACCGGGCTGCTACTTCATGCTTGGCGCGATGCCGGCTGGAGAGGCTCCGGCGGCCCATCACTCGCCCGGGTTCCGCATCGACGAAGCGGCCCTGCCGGTCGGGGTCAAGGTCCTGGCCGGAGCCGCCTCCCGACTCGCCGCCGAGTAAGCCCCACGTGCTCTGGCTGGTCGCGATAGCGCTTGGTCTCGTGGTGGGTTTGGTGACCGGCGGCAGCGTCGACGGCTTCTCCCGCGTGCGCTTTCGCTGGCCGCTCGTCCTGCTCGTCGCCGTGGTGATAAGGGAAGCGGCGCTCCTGACCCCGCTCAACCGCTTTGACGCCGTGCGATATGTCTACGTGGTGGCGCTGGCCGTGATCGTGGTGTGGACGATCTGGCATTTCCACCTGTTGCCCGGAGTGTGGCTCGTGACGGCGGGTGGCGCGCTTAACCTGCTGGTGATCGGCGTCAACGGTGCGCGGATGCCCGTGGCCCCGGCCTTGGCGGGCTCGCTGCTCGGTCGTGGCGAGATCGCCCAGTACACGCTCATGGGTCCGGGGACGAATCTCGGCGCTCTGGGCGACTGGATCTCCGTGCCTCCATTTCCCGAGGCTTACAGCCCGGGCGACGTGGTGATCGCCGCCGGACTCGCGCTCGTCGTTTTCTTGATCACGAAGAGACCGACTCGATCACAGGCGGATGGCGTCGAAACGTCCCGCCGTATAGTGAATGACCCGCCGTGATCATCTTCTGGATCCTCACGCTCTTCGTCGGCGCCTCCACCTTCGCCTTCACGTACATCTTCTTGCAGCTCGGGATGGGGTGGTCGGTCGCTGATGCCCTCGTCGCCATGCTCATCTGCCGCGGCATCCTCAGCATGGTGCGGCGCTCGCTCATCCTGCGCGAGCGGATCTCCCCCGAAACCGACATCCTCACCCGCACCGTGGAGACCAATCGGGCGATCTTCTGGAAACGCGCGCTCTTCCTGGCCGCCATCCCGGTGCTCTACTTCGCCGGGGCCTACTACCTGTTCGGCCTGGAGCCAGCCGATGCGCTCGCCGCGCTGCCGCAGGCCATCGTGGCCGGCCTTACCAACCTCCTCTACGTGCTGTTCCTCCTGGGCGCCAACTTCGCGCTCTTCCTGGGGCCTTTCTACATCTACACGCGAATCGGCAAGACCATGATCAACCCCGACGACGCGAACTTCGGGGTCAGCATGGACGACGTCCGAGGCCAGAAGGCCGCGGTGACCGAGATGCGCCGGATCCTGCGCCTC
>DATKSS010000121.1:0-24944 GCA_035531515.1 Candidatus Dormiibacterota bacterium | reverse complement strand
GACTTCGACAGCCTGCAGGGTGGCGAGAAGGTTTCGTTCGAAATCGAGGCGAGCCCCAAGGGCCCGCGCGCCAAGAGCGTCCGCACTCTGTAACAAGAGACCAGAAGAGAGCCCCGGAGCAATCCGGGGCTCTTTTTATTTGTCCCAACGGGTCCTTCGGCCGGATTCCCTCCGGCGGTCCCCAAGCGCCGACCTCGGGGCTGTTGCGGACAATGTTCCCCGTCCCGGTCCACCGTGAGGTGGCCAATGCCCAGCAGCAAGAGCTCGACCAACCGCCATTCCGTCCGGGACGCCCTGCGAGCCCGTCCAAAGGACGGCCGGGTCGACCTCGCAACCGTCGATCCCTCCGAGACCAACGGCGTCCAACGGCACTGGTCGGATGAGCGCACCCTCGCGGACGAGGAGCACGTCATGCAGCTCCAGGACCGGCTTCACGCCGAGGCCAAGCGCTCTGTCCTGGTCGTCCTCCAGGGCATGGACACGAGCGGCAAGGACGGGACCGTCAGGTACGCGTTGCGGGGGCTCAACCCCCAAGGGGTTCGCATCTTCTCGTTCAAGGCGCCGAGCGCATCGGAGCGCCGCCACGACTTCCTGTGGCGCATCGAGCGCGCGCTGCCAAAGCCCGGCGAGATCGTCATCTTCAACCGGTCGCACTACGAGGACGTCCTGATCGCCAGGGTCAAAGGGCTCGCTTCGCCGGCGGTCATCCGGAAGCGCTACGCGATCATCAATCGCTTCGAGGATGCCGTCGCGAGAGGCGGCACCGCCATCGTCAAGGTGTACCTGCACATCTCGGAGGGGGAGCAGCGAAGGCGGCTAGTGGGCCGGCTCAACGACCCCGACAAGCACTGGAAGCTCAGTGACGGCGACATAACCGAAAGGGCGTACTGGGGTGCCTATCAGCAGGCCTATGCCATTGCGATCGGCCGGTGCTCTCCAGCCGCATCGCCCTGGTACGTGGTTCCTGCCAACCGCAAGTGGTATCGGAATTGGGCTGTGACCCAAATTCTCATCGAGGAGATGGAAGCCATGAAATCGAACTATCCGAACCCACAGCTCGACGTGCGGGCCTTGAAGCGCTCGCTGAGCTCCAACGTTGACAGGCCTTCGGGCAAACGCGGCAAGCGGGCTGCCTGAGATGTCGGAGATCCACGCCGCGAACACCGCCGTCAAGCAAGCCGCCAGCAACCCTGTGCTCGAGCTCCTCGAGCGGCTTGGCTACGCCGCGCGCGGAGCGCTCTACGTGGTGATGGGCGTGCTGGCCTTTCGCATCGCGTCGGGAACCCCAGGCGGCCAGGCCACCGACCTGACCGGGAGCCTGGTCTTCTTGATCGGGAACCCCTTCGGCAAGCTGGTGCTGATCGCGATGATCGTCGGACTGGTGGCGTACTCGCTGTGGGGCTTTGTCAGAGCGATCTACGACCCGATGCACCGGGGTCGCGACGCAACCGGGATCATGTCCCGCCTCGGCTTTGTTTCGAGCGCAGTGTCCTATGGGGCCATCGCGCTGTTCGGGTTGGGGGTTCTGCTGGGGTCCGGGGGCGCGGCGGGAGACAGCACCCAGAAATCGGTGACCACACTGCTTTCTCATCCCTTTGGCGGAGCGCTCACGATCGTCGTAGGGCTGGTCGCCTTCGGCATCGGCATCGGGCAGTTCGTCGAAGCCTACAAAGCCACCTTCGCGGCGGACCTCAAGGGCGCCGAAATGTCCGAATCCCAACGTAAGATCGCGATCGCCCTCGGTCGCTTCGGAATGGCGGCGCGAGGCGTGAGCTTTCTCGTCATCGGCTGGTTCCTGGTCCAGGCCGGGTTCAACAACAACGCCGCGCAAGCCCACGGCTTCGGTGGCGCGTTCCTCTTCCTGCTCAGCCAGCCCTTCGGCCAGGTGCTGGTCGGTGTCGTATCCCTTGGGTTCATCGCGCTCGGACTCCACTCGTTCGCATGTGCGCGCTGGGTGAGACTGATGGGCAGTAACGGGTGAGCGACGTCGCGTCGGTCATCGCCAGGCCGCATACCGGCACGGGGTTCATGCGGTGGCCGCTGATGGTCCTCGGATTGATCGGACTCGGCACGTTCGGCCTGCTCACCCTCTACGCGGCGGGCCACGTGTACATGTCGTTCGACGTGTCCGTGGAACGCTGGATCCAGGGTTTGTCGTGGGGAGGGCTCGTGACCGACGTGATCGCCCGCCTGGCCCTTGGCATCGGGTGGACCGCGCTGGTGCTTTCGACCCGCCCTCTTTCGAACCCGGCCCTCGCGCGTTCTAGATAGACATGGCCGCCAAAGCACGAGCCCGATCCGCTTCGAGGCCGCTCCCGCTGCCCGAGGACAGGTTCCTCAACCGGGAGCTTTCTCGACTTGAGTTCGACAGCCGTGTCCTGTCCATGGCCGAAGACACCGGCCGTCCCCTCGCCGAGAGGATCCGCTTCCTCGCGATCCTGAGCGACAGCCTGGACGACTTCTTCCAGGTCCGTGTGGCGGGCCTGCACGAGCAGCTCATTTCCCCGATGCCGGTGGTCTCGCCGGACGGAATGACCCCCGAGGACCAGCTGGAAGCGATCGGGCTGCGCATCCGTGAGCTGATCGAGCGTCAATCGATCGTCTTCCACGAGCACGTGGTCCCGGAGCTGGTCGAAGCAGGTGTGACGATCGTCAGGGCGGCAGACCTTCCCCCGGCGGAGAGGGAGGAGCTCTCAGAGGTTTTCCAGGAGCGCATCTTTCCCGTGTTGACGCCCCTTGCGGTCGACCCCGCCCATCCCTTTCCTCACATCTCCAACCTCTCCTTGAACCTCGCGGTGATGGTGCGCGACCCACTGCGCCACCTGCCCCGGTTCGCGCGCGTCAAGGTGCCACCGCTCCTTCCTCGATTCGTCGCCCTGCCGGATGGCCGGCGCTTCGTGCCCCTGGAGCAGGTGATCGCGCTTCACCTGCCCGCCCTGTTTCCCGGGATGGAAATCGTCAGCCATCATTTCTTCAGGGTCACTCGCGACGCTGACCTCGACCTGGACGACGACGAGGCGGAGGACCTGATGGCGGCGGTCCAGGCCGAGCTCACGCGCAAGGGGCGCAAAGGCAAGGCGGTGCGGCTCGAGGTCGACACCGACATGTCGCCAGACGTACTGTTCCTGCTCCTGCGGGAGCTGGAGCTGGGACCCGAAGACGTCTACACGATCACCGGGCTGCTGGACCTGACCGGCCTGCTCTCGATCGACTGGCACGGCAAGAACAGAAAGGCAACAGGGGCCTGGCTGTCGGCCACGCAACTTCGGCTGCGCGGCTTTGCGAGCGAGCCGGTCGACCTCTTCGAGGTGATTCGCGGCGAGGACGTCCTCGTCCACCATCCATATGACTCGTTTGCCACGTCGGTCGAAGCCTTCATCGAGCAGGCGTCTCGAGACCCGGACGTGCTCGCGATCAAGCTCGCGCTGTACCGGACCTCGGGTCCGGACAGCTCGCTCGCGCTGGCGCTGAAGGCCGCCGCCCAAACGGGCAAGCAGGTGGTGGCCGTCGTCGAGCTCAAAGCGCGAGGCGATGAGCAGGCCAACATCGTTTGGGCGAGGGCACTGGAGGAAGCGGGCGTGCATGTCGTGTACGGCCTGGTCGGCCTCAAGACACATGCCAAGCTGATGCTCGTCGTGCGGCAGGAGGGCACAGCCGTGCGCCGGTACGCCCACATCGGAACCGGCAACTACAACGTCGCGACCGCGAGCCAGTACGAGGACATCGCGCTCTTCACGGCGGACCCGGTGGTCACCGCCGACATCGCCGAGCTCTTCAACTACCTCACCGGCTACAGCCGCCAGAGCCGGTTCCGTAAGCTCCTGGTGGCCCCGACGACGCTGCGCTCAGGGATTGTCAAGCTCATCGAGGAGCAGGCGTCGAAGCCGGACGGCCGTATCGTGATCAAGGTCAACAACCTTGTCGACCCTGAGGTCATCGACGCGCTTTACCGGGCCTCGCAGGCGGGCGTGAAGATCGACCTCATCGTGCGTGGCATCTGCTGCCTCAGACCAGGCGTGCGCGGCCTTTCGGAGGGGATTGCAGTCAGGTCGTTGGTCGGCCACTTTCTCGAGCACTCACGCATCTTCCGTTTTGGCGACGGGGCGGACGGCCGGCTCTTCATCGGGTCGTCAGACCTGATGCCCCGGAACCTGGACCGTAGGGTCGAGGCAGTCGTTCCGATCAACGACGTGGGCCTGCGGGAGCAAATCGAGGGCTTTCTGCAGCTCGAGCTCGCCGATGACACGCTGGCCTGGGCCCTGGCCGCGGACGGCACATGGTCCAAGGTCCCCACCAGCCGCGGAGTGAACAGCCAGCGATCGATGCAGAGCGCCGCGATCCAGGTCCTGTCCTCCGGTGCCGAGCTGGCGTCATGAGCACGAAGCCTCGGGCCAGGCGCCCGGCCGGTGCGGGGCGGGCGGCCAGCCTGGTGATCATGAGCTCCAAGTCGGGCTCCATGACGCCGGAGATCGAAGCGAAGATCCGCAAGGCGTTCGACAAGAGCGTCATCGTCGAGTTCGACCCGAAGATGGACCTGGAGAAGCTGGTCGGACCCAGCGCCACGATCGTCGTAGCCGGCGGAGATGGAACCATCGGCTGGGTGGTGCGCAGGCTCGCCGACACCAGGCACCCGGTCGGGATCCTCTCCATGGGCACGTTCAACAACTTCGCAAAATCGCTGCACCTGCCTCCGACCATCGACGCGGCGATCCGGGTTATCAAGGAGGGCAGACCGCATCCGATCACGCTCGGCCGCCTGAACGGGAAGATCTTCCTCGAGGCGGCGGCGATCGGCCTCTTCGGCGAGACGATCGCCGCAGGCGAGTCGGCCAAGGATCGCGCATTTGGCGACTTCGCGAATGACGTGCGTCACCTCGCGGAGGCGAGGCCGTTCACGTACGAGCTGACAGGCGATATCAGGGGCAGCGGTACAGCGATGTCCCTGGTTTTTACGAACACCACCTCGATCGGCTCACAGATGCCGGTCAGCGACAAGACCCCCATCGAGCCGTACCTTGAGCTGTCCGTACACGCCGGCGCGACCCGCCGAGACATCGTCAAACGGGTCCTGGCGCGGGCCGTGCTGTCCAAGCACAGCGAGCACGGCCTTGGCCAGGTGTTCAAGTTCCGCAAGCTGCTGGTGATCACCAAGCCGAAGGTGCGGATCTACGCGGACAACGCGCAGCTGGGCAGGACGCCGGCCACCATCACCGCTGAGCTCAGCGCGCTGCGGGTGATCCTGCGCAAGTGAGCGCCGACGCCAGACGGGCCGCCGAAGAGGTCCTCGCCGGGCAGCCTCAGGCGGCCGCGCGACGGTGGCTCGGCCCTACCGTCCTGGTGATGTTGGCGCTGTTCGCGCTCGACACGGTCCTGGTCGTGACGCATGTGCTGTTGACGCCGTTCGACATCCCGATCGCCACGCTCGTCCAGTCGATCAACTGGGGCCCGGTGGTGTATGTGTTTCAGCTGATCAACGTGAGCGCCGGGATCTGGCAGGTCCTGATCGGAGCCGTAGCGGTGGTGGGGATGTTCATCGCCCAGCGACGTGATCGGCGGCGTGCTCCTTGGACTCGGGTGGTCGGCCTTCGTGCTTTGGCTCCCGGAGCGCTGGCTGCCGTCGCCCAGCTGGAGATGGTTTCGCCGGAGGTCGAGTCCCCGTCCTACCTGATCGGCCCGCGCGCGACGAGCCAGCCGACGAAGGTTCCGATCCCGATGCCGATCGCGGCGCCGACGGCCGCGTCGCTCGGGTAGTGGACGCCAAGGTGAACCCGTGACAGGCCCACACCCGCCGCGAGGCTGAAGGCAATCGGCGCTGCCTTCGGGTAGTAGATCGACAGCGCGGTGGCGGCCGCGAACGACGATGCGGAGTGGCCGGACGGAAAGGAATGGTCGAGGGGGCGCACCCCTACCACGCGGGCGCCGCGATCCACGGCGGGACGCGCGCGGCGGAAGACCGGCTTCACCGCTTTCTGGACGATATAGGTGGCGGTCACGGAGGCAAGCGCCGTGGCCAGCCCCGCGCGCCGGCCCTTGCGCCCGCCCAGCATGGCGATCGCGGCCCCGCCGGCGACCCAGCCGAGGCCTTCTCCGAGGTTCGAAAGCGTGCTGACGTAGCGGTCGCTGACCGCGGAATGGGGAAGACCATTGACGGCCTCGAAGATCTGCCGGTCGAGCCCACCTCGCTTGGGTGGAGGGACCACGACCGAGATCGGACCGGCGGCTACGTCGGGTGGATGGATGGCCATGCCCCCACGGTAAGGGGAGGGTCGAAACAATTGCAGCAATGACGCCGCGGGCCGCGGCGCCGCGCCCGGGGCTTAACCGCCGAGGTAGGCGCGGCGAACTGCGGGGTTGTGCAGCAGGTCGTCGCCGCTCCCGCTGAGCTGGATCCGGCCGGTCTCGATGACGTAGGCGCGGTCGGCGATGGCCAGGGCGCGCAGGGCGTTCTGCTCGACCAGGAGGATCGTCGTGCCGTCCGCGTGGATCTCTTCGATCGCTCGGAACACCTCGTCGACCATCTGCGGGGCAAGACCCAACGAGGGCTCGTCGAGGAGCAGCAGTCGCGGCTTGGCCAGCAGGCCCCGGGCGATCGCCAGCATCTGCTGCTCGCCCCCCGACAGGGTGCCGGCGCGCATGTCGCGTCGCTCGCCGAGGATGGGAAACCGCTTCATCATCAGGGCGATCTGCCCCTGTGCGCCACGGCCGGACTGCCTGGCCCAAGTGGCGAGCTCGAGGTTCTCGAGCACGGTCTGCCGGGCGAGGATCTCCCGCCCCTCGGGCACCTGGACCAGCCCGTGACGCACGATCGCCGAAGGCTTGGCAGCCGTGAGGTCGAGCCCGTCGAACATGGCCGAGCCGTAGTCCGGGCGTAGCAGGCCCGACAGCGTGTTGAGGATCGTGGATTTGCCAGCGCCGTTGGCGCCGATCAGGGCGACGACCTCGCCCGGGGCGACGCTGAACGACGCGCCTCTCACGGCGGTGATCGCGCCGTAGCTGACCGTGAGGCCGTGCACCTCGAGGATCGCATTCTCGGGTTCGACCGAGGGGCGGCCGCTGCCGGCCACCTCATCGGCTTCGGCCGCCTGGTCGACACCGCTCGCGCCGGGTGCGCTCCGCACCTCGCGCTCGCCACCGCTGCCCAGGTAGGCCTTGATCACGCCGCTGTCAGTCGACACCTCCTCGGGCGTTCCGTCGGCGATCTTGCGGCCGAAGTTGAGCACCGCGACCCGGTTGCAGACGCCCATCACCAACCGCATGTCGTGGTCGATCAGAAGGATGGTCAGCCCGTCGGCGTTCAGGCGTTCGATCAGCTCGCGGATGCGGTGCTTCTCTGAGGGGTTCATGCCCGCCGCCGGCTCGTCCAGGATCAGCAGGCGCGGCCGCAGGGCGAGGGCGCGCGCGATCTCGAGGCGGCGCTGGTCGCCGTACGGCAGAGTCCCGGCCGGCCGGTCGCCGACGTCGCGAGACGCCAGCCCGACCGTGTCCATCAGCTTGTGGGCCTCGTTAAGGCGCCCACGCTGGTCGCGGCGGAAGAAGGGAAGCGTGGCCAGCTGAGCCAGGGTGTCGTCACGCCGGCGGGTGTGCATCCCGACGAGCACGTTCTCGATCGCAGTGAGCTCTTTGAAGAGGCGGATGTTCTGGAAGGTCCGCGCCACGCCGAGAGCGGCGATGCGGAAGGCGGGAAGGCCGGTCAGCTCATCCGCGCCGACCCAGGCGTGGCCGGCCTGGAACGGTACGTAACCGGTCAGGACGTTGACCAGCGTCGTCTTGCCCGCGCCGTTGGGCCCGATGAGGCCCTGGATGGCGCCCCGCTCGACCTCCAGCGACACTCCGTCGACGGCGTGGACGCCACCGAAATGGCGCTGGACGCTATCCAGTCGAAGGAGCACTGGCTCGAGCTCGCGGCCACCACGAGGGCCGGATGATGGCGAGGCCGCCGCGTCCCACGATCCCCTGCGGCCGGAAGACGATGATCGCGATGAGGAAGGCGCCGCTCACGATGTTGATGTAGGGACCGGCTGCCTCGAAGATCCAGGGCAGTAGCGTGATGAACAGAGCGCCGACGACGGGGCCCAGGACGAAACCGCTCCCGCCCAGGACCGCAAAGGTCAGGATCTGGACGGCGCGGGTGACGCCGTACTGAGTGTCACCCGGGTCAACGAAGAAGTTCAGGTGCGCCTCCAGGCCTCCCGCGAAGCCCGCCATGACGGCGCTGAGGATGAACGCCAGCAGCTTGTAGCGGGCGACGTGGATGCCCTGGCTGAGCGCTGCGATCTCATCTTGCCGGATCGCCGCCCAGGCGTGGCCGAGGCGGCCCTTGGTGAGCCTCCAAGCCACGAAGACCACCACCACGAAGGAGACCAGGATGAGGTTGATCCCTCCAAGCGGGTCGGCGCTCGGGTTCTTGAGGCCGAGTCCCTCGCCGGTGATGGGAAGGTTGAGGATCACACCGAGGCGCAGCGCCTCCACAAAGCCGATGGTCGCGATGGCCAGGAACACGCCGCGAAGGCGGAGCACGGGCAGGCCGACGAGTGCGCCCACGACGCCCGCGAGCAGGGTGCCGGCGACCAGGCCGAGGGCCAACGGGGTGTGCCAGTAGAGGCCCATGAGGACCGATGTGTACGCGCCGACGGCCATGAAGCCGGGGGCTGCGAGCGACAGCTGTCCCGAGAAGAGGACGACGAACATGGAGGTCGCGAGGATGCCGTTGATCCCGATCTGCGCGATCAGCAGGGTGTGTGAGTTCCAGAAGCCGACCGGGTCGGAAAACAGCTGGAAGAAGAAGTCCATCAGATGCGCTCGCGGAGCTGGGCGCCGAAAAGGCCTTGCGGGCGCAGGACCAGCATCAGGAACAGGGCTGCGAAGGCGACGCCGCCGCGCGCGTTGCTGCCGAGCGTCACCAAAGCAGCGACCTCGATGAGGCCGAGCAGGTAGCCGCCGACCACGGCGCCCGGGATGCTGCCCATCCCGCCGAGCACGATCACCGCGAGGCCGCGCACCTCGACGTTGTCGCGTCCGATGTACGGGCTGATGTCACCCAGCGCGACGCCGAACAGGATCCCCGCCAATCCGCCGAGCGCGGATGAGATGACGAGGGTGAGCGAAATCATCCGGTCGACGTCCAGGCCCATCAAACGGGCTGCGCGGGGGTTCTCAGCCACGGCCCGGAGGCCGCGTCCGACCTGTGTGTAGCGGATCACGTAGCCGAGGACGAGCATCAGGACAATCGAGATCGGGATGATCGCGACCTTGCTCGCCTCGAGGGTCAGGTCCCCGACGTGCCAGGTCGGGTTGGGGATCGTGCCCGGCGGGAAGGCGACGGAATTAGGGCCGTCGACCCACAGCCAGGCGAAGAACTGCCCGGGCTGGCCCTGTTCGATGGCCGCGACGATGATCAGCGCGAGGCCGATCGTCGAGATGAGCGCGGCGATCGGCGGCGCCTGGCGCCGGCGCAGTGGCCGGAGGCAAACATGCTCGATGACAAGGCCCATGAACCCCGACGCCGCGATCCCGAGGATGCACGCGACCCAGAACGGCTGACCGTGATTGATCACCAGCGAATACGTGACCGCCGCGCCGAGCATGAATACGGCGCTGTGCGCGAGGTTCAGGATGTCGAGAACGCCGAAGACCAGCGTGTAACCCACGGCGAAGAGCGCGTATATGGACCCGATGAAGATTGCGTTGAGGAGCTGCTGGTCCACGTCGCTTTCGCGAGCCGTTCACTGAGTGAAGGAGGGAGAAACGCTCCCTCCTTTCGTCAGCTCTCCTTGATCTCGTGAACGAGGGTGAATCCGCCGTTGCCGTCCATCGCGATCACCCATACCGTCTGCTTGACGTCATGGGAGCTCGTGAATTGGAACGGGCCGAGCGGGGTCTGGATGTTGACCGTCTCCATGGCGGTGCGAAGCTTGTCCCGGTCGCCGGCCAGGTCGGTGAAAGTCAGGTTGGCGCGCTTGGCGGCGTCCGCGAGGATCTTGATCGCGGTGTACCCCTGCGCAGCGAACTGGTCGGGGTCTTTCGAGTACTCGGCCTTGTAGGCCGACACGAAGTCGGCGTTGGACGGGAACGTGTTGCCGATGTACCAGGCGCTCGCGCTGCGGGCGCCCTTGCCGGCAGCCCCCGCCTGCGCTGACACGGTCGCGGTGTTGAAGCCGTTGCCGCCGAGGAACTGCCCCTGCCATCCCTGCTTGCGAGCCTCGGTCATGATCTGGGCCGGGATGCCGCCCAGCGAGGTGATGAAGATGACGTCGGGGTTGAGCTGGACGGCCTGCGTCACGTAGGGCGACAGGTCCGCCTCGGCCTTGTTGAACTTGATCGTCTTCAGTAGGGTGATGTTGTACTGGCCGACCGTGTTCTGGACGATGGTGCCGCCGTCGCTGGAGAACTTGTCATCCTGCGCGACCAGCAGCACGCCTGTCTTGGGGTGGGCGTCGTTGGCGTAGGACTGGATGTTGTCGGGGATGGCGGTCTGCTCACCGAGGCTGTCCCGGAACACGTACTTGCACGGTGTCGTGTCGGGAAAGTTGCAGTCCGGCACGATGTTGATGCCCGTCGTGCTTACGGCCAGGATGGGCGTCTTGAGGCTCTCGGCCAGCGGGTGAACCGCGACCGCCGAGTTGGACAGGGTTGGACCGAGCAGCGCAAGGTCCTGGTCCGCCTGGATCATGGTCTGCGCGACCTGGGCCGACTGAGCCTTGTCGGAGGCGTCGTCCTTGACCGTCAGGTCGATCGTCGCCCCGTTGACGCCGCCCGACGCGTTGATCTGCTTGACGGCGAGCATCATGCCGTTTTGGCTCTGGGGGCCGTACACGCTGCCGGCCCCTGTGATGGAAAGGATCGCGCCGAGCTTGATCACTTTGCCCGAATAGGAGCTGGAGCTGGTGCCGGTACTTCCTCCGCTCGACCCACATGCCGCGACCGCCACGGTCGCCACTGCCAGACAGACCAGGCGCAATCGTTTCATGTCAACTCCCCCTCAACAATTCTCAGATCTTAAGTAACGTATCAAACCTTAGCCGGAGTCAAGCCTTAAGCCGCCTCGTCAGCCGCGGGATGTCCAGCTTGGGCTGTGGGTACTGGGGGTTCATCTCTTTAAGCGTTTCCATCAGGATCTTGGTGACGGCCCAGTTGCGGTAGTCCTTGTCGTTGGCCGGGATCACGTACCAGGGCGCCCACGGGGTCGAGCAGCGGGTGATGGCCATGCTGTAGGCGCTCATGTAGTCGTCCCAGTACGCGCGCTCATCGATGTCGTGCTCGCTGAACTTCCAGCGCTTGTTGGGGTCGGTGAGGCGATCGAGGAAGCGCGCGCGCTGCTCCTCGTACGAGATGTATAGGCAGAGCTTGATGATCTTGGTCCCGCTTCGAGAGAGCTTCTTCTCGAAGGCGTTGATCTGGCCGTACCGGCGCTCGATGATCGGCGGCTTGGCGAGGTCGTGGACCCGTGCGATCAGGACGTCCTCGTAGTGCGAGCGGTTGAAGATGCCGATCAGGCCCCGGTCCGGCAGGCGCCGGCGGATCCGCCACAGAAACCCGTGCCGGCGCTCCTCCGGCGTCGGCTGTTTGAACGCCGAGATCTCCACGCCCTGGGGGTTGAGGTCGCCGATGACGTGCGTGATGGTGCCGTCCTTGCCGCCTCCGTCCATGCCCTGGAGCACGATGAGCAGCGACCGCTTGTGTTCTGCGTACAGCCGCTCCTGCAGGTCGAAGAGGGCGACCTTGTGCTTCTTGACGTCCCTGGCCGCTCGGTTGGCCCGCTTGAGGCCCGGGGTCGAGTCGGGGTCGACGTCGGCCATCCTGAAACGGCCGTCGCTCGCCGCTGCGCGCAGAAGGTCACGGAGCTGCTGTTTCTTGGCCACTCAGCGGAGTGTAAGCCGTGAGCAGGTCAGCTCAGCTCTACCGGTACCACCTCGACGGTGATGAGCTTCTCGCCGCGCAGCATGGTGAGGGTGACGCTGGACCCGATGTGGGCTTCGACCATCAACCTCTGGAGGTCGCCGGCCTTCGCAACCGCCACGTCGCCCAGCGCGACGATGACGTCGCCGCTTCGGATCTTTCCCGTCGCGGCCGGACTACCGCCGACAACCTCCTGGACCTCGACCCCCTGCTTGCGGCCCAGGCGCTTGGCGATCAGCTGTGGGAGAGGGCGGTTGCCACCCGCGATGCCGAGGTAGGCGCGGCGGACGCGGCCGCTGCTCATCAGGGCGGACAGGATCGCCTGCGTGGTGCCGTTCATCGGCACCGCGAGCCCCAGGCCCATCCCGGCCACGGCGGTGTTGACGCCGACGAGCCTGGCCTGCCAGTCCGCCAGCGCGCCACCCGAGTTGCCGGGGTTGAGCGCCGCGTCGGTCTGGATGACGTCCTCGATGAATCGGCGGTGCCCGTTCCCGTCTGCGGTCGCCAGCGAGCGGCCTAACCCGCTGACGACCCCCGACGTGACGGACCCGGAGAACCCGAGCGGGTTGCCGAGCGCGACCACGAGCTGGCCGACGCGCAGCAGGTCGGCGTTTCCGATCCGGACCGGGTGAAGGCTCGCGGAGCGGGCGCGGACGACCGCGAGGTCCGACAGCGGGTCGGCGCCGACGATGTCGACGTCGTGCTCGGTGCCGTCGAGAAAGCTGGCGCTCGCGGAACCCGCCTGCGCGACCACGTGGGCAGAGGTGACGATGAAACCGTCCGGCGTGATGACCACGCCCGACCCGGCGCCGCCGCGACCCGCCCGGCCGACCCGCAGGCTCGCCACCGAAGGCAGGACCAGCTCGGCGACCGAGCTGACGGTGGCGGAGTAGGCGTCCAGAGCCTCGAGCTCCGAGGTAACCTCGACCATGGTATTACAAGATTACCAAGTTACGACAGGGCTAAACCTTGACCCTGGAACCCCTCTTCATCCCGCCCTTCTTGCTGGTGGCCGCCGACCGCAGCGAGTCGAGCTCGAGCTTGAAGGCGTCGACGATCGTCTCCGGGTCCGGGACCAGGCCTTCGTCGCTGGCGACCCCGAGCATCACCCGGCCGGCATAGCTGAGGATGCTGATCCCGAGCCCGAGGTGTCCGGACTGGGGCACCCAGAACATCATGCGGTCGAGCTTGCGGCCGGCGAGGTACAGCGGTTCCCTGGGGCCGGGGACGTTGGTGAGGACCGTCGTGGCCTTGCTCCCGAAGAAGCGCAGGCCGAGCTGTTCCACCTCGACCGGGGCAAGGCCCATCACGCTCAGAACGCCGAACGCCACCAGTGCCTCGGGTGATCGCTTCAGCCCGTCCATCTCGTCCTTGATCGCGCGGAGCCGGCGCACCGGGTCGACGATGCCGACTGGAAGCGACAGGAACACCAGGCCGAACGAGTTGCCCAGCCTGTGCGCCTGGTCGGGCGGGCGCAGGTTCACCGGGACCGAGGCGCGAATGGAAAGCCCGCGGGTCGGCTCTCCTCGCTTTTCGAGGTAACGCCGCAGCGCCCCGGCGGTAGCGGCAACCAGGACGTCGTTGACGGTCGCTCCAAACGCTTTGCTGATGAGCTTGAAATCGCCGAGCGGGAGCTCCTCCGACCAGGCCGCGCGCTTGCGGCGTCCCAGTGCTCCCTTGAAGACCGTGTGCGGGTCGGGCGGCAGCATGATGAGCCGGCCCAGCCGGTAGGCGCCGTGCGCGCCGAGGCGCGCGAGGTCCCCCAGCTTCTCGGGGTTGGCGGCCAAGTCCTGGCCGGTCGCGATGCTCCGTGCGACCGCCGCTGGCAGCCAGTCGAACGGGGTGGAGGAGGCCGTGTGCTCGGTCCGCCGACGAGGAGGCCCGGCGGTCGCCGATTCGTCCGTGAGCGAGAGCATCACGCGCACCAAAGCAATCCCGTCGCCGATGGAGTGATGGATCCTGGCAAGCACGACCGAGCCGCTTTCGTAACCGTCCACGACGTGCATGTGCCAGAGCGGTTTCGTGAAATCGAGCGGCGTGCTCATCAACTCGCTGACCAGCTCGCGCAGCACGCGGTCGCCGCCGGGAGCGGGCAAGGCGATGTGGCTAACGTGGTTTTCGATCTCGAAGCGCTCGTCGTCCTGCCAGTGGGGCATGCTGCCGCGCGATCGGGGCCGCACCACGCGTTGGTGGAATCGGCCGAAAGGCGCCAGGCGCCGGTCGAGCAGCAGGCGCAGCCGCTTGATGTCGACCTTGCCATCCAGGGTCATGACCCCGGTGACCATCATCAGGTTGGTCGGGTCTTCCATTCCCAACCAGGCCGCATCAACGCTTGACATCGCGACCAGTCGGGGCACGGTGCCGTGATCCTACGCGGGATAGACGGAGACTTCGGTCGCCTTGACCGAGACCCACACCTCCGCGCCTGCATCCAGGCGCAGCTGCCTGACCGCGGCAGGCGTCACCTCGGCCACCAGCGGCACCTGTCCGCTGACCCGCACCCTGACCCGCTCGCCCTGCAGATCCAAGTCTTCGGAGCGGCCGCGCCACACGTTTCGTGGCGTGCCCTCGGGCCTCCCCAGGTAGAGGGCGACGGCGCGCGGGTGGATGACGGCGAAAACCTCCCCCTCGCCGGCTTCAGGGGCGGCCACCTCGGTCCCGTTGGCGAGCCTGACATGGTCGCCGTGAGCCGTTCCCCGCAGGAGGTTGACGCCCGCGAGGTCGGCGACGAAACGCGAACGGGGATGGGCGGTGACCTCGTCAGGCCTTCCCTCCTGGACGACCTCGCCGTGCTCGAGCACGACCAGGCGGTCCGCCAGCGCGATCGCCTCCAGCGGGTCGTGCGTCACAAGAAGCCGTACGCCGCTGAAGTTCTCCAGCTGGCGGGAGAGCTCGCGCCGCACCTCGGCGCGCACGGACACGTCCAGGGCCGACAGCGGCTCATCGAGCAGAAGAAGCCGCGGCTCGGTGGCGAGCGTGCGCAGGAGCGCAACCCGCTGGGCCTGCCCGCCCGAGAGCTCGCGGGGCATCGACTCCTCGCGCTCCGCGAGACCCGCTCGTTCAAGCCATCTGTGCGCGACGCGCGACGCATCTCGCCTGCCCTGCGCGCGCAAGCCGAAAGCCACGTTGTCGAGGACGCTGAGGTGAGGAAACAGCACGTGGTCCTGGAACACGAGGCCCACGTGGCGCTGCTCGGTCGGGACGTGGCGCCCCGTCCCCGAGTCGTCGAGCACCTCCCCATCCAGGCTCACGTGCCCTTTGACCGGCACCAGGCCGGCCAGCGCGCGCAGCAGCGTTGTCTTCCCCGCGCCGTTGGGCCCGAGGATGGCGACGGTCTCTCCGGCCGCGACGCTCAGGTCCACGCTGAGCGTGAAGCCGGGGCGGTCGGCTGTGAGCCTTGCCTCCAGG
Source organism: Candidatus Dormiibacterota bacterium (assembly GCA_035531515.1). Lineage (GTDB taxonomy): Bacteria > Chloroflexota > Dormibacteria > Dormibacterales > Dormibacteraceae > DATKSS01. Next base: position 9,641 of record DATKSS010000121.1, on the reverse strand, counting down.
CTCAAAGCGCACCCAGCCATCGGTCACGCATACCGACGAGGACCGCGATCGATACCGCGAGGAGGATCAGGCTCAGCACGATCGCGCTGTCCGGGTTTGATTCGAGGGCGATGTAGACGGCGAGCGGGACGGTTTGCGTGCGGCCGGGGAAGTTGCCGGCGAAGGTGATCGTGGCGCCGAACTCACCCAGCGCCCGCGCCCAGCACAGCACGGCGCCGGAGAAGATGGCCGGCCGCAGAAGCGGAAGGGTGACCCGAACGAAAACAATCCAGCTGCTCGCGCCGAGCGCCCGTGCCGCCTCCTCGTAGCGGTGATCGAGCGCGCGCAGCCCGGCCTCGACCGAGATCACGAGGAACGGCATCGCGACAAAGGTTTCCGCCATGACGGCGGCGGTGGTGGTGAACGGGATCTGGATGCCGAACGCCTGGTAGAGCAGCGAGCCGACCAGGCCGCGGCGTCCGAAGGCGAGCAGGAGGGCCACGCCGCCCACGACCGGGGGCAGGACCATGGGCAGGGTGGTGAGCGCGCGGAGGACGGCGCGCAGGGTGCCGCTCGTCCTCGAGAGCAGGAGGGCGAGCGGGATGCCCAGCACGAGCGCGGCCGCGGTCGCGCAAAGCGAGCACAGGAGTGAGAGGCCGAGCGCGGTCCCTGTCTCGGGTGCGCCCAGGGCGGGCCCCACCTGGCTCCACGGCGTCCGCACGACAAGGCCGGCGAGCGGAAGGACGAAGAGGAGGAGTCCGACCGCCGCCAGCACGACGAGGGGCGCCGGAACCCTGGCCCGGGTCAAGCTCCCTGAAAGCCGGCGGCTTTCAAGACGGCCTGGCCGCCGGCGGAGAGAACGTAATTGATGAAGGCCTGCGCGCCGGCGGGGCTCTGCGCCGAGCCGAGGGCTGCGATCGGATAATCCGCAATCACGTTCTGGTCGTCGGGAATCGTCACTCCATCCACCTTGCCGCTCGCGACGATGTCGCTCACGTACACGATTCCCGCATCGGCCTCACCCAGCGCGACCTTGCTGAGCACGCCCGTGACCTGCGGCTCGAGGCTGGCAGGGTGCACGGTCACGAGGGCGTGGGCCAGTGCTTGAGCGGCGTACTTGCCGGCGGGCACGGACGGGTCGGCGAGCACGACGACCAGGCCCGCGCGTGACAGGTCGGCGAGGCCGTGGATGCCCTTCGGGTTGCCATGCTCGACGGCGATCTCGAGGCGGTTGTGCGCGAAGACGCGAGGGGGCCCGGCGATCAGCCCGGCGTTCTGGACGGTGGTCATGTGCGCAGTGTCGGCCGAGGCGAAGACGTCTGCGGGCGCGCCCTGGAGCAGCTGAGCGGTCAGCGTCTGAGTGCCGGCGTAGCTGAATGTGGTGGTGATGTTCTGCTGGGCTTTCAGCTGTTGGCCGATCTTGTCGAAAGAGGGCTGCAGCGACGAGGCGGCGAGGACGGTCAGCGAAGTGGGCGGCGTCAGCGCCGAGCCGGACGCCTGGGCGCCGCACGCGGCGATGGTGACAGACCCTAACAGCAGCAGCATCGCCAACCGACTAATCACGGGGTAGCTCCACCCCCACGTTGGTCGCCTTGACCACCGCCACCGCAGGCATGCCGGGCTTGAGATCGAGTTCGTCGACCGCCTCCCGGGTGAGCAGCGAGACGAGGCGGTGCGGGCCGGCCTGGATCTCGACCTGCGCGGCCACGCGGTCCTTGATGACTCGGGTCACGATGCCCTGGAACCGGTTACGGGCCGACTGGGCCACGAACACCTCGGATTGCTTCTGCCGCTCGGGCTTGGCCGCCCGCGCGAGCGATGCGCCGTCGATGAGCCGCTGGCCGCCTGAGCTGCGCACGGCGATCAGCCGGCCGTCGTCGACCATGCGGCGGACAGTGTCCGCGCTCACTCCGAGCATCTTCGCCGCCTGGCCCAGGCGATAGTTAGGCATCGGCCCTGAAATCCTAGCATTTGCCAGCTTATGGGCGTCACATGTCGGGCGAGGAGCTTCACCGGCCCCGTCGCTTACGAAATGTTCACATCGAGCTGATGCCACGCGGCCGCCGAGCGGATTCAATCAGGCCGTGAGCCTCGCACCTATCGAAGACACGATCGATGCCCCGTCCGCTTCCTCCGCACGGCCACGGCGCATCACCCGGCGGCAGGCGCTGGCGGCTGCAGTTGTCACCGGCGTCGGCGTGGGGACCGTGCGCCTTCTCGGCGGATCGATGCAAAAGCTGGCGAGCCCCGCCGCCACATCGACCACCGACTGGGTCTCGCCCCTGGGTTCGGAGTCGGCGCGCGTGATGCAGCTCATGAGGCGCGCGACCCTCGGATACACGGCGGCGCAGCTCGAGTCCGCGCTTTCGGACGGGTTCAACAAGACGATCGATCGCCTGGTCGAAAGCAAAGCGATCGAGCCGCCTCCGCTTGCGGCTGCGAGCACGCCGGGCGGGCGGTTCGCGGTCGGCCGGCTGCAGCAGTGGTGGATCGACCACATGCTGACCACGACTACGCCGTTCGCGGAACGCATGACCCTTTTCTGGCACGGCCACTTCACGAGCGACTACCGCAAGACCGCCGACGACACATTCATGTACTGGCAGAACCTCACGTGGCGCCGGATGGGGATGACCGACCTTCGCTCGATGCTGATGCAGGTCACCACCGACCCCGCGATGCTGCGGTATCTCGACCTCGGCACGTCAACCGGGCAGAGCCCCAACGAGAACTATTCGCGGGAGCTGATGGAGCTGTTCACGATGGGCCCCGGCAACTACACCGAGGATGACGTGCGCGAGAGCGCCAAGGCGCTGGCCGGGTGGGTGGTGCCGGCGCCCGATTCATTCGCGACTGTCGTCGTCGACCCCACGACCAACGTCACGCGGAGCCTCCCCGTATACAACTCGCAAAAAGTCGGGATGTTCAATCCAAGGCGCGCCTTCAAGGGAAGCGTGAGCTATCTCGGCAAGAGCGGGCCGCTGGACGCGCAGGGCGTGGTCGACCGCATCCTGCAGCAGCCCGCGACCGCAGCGTTCATCGCCTCCAAGGTCGCGCAGCATTTTGTCACCGGTTCGCCGGCGACCGCCTACGTCAACCGCCTGGCGGACCAGTTCCGCCGTAGCAAGTACGACGTCAAGACGCTCATGCGCGCGGTGTTCACAAGTCCTGAGTTCACGGCCGCGAAGAGCTACCGCACGTTGGTCAAGGCGCCGACCGAGTTCATGGTCCACGCCGCCAGGGCGCTGAACACGAACGGGCTCTCGGGGTTGATCGCGACCGGCGGCTCGGGCATGGGGCAAACGCTGTTCGACCCTCCCGACGTCGGCGGCTGGCCCAACAACGAATCCTGGATCTCGTCGAACACGGTGGTCGAGCGCGTGAACTTCGTGACCTCTGCGATCGCCCAGGCCAAGAGCGCGCTGCCGTCAGCCTCCGGCGCCGTGCGCACGCACCTCGACGGCGTGCTGGGTCCCCAAACCTCCTCGCTTCTCAACCAGGCGGCGGACGACCGCGCGCGATGGCTCATCACGCTGGCTTCGCCGGAATTCCAACTCAAGTAGGTGCATGAGAGATGAGCAAACCAATCGGGATCAACCAGCTCAAGCGGCGCGACTTCCTCAAGGCCGGCCTGGTCTTCGGTGCGGGCGCGGCGGGCCTGGCCGCCGGTTACGCGGCCGTCCCGGATGCCTTTGCGCGCGCCGTGTACGCAGCCAAGAGAGAAGGCGTGACCAACGACAACGTGCTCGTCATGATCCAGCTCGCCGGCGGCAACGACGGCCTGCGCACCCTGGTCCCGCTCTCAGATCCGGCGCTCCACGACCTTCGCCCGCGCCTGGCCGGGCCGATGGTCTCGCAAGCGCTGCCCCTCAACAACGACTACGGGTTGAACCACAACCTCGCCGGCATCAAAAAGCTCTGGGACGGGGGCAAGGTGGCCATCGTGCAGGGCGTCGGCTACCCGAACCCGACCTTCTCGCATTTCGAATCGATCCGGATCTGGGAGACGGGCGACCCGACGCGACGCCAGGTCGACGGCTGGCTCGGACGCACGCTCGCTACCGCCTATGACACCAACGGCCATCCGCTGACCGGCTGCGCATGCGGTACGACAGACGTGCCGGGAGCGCTTCGCGACCTGCAGGCCACGTTGACGGTGATCCAGGACCAGAAGACTTTCGGGTTCACGGGAGGCAGCGAGGTGGAGGTGGCAGTGGGCGCCCTCTACAAGGGCACCCCCGGGATCTATGGAGCGCTCTTCGACACGGCGATCGCCACCGCGACCGAGACCATGGCGACGCTGCGAACCTCATCGGCGAACTACCAGCCGATGGGGGATTACTCGGACAAGGTCAAACTCGTCTATTCGTCGAAGAACCAGCTTGCCGCCGCGCTGCAGCTTGCGTCCGAGCTGATCGTCACCGGCACCGGGGTCAAGCTGCTGCACGTCACCCTGGGCGGGTTCGACACGCACTACACCGAGCTGAACCGTCACGACGACCTGATGGGCTACCTGGACTCGGCGGTCGCGGCGTTCTACCAGGACCTGTCGGCGCACGGAAAGGCGGACAAGGTCTTGATCGCAACGTGGTCGGAGTTCGGACGCCGTCCAAAGGAGAACGCGAGCGGGGGCACCGACCATGGCGCCGCGGCTCCGTTGCTTCTGATCGGCGACCCCGTCAAGGGGGGGCTGTTCGGGGCTGAGCCGAGCCTCACCAACCTGGACTCGACCGGCAACCAGCAGTACTCGGTGGACTTCCGCTCCGTGTACCAGGAGATTCTTAGCGGCCACCTCGGTGCCGACGCCGCACAGATCCTCGGCGCGACCTACGACCAGGTCCCGTTCCTCAAAGCCCCGGTCTCGGTGTGACATGCGCGCCATCCTCCTGAAGGTGGGGGCCACCGTGCTCACGTTCACCACGACGGCGGTGGCGGCGGTCTACGTCACGTCGCATCTGAAGAACCCGGCGGCCCCGCTTCGCCCGACCGTCTTGATCGCTCCAGGTAGCACTACGTTTTCGGCCCCGGGCGGCACGCTGACGGTGGGGCCTTCGGTCCAGCCCAGCGACGTCCAGCCGGTGACGTCGACATATGCCTCTTAACGCCGCCGTCGAATCGCATCATTTCGCCGCGCTCGGCACCGACTGCAGCTTGTTCGCGGCGGGCCGGTCGCGCGCCGACCTGCTCGCGGGAGAGTTCTGGGTCCGGCGGCTCGGCGCTCGTCTGACACGGTTCTCGGCCGACAGCGAGCTGTCGCAGCTCAACGCGGCGGCGGGCCGGTGGTTCGAGATCGGCGAAGAGCTGGAGGCACTCCTGCGGGCATCTCTGCGCGCATTCGAGATGAGCGCCGGGTTTGTCAACATCGCCGTGCTGCCCTCGATGCTGGCCATCGGATACACGCGCCCGCTGTCCGAAGGCGCCACGGTCGCGACGCTGGAGGCTGCCCGGCCGCTGAAGGCGCTGCCGGATGTCCTGAGCGTTCGCCGAGGCGCTGCTCGGGTCGGGAGCGGCTCGGCGCTCGACCTCGGCGGGATTGCGAAGGGCTGGATGGCCGACGGGCTGTGCGAGGCTCTCGGCCCGAACGCGCTTGCGAACCTGGGCGGCGACCTGAGCGCCGTCGGCGCAGGGCCGGCCGGAAATGGATGGCCGGTCGCCGTCGCGGGCGCGACGCTGATGCTGCGCGGCCAGGGCGCCGCGACGAGCAGCGTGTCACGCAGGAGCTGGGACGGGTTTCACCACCTCATCGACCCGCGCACCGGGCTCCCTGCGCGCACCGGGCTGGCGGAGGTGTCTGTGGTCGCCGCCGATGGGTTGGAGGCGGAGGTGGTCGCCAAGACCGCGCTGCTGGTCGGGCCGGAGCTCGCGCCGGCATATTGCGCCGCTCACGCGCTGGCGTGGTGGTTGGGGCCGGCCGATGACGACTGACCAGTTCTTCTGGGTGATGGCGCGTGTCGCGGGCCTGAGCTCGTACGCATCCCTGGCGATCGCCGTCGTCACGGGCATAGCGCTGAGGACTGCGGTGCTGGATTGGTTGGGCAGCAACCGGGCCGTGCGTTCGCTGCACGAATACACGACGGTGCTGTGGATTCCCCTCGCCGCGCTTCACATCGTGGCCCTGCTGCTGGACGCGACGGCGCGCATCGGTGTGCTCGACGCGGTGGTGCCTTTCCACTCGAGCTACGGCACGCTTGGCATCGGCCTCGGCGCACTGTCCCTCGACGTGTTGGTGGTGGTCACGTTGGCTGCGATCTTGAGGCGGAGGATGCACAGGGTGGCCTGGACGTGGCTGCACCGGCTCGCTTACGCGGCGTTTGGGCTGATCTTCGTCCACGCAGTGTTGACCGGCACCGACTTCAGCGACCCGCTGGTTTCGTCCCTCACCTGGGCCGCCGCCGCGGCACTGGCCGCCCTCGGTCTCGCCCGGGCGATCTGGGGCCGCCTACCCGCCTGACGGCTTGCGCCCAAGGGCCCACCCTCCTCCCGGCCCGGTCCCACCCCCAACCGGCACGCCGCTTGCAAGTCAATCCGAAAACAAACTGGACCGCAACCCGGCCTGTTAAGGCGCGGTGCGGGGGCGCAGGTCGATCACTCTCAACCTGAGCTGTTCCTCGGCGTCGAGCGGCGTGTCGATCTCCTTGCGTTCTCGATGCCAGCGTTCCATCGCGAGATCCAGCTGCGCCGACTGCAGGCGCGCGGTCGCCAGGTACTCGCGAGGGCCGCCGTGGTTCAGGGAACGCAGCCGTTGCTTGAGCCTTTGCCACGGACTGGCCAGGACCGTCACCTCGTCCGGGAGGATTGCGCCGCGGCCATCCGCAGCCTCCTTGCGCAGCTGGTCGAGCAGGTTCTGGCCCTCGAACCGAACACCGAAAATCAGCAGGGCGATGATGGCCGCGGTGAACGGCCCGGTCATGATCAGCGTCCGCAGGTGGATCTCGACCAGTCCGAACACGTTGCTCTCGATGGGAAAGAAGGTCAACCACGCGTCCCACGAGAAATGCGCTGCGATCGCAACGATGAAACCGCTGGCGATCGCAAATCCCTTCTGTCTCACGCTCGGCAGCTGTCGCGCGATGCCGATCCCGGCGCCGATGAAAGCCGTGTACGTGGCGTGGCCGAAAAACAGGCCGAGGACCTGCCTCGCGTACCACTGGAACCCCGCGGCGTAGCCGCCGATGCCCTCCGGTTGAAAGATCGCGTAGAGGTTGGTCATGTACGTAACCGACTCCATGAAGTTGAAGCCGAGCCCGACCGCAGCTCCGTACACGATCCCGTCGACGACGTCGTCGAATTCGTCCCGCATGACGAGAAACAGAAGGACGACCGCGCTTCCCTTCGCCAGCTCCTCGAGCACCCCCGCCATGAAAGCCGTCGAGGCGTCGAGGCCGGGGCCGGGCACGAGGCTTCTCTGGGCGGTCGCCTCCCAGATCGTCTCTCCCCAGATGACCAGGCTGGTGGCGACGATGGCTCCCCAGGCGGCTGCGACGAGGACCAGGCGCCATGGCTCCTTTTCATTGCGGTCCATCCGGCGCACGACGAGCAGCCCGAAACCGGTGGTCGGCAAGCACACCAGCACACAGATCGCGGCCACGCCAGGGCCGGCCGACTGCGTGAAAACGAACACGTCGATCAGCAGGAGCCAGAGCAGCACGCCCAGCCCGATCAACACGCCCGCCCGGATCAGGTGCTTGCGGCGCATGGCGCGGTCCCGGCTGAAAGCCCGAACCAGGATGTACGTGCCGAGCGCGATCAGAGCGACGGCCAGCAGGCCGTACAACGATGCGCGTCCGGGGATGGTGTCGAGGTACACGTAGTTGAGAAAGGAGCTCGCGACCAGTGCCACCACGACGACCGCAGCCACGGCGATGGCGATGCCGTAGCGGCTTGGCCGCAGGCGCGGGTGCGGGTTGGCCGCCGGTGGCGTCGTGAGGTTTCTCACGCTCGCTGCACCAGCACGATGCGCCGAGCCAGGACCTCGACGGGGATCCCGTCCTGCAAGCGTTCGACCACGAACGTGTAGCTGCCCGGAAGGCTGTGATGAAAACCGCTTGGCACCACCACCGGCACGACCTGGTGGCCGGCGAGCTGTTCGGGCGTGCCCGGGCCTGCCCGACCCACGACGTCTCCGAACGCGTCGTACCAGCGGGCATCGACCTCGATCCCGCCCGGCAGCGATGACCAATCGACGACCGCGGCGAACTGCTGTGTGTGAGCGAACTGGCTCTCATCGGACCCCGACGTTGTGCCAGTGGCGGGATCGAACACGTACACGCCGACGATCCGCGCTTTGGCACCGCTCGCCTGGCCCGGTGGTTCGAAATGCACGAACTCCACCAGGCCGATGATCAGGATCAGGACGCCCACCGTCGCGAAAACCAGGATGGTGCGGTAGAGGGTGCGGACCTGGTCGTACGGGGCAGTGGGCAAGGCGGCGCTCAGTCGAATGGATTGGCGGCGCGTTGTCAAGACGGGAAACACAGCAGTAGGCGCCCATGCCACGGAGCGCAGGGGGCCGCTCGAGATGCGGAAGTCCGAGCTGGAGAGAGCGCTCAGCCGCTGGCGGGCGGCCGCCGCGGTGCGGCGATTGCCTGAGGTCGGAGGTCAGATCGTTGGTGCGGCGGAGAGGAGTTGAACCTCCACGTCCTTGCGGACACTAGCTCCTGAAGCTTCGTCCTTCCTAACCAGGCCGTTATTGAATTGGCTCTGCATCATGAACGGTCCACAATTGGCGCGCAAGCCTATTTACGAAGGCTAGTTTGGAGTAATCCCCGCGCCACAGGGGCGATCTTCGCGAAGCCGCACCGCTTGCACTCGGCGCGCCGGGCCGCCGCCTATGCTCTCTGGGTGCCGCTCCATCGGGCGATCCTTCTCACGCCGGACGAGGAGACTGAGCTGCTCAACCTTCACCGCGCCTTCCGTGCTGCCCAATCACCGTCTCACGACAGTGTCCAGGAGCTCGAAGCCCTTCAGCGGCTAAGTGCTGCCGAAATGCGGATCGCCGCGGCACACGGTCTTGAGCCAGCCATGTGCCAGGTTGGTTACAGGACCGGCGATTATTCAACCTGGACAGTCCACGTTGAGTATCCTCTCTCACCGGAAGAGGAACGGCAGGTCCGAGGTCTCGGGTGATACGGCTCCGAGTCACCGGAGGCCGGTGACCCAGGGGCCAACCCTTCGGCGACGTCGTTAGGCGGCGACGGTGACCTGGAGGAGCTGCGGATGCTCCGTTTCCTCCGGTATGGACTCGCCAGAAGCCACGAGATCTTCCAAGTACAGAGCGATCGCCTCCTGTGCTTGGGCGATGCATTCGTCGATGGTCTCACCCTGCGTGATGCAGCCAAACAGAGCCGGCACTGTCACGGTGTACCCGCCCTCCGGGTCAGGGTCGACAACAATCGAGTAGGTGCGCATTGGGCTCCTAATTACCACGCTTGCTTCGTGATGGGACGCGCTCAAAGCGCTTTACGCCTTGGTCGATCAGAGCCTTCATGAGCGATTGGTACGGGACTCCGCGATTTTGGGCCACCTGCTTGGTGCGGCCCAGGAGGTCATTGGGAACGCGAAGGGAGATCTTCGTAGTCGCCTGATCCAGGGCCTCAAGGACCTCGCGCTCGAACGCCTCGTCGCTCATATCGTCAAACGGGTCCGAAAACGGCTTACGCCGC
>DATKSS010000120.1:0-2005 GCA_035531515.1 Candidatus Dormiibacterota bacterium | reverse complement strand
CGAACAACTTGGGTGATGGGTCGGAAAACGGGTCGGCGGCGGTCCTTGCGCGCCCCCTTTTGGCGGAACTTGATGAGCCCAGCTCCGCCATTAGAAATCACCGCGCGAGCCCGCGGCCGCCGACGTTACACTGCCTGCGTTTGGAGCCCGGCTCCGGCTGGTGGCTGCCTGAAGGAGTTCGGCTCTCCTGAGATAGTTGGCCTCGTGACGTTCGTCCGTAGCCGTGCTCGAACGGCTCGTCGGGAAGCCCCGCCTCTGCCGTGGTCGGTTGTACAAGGTCACGCCCGCTTCTTGGCCCCGGAACGTCAGTCTGCCTCGCCACCGACAATTGCCTCCCGTAAAAGGCCAGCGCCACTGTAGTCGACGACCGTCGGCGATTCGCGAGACCGCAGGCCCTCGGCGAGGCCCCGTTCGAGCGCATCCGCCTGCTCCTCTTGCTTCTCGGACAGGCGTTCGCGGTCGCTCTGGACACCTGGCACACCCGGAAGCGGCGGCTCTCGTAAGGCTTCCCAGTCGACGTACTCCCGAAACGCCGCGAGCGTTGCGGAATCGACGTCCGGGAGTTCCCAGCGACCCGTCAGCTCCTGGAGACCTGCATACATGTCGAAGATTTTCGCCCCGATCGCATCGAGCGGCCGGCGCACCTCTACGTGACTCAGATCCTCGCCCAGCAGCTGTGTCATCTCCTGCAGTACCAAGCGCATCGCCTGGTACTCCCGAAAGCGCAGCTCCACCGCCCGGCGCAAGCTGGCGGTCAGCCATTCCCGCGCCTCTGACCAGTCGGCCGGCGGCGTCGCGTCATCAGCGGGCAGGGCTGGCGACCTCGACATGGCCGGGAGGTCCCGTGCCAGGCCGTACCTGGGCTGCCGCAGCGCCGAAACGACGATCCGTTTGCGGCGTCTCTGGACGGCTGGCGCTGCCCCCTCCGTCACTTCCCAACCTAACGTTTTGAGCCCGGCCTCAAGCTCGTCCATCCGCCTCAACAACGTATCGAGGCATTCCAGCCATCCGAGCTGCAGCTCGTCCTGGTAGAGGCCCTCCACCACGGCGGCGTTCGACCAGTTGAGCTCTTCGTTGGCGGACTCGATCGCCTCGATTGCCCGGTAGCAGGCGGCCGCGTGGGCAGGGGGCAGGAGCCGCAGGAAAATCTCCTCCCGGTTTCCCCCCGCGGCCCACGGGTGCATGACAAGGATCGCCCGCTCCAGCGGTGTAAGCCCGGATGCCAGCGAAGCCAGCCGGCCCTTCGCGGTCATTCCACCATCTCCTCATCGTGCGTGTTCATCTCGGCCGTCCCTCCCGTTTTGTCCGCCGTGCAATCAGGCTCTCGAGCTGGGCCAGGCGGTCTTCAAACTCGCCGGTCTCCAGCAGCTTGGCGGCCACCTGGGCGCCGCTGAAGAGCGCCCTCGCGCGCGGGACCGTGTTTTCCATCCCCAGCACGTCGGTGATGGCGATCTCCAGGACCCGCCGGATGTCAGCGACGCTGCCCAGCCCCTCCAGGTCGTATGCGCCCTTGACAGTTGCCTCGCGGCGGCGGCGCTGGCCGCCCAGGCGGCGTGCTTCCTTCGCCGCCTCTTCATGTTGAGGGTCGTGCCAGAAGCACAGCTCGCTCTCACGACCCGCTGGCTGGCCGCAGGGGCCACCGCCCTGGTTACGGGCGCCGCAGGCGCGGTTCACGAGCTAAGCACCGGTAAGCATTGCTTACGGATCCGCTGCGCAGGCCTGCTTAGCGCTCGGCCCAGAATCGTGTCACGCACCGCGCACCGCCTGTTCGCCCGTGAACGATTCCCACCGAGCGACTGCGGTGTCGCAGTAGCGCGGATCGAGTTCGAGTCCATAGCAACTCCGGCCGGTGCGCTCAGCGGCAATGAGGGTCGTGCCTGAGCCCAGGAAGAGGTCGAGGACGGCCTCGCCGGCCTTGCTGCTGTTGTTGATGGCGCGCTCCACGAGCGCTAGTGGCTTCATCGTCGGATGGAGGTCCGATTCGGACGGCCGTGCGATCGTCCAG
>DATKSS010000119.1:0-3846 GCA_035531515.1 Candidatus Dormiibacterota bacterium | reverse complement strand
GAGCGGCAGCAGGACCTTCCACCCAAGGCGCATGAGCATGTCGTAGCGCAGGCGAGGGAACGTGCCGCGAATCCAAATGTATAGGAACAGGAAGAGCACGACCTTGAGGAAGAAGGCCAGCACCGGGGGCACGATCCACAGGTACCAGCCGCCGAAGAAGAGCAGGGCGGCCAGGGCTGAGACCGTGATCATGTTCACGTACTCGGCGAGGTAGAACATCGTGAACTTGAGGCCCGAGTACTCGGTGAGAAAGCCGCCGATCAGCTCCTGCTCGGCCTCGGGCAGGTCGAAAGGTGCGCGGTTCGTCTCCGCGACCGCGGCCATCAGGTAGATCACGAAGCCGATCGGAGTGAGGATGATCAACGGGATCGGGCCGTGGTACCAGCCCCAGTCGACCGTGTACTGCACGATGTCGCGCAGCCTCAGCGAGCCCACGATCATGAAGGTCGGGACCAGCGACAGGCCCAGCGCCATCTCGTAGCTGATGAGCTGGGCTGCGGAGCGCAGGCCCCCCAGCATCGAGTACTTGTTGTTCGACGCGTATCCGCCAAGCACCAGCGCATACACGTTCATGGCGCTGACGGCGAAGATGAGCAGGATGCCGATGTTGACGTCGGCGATCCAGTACTGGACGTTGTACCAGAGGCCGATCGGGATCACGGCCCACGCGAGGAACGCCGCGCCCACCGCAATCATCGGCGCAGCGACATAGATCACCTTGTCGGTGTCGGCCGGAACGATGCTTTCTTTCAGCGCGAGCTTGACGCCGTCGGCGGCAAGCTGCATCAGCCCGAGGGGACCGACGCGGTTCGGTCCGGGGCGGCGCTGGATGTGGCCCAGCGCGACGCGCTCGAACCACACCGTGTAGGCGGTGGCTGTCAGCACGACGAACAGAAGCACGGCGGCCGCGACGACGACCACGACCCAATGACCGACGGGGTCGTTGTAGAACTGCGTCACTCTTGTGATCCCGCGTGGTCCGGCTTTGCCGGACCACCGCACCGCCGCACCTTGGCCAAGGCCGTCGCGGTTGGCGGGGGGGGTGCCGCGGGGCGGGCCTGACCCACCCGCGCCGTCTCGTTGTAGAGCTGCGTCACGGGTGGGCCGGGCCGACGAGCACGGGCTTCGGGTCTGGCTCGGCCGAGGGCGGCTGCGACAGGGCGGCAAGGGCGGGGACCTTGCCCGCGATCTCGCGCTGGATGGGGGAGATGCCGGCGTAGTCGAGGGCCACCCCCAGAGCCGCGCCCAGCTCGCTCAGCACCTCCCAGGCTTCCTTCAGCGGGGGCGCCACGGGGATGGGCGGGCGCAGGAACTGGACCGTGCCCTCGAGGTTCGAATACGTGCCCTGGCGCTCGGCAAAGCTGGTCGCCGGCAGGATCACCGCGGCGCTCTCGTACCCGGGGCGAGGGAGATGGTCCCAGGCGGCCAGGAACCGCACCGAGTTAGGGATTCCGGCGGTGGGCGGCGGGCCCCATACGAGCAGCGCCTCGACGCCGTCGAGCTTGTCCGACCCGGCCACGCCGAGCGCCAGCGCGCCGCGCTCGTTGGTGGCGCGGTAAAGAGGCATGACCTTGCCGCCGACCTTCGCGGCCAGCTCGGCGCAGGCCGCGGCAACCTCCGCAGCGTCCTCGCTGCCGCGCCCGTCGCCGTAGAGGATGGCCACCGGGCCGCCCGCGTTTGACAACAGCACGTGCGAGGCAAGCTGGCGCACCTCGGCCGCCGCCGCGCCCTCGGCGTTGCGGATGTGGACGGTGCCCGGGTGGCGGTCGAAATCGACACCCTCGGGGTGGACGACGATGAGCTTCGCGCCACGCTTGGTGACCGCCTTCTTGACCCGGAGGTTGACGATCGGCGCGTCGTTTTCGACGTCGGAGGCGACGACCACGATCACTTTCGCGTCGTCTATCTCCTTGATGCGCAGCGTGTCGCCGGCCGGCGCGGGCAGCGCGGTGCGGCCCTGCATGTTGACCTTCGCGCCCTTGAGCGGGCCGTCGAGCAGCTTTTTGAAAAGGAACGCCTCCTCGTTGGTCAGGTCCTGCGGCAACGAGACGCCGAGTTTGCCGCCCTTGCCCTTGAGGGCCGTCGCCAGCGTGCTCAGCGCGTCCGCCCACGTGGCCCTGGCGCCCTGCACCGAGGGAGTGCGCAAGCGCCCCGGGTCGTTGACGTCGGTGTAGTCGAACCGGCCGCGGTCGCAGATCCAGCCATCGTCGATGTCGTCGTTCTCGCGCGCCGTGACCCGCACCAGCTGGCCGCGCCGCTGCCACTGGGTCACGTTGCAGCCGACCGCGCACTTGGAACAGATGGTGGCGCTATGGGTCATGTCCCACGGTCGCGACTCGAATCGCCAAACGCGAGAGGTTAGGGCGCCGACGGGGCAGAGGTCGATGATGTTGCCGCTGAAGTTTGACTGGAGCGGCTGGTCGAACTGGCTGGTGATGAAGGACTGGATGCCACGCTCGTCGGTCGTCAGCTCCTGCTCCCAGGCCACCTCGTCGTAGTAGCGCGTGCAGCGGTAGCAGAGCACGCAGCGCTCGCGGTCGAGTGCGATCTTCGGCGAGAGCGGGATCGGCTTCTTGAAGTGCAGGCGAGGGCCGTCGATGCGGCTGGTCGGATAGCCGTGCCGGAACGTGAAGTCCTGCAGCGGGCACTCGCCGCCCTTGTCGCACACTGGGCAGTCGAGCGGATGGTTGACCAGCTCGAACTCGAGGATGTCCGCGCGAGCGGTCACCGCCATCGAGCTCTGTGTCTTGACGACCATTCCCTCGGCGACGGGGCGGATGCACGCGGCCTGCGCGATGGGCGGGCCGGGCGCGATCTCGACCAGGCACATGCGGCACGCCCCCACGGGATCGAGCTTGTGGTGGTAGCAGAACACCGGGATCTCGATGCCCACGTTCTTGGCGGCCTCCACGACCAGCGTGCCGTCCGGAACCGTGACGGAGTGGCCGTCGATGGTGAGGGTGACCATCTTGACGTCAGGCATGGACGAGAGCCCCCTCGACCGAGCAGGTCTGGTGGAGGCAGTGCTCCTCGTACTCGCCGCGGAAGCGGGACATGGTCGACTGGATCACCCAGCCGGCGGCGTCGCCCAGGCCGCACAGGCATCGCCCGCCCTGCAGGCCCTGCTGCACGCGGTCCAGCAGGTCGAGCTCGACCTGGCTGCCCTGCCCCGCGAGGATGCGGTCGAACGTACGCACCGCCCAGTTGGTGCCGACCCGACACGGCGTGCACTTGCCGCACGACTCGTTGGCGTAAAAGTGAACCAGCCTGCCCGCGGCCTTGACGATGCAGTGTGAGTCGTCCATCACGATGATCCCGCCCGAGCCGCCCATCGTGCCCAAAGCCTTCAGCCCGTCGAGGTCGGTCGAGGTGTCGAGCATCGAGGCGGGGAGGACCTTGGCCGACGAGCCGCCGGGCCAGAACACCTTCAGCTGGCGGCCGGGCAGCGCCCCGCCCGCGAGCTCCTCGATGATGTGCCGGTAGGTGACGCCGATCTCGATCTCGTAGTTGCCGGGCCGCTGGACGTCGCCGCTCACCGTCACCATGCGCGTCCCCTTCGCCTTCTCGGTGCCGAGCTTGGCGTACTCGGCGCCACCGTGGCGGATGATCCACGGCACCGTCGAGAGCGTCTCGACGTTGTTGACGGCGGTCGGCAGACCCCACGCGCCCTTGACCGCCGGGAACGGAGGACGGGAGCGAGGCTGTGCCCGCTTGCCTTCCAGCGATTCCAGCAGGGCGGTCTCCTCGCCGCAGATGTAGGCGCCGTGGCCCCGGTAAAGGCGCACGTCGAGCGGATAGTCGGAGCCGAAGGGGTGGTCGCCGAGGTAGCCCTTGGAATGCGCTTCG
>DATKSS010000118.1:0-7082 GCA_035531515.1 Candidatus Dormiibacterota bacterium | reverse complement strand
GGGTCGCCCGGCACCAGGACGTAATCCCCGACCTCGCCCCTGGCGAGGCCGACGTGGTACTTCTTCTCGCCGGTTGCGGCCACCGACGCGAAGTCTATCCGTCCTTCGTGACGCCGTTCCGGTCGACTCGGGCCAGCACGTGGGGCGGCCGCCTGACCTCGTGTTCGCTCATCCGCCAGGCCTTGGCGAGGCGGGGCGCGACCCGCTCGACGAGCTCCCTCGAGCGCGCGTGCACGACGGCGAGCGTGTCGCCGGCCTCGATGCGCGCTCCGACCGGGGCCTGGATCACCAGGCCCGCGGCAGGGTCGACCCGGTCATCCTTGCGCGCTCGCCCGGCGCCCAGCTCCAGGCACGAGAGGCCGACCTCGAGGGCGTCGATCGAGGCGACATGGCCCCCGGCCGGCGCGAGCAGCGGCACCTGAAAAGGGGCGACCGGCAAGCCCTCCTCGAGCCTCCCTCCCTGGGCTCGCAGCATCCGCTCGAAAGTGGCGCGGCCGGCGCCCGACCTCAGGACGCTTTCCGGGTCGGCATCGACCTGTGCGAGCCGGCACATCTCAACCGCCACGCGCAGGGACACCTCGAGCAGCTCCTCATCGCCCTCGCCCGACAGCGCGTCGAGCGCCTCGTTGACCTCGAGCGCGTTGCCGACCGATCGGCCGAGGGGGTTGTCCATGGCGGTGACGAGAGCCACCGTGCGCCTTCCCGCGCCTTCGCCGAGCAGCACCATCTCCGACGCGAGCTCTTCGGCGGCGGCCGGGTCGGGCATGAAAGCGCCACGGCCGAACTTGACGTCCAGCACGATCGCGTCGGCGCCGGCCGCGATCTTCTTCGACATGACGCTGGAGGCGATCAGGGGGACCGAGGGCACCGTCGCAGTGACGTCGCGCAGCGCGTAGAGCAGCTTGTCGGCGGGCACCATGTGCGGGGATTGCGCCGCGACCGCGATGCCGACCTCGCGCACCTGGCGGATGAACCGCTCCGGATCGAGGTCGACGGTCAGGCCCGGCACCGACTCGAGCTTGTCGAGGGTGCCGCCCGTGTGGGCGAGGGCGCGGCCGCTGAGCTTGGGGACCTTGACCCCGCAAGCTGCCGCCAGGGGCGCCGCGACGAGGGTCACCTTGTCGCCCACGCCGCCGGTCGAGTGCTTGTCCACCTTGATCCCCTCGATGCCGCTGAGGTCGAGTACCTCGCCGCTCGCCACCATGGCCTGGGTCAGGGCCAGCGTCTCGGCCCGGGTCATACCCCGCACGCAGACGGCCATCAGCCAGGCGGCCATCTGGTAGTCGGGGATGTCCCCGCGGAGGTACCTGGTCAGGAGAAAGCCGATCTCCTCGGGTGAGTGTTCGGCTCCGTCGCGCTTTCGACCGATGACCTCGAGTGCCTTCAACGGCGAACGTCTACTGCTTCACGTACGGCTTGCCGTCGTTGGCGGGCGGGCGAACCCGGCCGACCACGCCGGCGACGACCAGGATCGTGGCGATGTAGGGAGCCATCAGGAGGAAGTAGCTCGAGATCGGCACGTTGAGGACCGACAGAAAGTTCTGAAGCGCGTCCGCGAATCCGAACACGAGCGAAGCGCCAAACGAGCCGATCGGGGTCCATCCCCCGGAGATCATCGCCGCCAGCGAGATGAAACCGCGGCCGGAGGTCATGTTCTTGGTGAACTGACCGACGGCTCCGATCGTGAAGAAGGAACCGGCGAGCCCGGCGACCAGCCCGCCCAGAAGCACGTTGATGTAGCGCGTGCGGAGCACGTTGATGCCTGCCGTGTCCGCCGCTCTCGGCTGCTCACCGACGGCCCTCACGCGAAGACCCCAGCGGGTCTGGAACAGCGCGACCTGGATGGCCGCGAGAAGTATCAGTAGGAGATAGACAAAGACGTTCTGGTCGAACAGGATCGGTCCGAGGATCGGGATCTTCGAGAGTAGGGGAATGGCGAGGGGGCGCACCACGGCGGCGCTGTTCAGCGTGGCCTGGAAGGGGACCATGAGGCGGTCATAGAGGAATCCGGTCAGGCCCAGACAAAAGAGGTCCAGGACGACACCGACGATGATCTGGTCGACCAGGTAGCGGATCGCGAAGACCGCGAGGATCAGGCCGATGAGCCCCCCGGCGAGCATTCCCGCCAGCATTCCGAGCGCCGCGCTGCTCGTGGCGCTCGTGACCATGGCCGCCACAAAAGCGCCCATCAGCATCTGACCCTCGATCGCCACGTTGATCACACCTGAGCGCTCGCACAGCAGCCCCGAGAAAGCGCCCAGGGTCAACGGCGTGGCACGCACCACTGTCCCCTGGAGCATGCCGACGAGGCTTAGAGATGTGTCACGTGCCGCCCAGGCCAGGAACGAGAATATGAACAACCCGATCACGAGCGCCAACACGACGTTGGACCAGCGTCCGAACCCGCGCACGACCTGGACGGCACCGAGAAATGCGCTGACGGCAGCCAGCAGGAATGCCGTCGTCTGGACAGGCACGACCAGGTCGGGAACCGAGATGGCCTGCGCGCTTGCCAGGTTGAGGACGAAATCGGCCCTGGTGGTGCCGGGTACGTCGAGACCGAAGAGCACGGCGATCGCGGCCGCGACGAGCAGGAAGAACACGCCCAGCGTCCGCCGCCGGATGACCTCCGCACGCGTCACCGCAAGCGTCACCGCACCCGTCACTCCCGCGGCGACGCTCACGATCCCCAGCCGGTCGAAACGGCCGGCGCGCCGACGCCGCGCTGCGCGCGGATGTGGTAGATCTCCCGGACCAGGGTCGGCGCCGCGACGAACATGATCACCAGCGCCTCGATGACCTGCACAAGGTCCACCGGGGTCGAGGTGGCAGCCTGCATCTGGACCGCGCCTGCGCGGAGGCCGCCGAAGAGCAGCGCCGCGGCCACCACGCCGGCCGGGTTGCCCCGACCCAGCAGGGCGACCGTGATCCCGTCGAAGCCGAGGCTGGAGGAGAACCCCGGCGAGACGCTGTAGTTGACACCGAGGATGATGTTGGCGCCGGCGAGGCCGGCTAGACCTCCGGCCAGGGACATGGCGAGCACGACCACGCGGCCCACGCCGATTCCGGCGGCGCGCGAGGCATCGGGATTGGCGCCGACCGCCCGAAACTCAAAGCCGAGCGTCGTTCGCCAAAGCAGGAAGTACACGGCGATGGCCACCAGCACCGCGAGAATGACGCCCGCGTGAACTCGAAGATTCACTCCTTCGAGGCTCGGCAGCGACGCTGCGCTGTCGACGATCTTGCTGATCGGATCGGAGCGGCCGGGCCGCTGAAAGACCTTCGTGCTGAGGAAGTAATAGGTCAGATAGATCGCGACGTAGTTGAGCATGATCGTGGTGATCACCTCGTGGGCCCCGGTGCGAGATTTCAGCAGGCCGGGGACGAATCCCCAAAAGGCTCCGGCGACAAAGCCGGCGAGCAACGCCAGCGGAAGCTCGACAAATCCGGTGAGGCCGTGCAGGGAGAATCCGACGAACCCGGCAGCGAGCCCACCGGCGATGACCTGCCCCTCACCTCCGATGTTGAACAGGCCGGCTCTGAACCCGAGGGCGACGGACAGGCCCGTGAATACGAGCGGTGCGGCGGCGACCAGCGTCTCCGACAGCGGATAGAAGGCGGAGGCGACCGTCTTCGCGTTGCCGCTTCCAACCTTGCTGAGAAACGTCGACGGATTACCGAGCGCGCCGCTGAGCAACCCGCCGTACGCACCCGAGATGTCAAGCCAGGCGACGTTCAAACCGGTGGGAAGATCGGGAGCCTGGATCACGTTGGGATCGGATCCGACGATGAAGATGGCGCTCAAGACCAGCGCCGTGAAGAACGCGAGGGCCACGATGAGCACCGTGTTCCATGTCGTCGACTCGGGCGCGATCACTCGCTGGATCACGTCGCGCGCGGAGACGCCTCGCCTTGGGGTCTGCTGCGTGGAGGTCGGCTCGCTCAAGCGCTGTCCCCACCGCCTTTGGCCGGTGCAGCCTCAAGGCTGGAACCCGCCATCATCAGCCCGACCTGCTCACGGGTGTAGGCATCGGACTCGAATGGTCCTTCCATTCGGCCCTGGAACATCACCGCGATCCTGTCTCCGAGAGCGAAGACCTCGTCCAGGTCGCTCGACACGATGAGCACCGCGTCGCCCTGATCGCGCAACTGCACGATCCGCTCATGGATGTATTCGATGGAGCCGACGTCCAGCCCACGGGTCGGCTGGGCGGCGATCATGAGCGAGACCGGTCGGGAAAACTCCCGGGCCACGATGACGCGTTGCTGGTTGCCTCCGGACAGGGTGCCCACTGACGTCTGCGGTGAAGGAGTCCGGATGTCGTATTCCTTGATGCGCTGCAGGGCCGAGCGCTGGATCTCATCAGGCTGGAGCATCGGACCGCGCGCAAAGGGCGGCATGTAGTACATGTCGAGGACGAGGTTTTCCGCCACGGACAGGTCACCTACCAGGCCATCCCTGACGCGGTCTTCCGGGACGTGGCCGACTCCCGACGCGAGCGTCTCGCGCGGCGAGCTGGTGGTGACGTCGCGGCCGGCCGCGGTGATCCGACCGGACGAAACCTGATCCAGGCCCATGATCGCCCTGATGAGCTCCGTCTGCCCGTTGCCCTGCACGCCGGCCACGGTGACGATCTCGCCGGCGCGGACCTGGAATGAGAGGTCGTCGACCGCGACCTGGCCATGGGCGTTACGCACGGTCAGGCCCTCAACGTCGAGCACCACGGCTCCGGGCTTGGAGGGCGGCCTGTCAACCCCCAGCCGAATTGCCCGCCCGACCATCATCGCGGCCAGTTCGGCCTCGGTGGACTCACCAGGGAGCGTCGATCCCACCACGCGGCCCCCACGGAGCACTGTGATGCGGTCGGCGACCTGCATCGCCTCTTTCAGCTTGTGGGTGATGAAGACCAGGGATCGACCCGCTCGCTTGAGCGACCCCATGACGCCGAGCAGCTCGTCGGTCTCCTGGGGCGTCAAGACTGCGGTGGGCTCGTCGAGGATCAGCACGCCGGCCCTGCGGTAGAGAGCTTTAACGATCTCGACGCGCTGCTGGGCGCCAACTGAGAGCGTCTCGACAAGAGCGTCGGGGTCGACGGGGAGGCCGAACTCCCTGCCCAGCTGATCGACCTCTTTCCGTGCGCGCCTCCGGTCGAGGAAGCCTAGAGGCCGCGTGAGCTCCAGCCCGAGCGTCACGTTCTCAGCCACCGTGAAGACGGGAATGAGCATGAAGTGCTGGTGCACCATGCCGATGCCCATCGCGATGGCATCGCTGGGGCTGTCGAACTTCACCGGCTTGCCGTTGACCAGGATCTCGCCTTCGTCGGGGTGATAAAGGCCGTAAAGGATGTTCATGAGCGTCGACTTGCCGGCGCCGTTCTCGCCCAGCAGAACGTGAACCTCGCCCGGCTCGACCACGAGGTCGATGTGGTCGTTCGCGAGAACGCCGGGGAAACGCTTGGTGATACCTCTCAGCTCGAGCTTGAGAGGCTCGTGGAGCCTCGCAGCCGAGGCGGCCGGCGTGGTTACCGGCCGCCTCGCGTCACCAGTCGGGTTAGGCGGCGTACGACTGCCAGCTCTTGGGGTCGACCGAGATCGAGCCCCCGATGATGCCCTGCTTGATCTGGTCGATCTCGCTCTTCAGCGCGGACGGGATCTTGCTGTCGAAATCATGGTACGGGGCAAGGCCGACTCCGCCATTCGCCAGCGTGCCCGTGTAGTTACCACCCTGGAACGTTCCCCCTGCCGCATCTTTGACCGCAGCCTCGACTGAGGCCGCGATGCCCTTGTTGACGGACGTCAGGAACAGCGAGCAGTACTGGGCGGCGCTCACGCAGCCGTCGGTGTCCACCCATTCCATCACGGCCTTACCATTGCTGGCTTGAACCGCGGCCGCCGCGCCGAGTCCGACGTTGCCCGCGACCGGGAAGATCACATCTGCACCTTGCTGCATCTCAGCGTTGGCAATGTTCTGGCCCTTGTCTTGGCTCGTGAAGTCACCCGAGAACGAGCCCTTCTGGGTTGACGGGTCCCACCCCAGAACCTTCACGTGCGCGCTGTGCTGCTTGTTGTAGTAGTAGACGCCCGCCGCAAACCCGTCCATGTAGATTGTCACGGTCGGGATCTGGATGCCGCCGAAGGTTCCGACTGCGCCGGTCTTGCTCATCCCGGCGGCCAGGTAGCCGCCCAGGAACGCGTCCTCGTTGGTGTTGTAGGTCAAACCCAGCACATTTGTGATCGACGGAGAGTAGGAGTAGTCGACGATTGCGAACTTCTGGTTGGGGTCTGCCTGAGCCTTGGTTTGCGTGATGTCACCCATCAAGAACCCGACGGTGACGATGATCCCGCAGCTCTGATTCACAAAAGCATCGATGTTGGGGGCGTAATCGTTCTGAGAGGTCGAGGACAGGTACTTGATCTGCACTCCCATGTCCTTCTTGGCGTTCTGCATGCCCTGCCAGGCGCTGGCGTTGAACGATCGGTCGTCGATGCCGCCGGTGTCGGTGACCATGCAGGCCAGGAAGTTAGGGTATTGGGGCCCCGCCGGGCTGCTGGACGATGTCGTCGGAGACGATCCACAGGCCGCCGCCAAAAGCGCGCCCACAAGCGCGAATGCTTGGGGCCAACTCTTCCCTCTCAACATTGTTATTCTCCTATCTCCGGCGCGGCATGACCGGCAAAACCAAGATCGCGCTCAGATCCTAGCACCGGCTTTTGATTTGGGCGTGCCCAGCTGGCTCAGGGG
Organism: Candidatus Dormiibacterota bacterium; assembly: GCA_035531515.1. Taxonomy (GTDB): domain Bacteria; phylum Chloroflexota; class Dormibacteria; order Dormibacterales; family Dormibacteraceae; genus DATKSS01. The sequence goes on along the minus strand of DATKSS010000118.1, from coordinate 340 downwards.
TCCATGGCGGCCAGGGACTCGCCCAGCTCGGAGATGTGGGCGATTCGCCGCCATCCGCCGCTCGGGATCGACTCCTCCGGCACCTGCGCATGCTGCCAGGTGATGTGAAACGGGACATGTATTGCCCGCGCCCCGAGGGCGATCACCGGCGCCACGTCGAACCGCAGCGAGTTGCCGACCATCACGAACTCCTCCGGCTTGATGCCGCGGCGCTCGAACACGGCGCGATACGAGGCGACGTTCTTCTCGCTCAGGATCTCCACGCCGAGGAAGGCGTCGCCGAGTCCCGAGCGGGCGAGCTTGCTCTCCTGGTCGAAAAGGTCGCCCATGGTGATCAGCA
>DATKSS010000117.1:0-2919 GCA_035531515.1 Candidatus Dormiibacterota bacterium | reverse complement strand
GTGAGGATCAGGTCCTGAATCGGGGTGATGTCGGGTCCGGCGGCAAGAAAGATCATGTGAACCTCCAGGTGTTTTGAGGCGCACGTTAAGCACGGATCGACGACTGCGAAACCCCGCCTGTTAAGACAGCCGCCGCACCCGGCCCTCGACTCCATCCAGCAGGATCTCCAGCGCTGATTGGGTCGCCGCGCCGGGCTTGGACCCCTCTGACGACCAGCGCGACCCTCGAGATGCAGCGCCGTCGCGCCTACTCGCGCGGCCAGTTCGAGCTCCTCGCCCAGGCCGAGTCCTTTCAGAACGTGCAGGATCACCACGGCGGGCATCGGCATTCGCATGCTGCTGGCGAAGCCCGGGGTGGCCGTGGCCTAGATTTGTACGAGTGGCCAGGAAACTTGCCGAGTACGCGGCCAAGCGAGACTTCAAGCGCACTCCTGAACCGGGCGGCCGGGTGCCTCGTAAGGTTGCCCGGGCGCTCCGGTTCGTCGTCCAGGAGCACCACGCTCGACACCTGCACTGGGACTTTCGGCTCGAGCGTGACGGCGTCCTCGTGTCGTGGGCCGTGCCCAAAGGCGTACCGCCCGATCCCAAGAAGAACCACCTCGCGGTCCACGTGGAGGACCATCCGCTCGGGTACATCGACTTTGCGGGCCAGATCCCGGCCGGCAACTACGGGGCCGGCCAGGTGTCGATCTGGGACCACGGCACATACGAAACCGAGAAGTGGTCCGACCGCGAGGTAATGGTGGTCCTGCACGGCGAGCGAGTACAGGGCCGCTACGTGCTTTTCCAGACCAACGGCGAAAACTGGATGATCCATCGCATGGACCCGCCGCAGGACCCCGATCGGCAGGCGATGCCCGAGAAGATCGAGCCGATGATGGCCAATCTCGGTTCGGCCATCCCCAAGCCCGACGCCCCCTGGGGCTTCGAGTTCAAGTGGGACGGCATCCGCGCCCTGGCCTATGTAGAAGGCGGCCGCGTGAGGCTGATCAGCCGAACCGGCGAGGAGATCACGCCGCGCTACCCGGAGATCCACGCCATGGGCCGCGCTCTCGGTTCCAAAGAGGTCGTCGTCGACGGAGAGGTGGTCGCTCTCGACGAGAAGGGGCGACCGAGCTTCGAGGAGATCCAGCAGCGGATGGGCCTCACCTCGGAAACGGACATCCGCCGGAAAATGAAGCTGGTGCCGGTGACATACATGGTCTTCGACCTTTTATGGCTGGACGGCCACTCACTGATGGCACAGCCCTACACAGACCGGCGGCGCGCGCTGGAGCAGCTGAGGCTGGCGGGCGAGTCCTGGCAGACGCCCCCGTTCGAGGAGGGCGGCGGCCAGGCGATGCTCGACGCCAGCGCCAAGGCGGGGCTCGAAGGCGTGATGGCGAAGCGCCTCGATTCCAGGTACGAACCGGGACGCCGCAGCGGCGCCTGGGTGAAGGTCAAGAACCGCAACCGCCAGGAGCTGGTGATCGCGGGCTGGCTCGAAGGCGAGGGCAAGCGCAGCGGCTATCCCGGGGCGCTGCTGCTCGGTTACTACGACCAAGGGAAGCTGATCTATGCGGGCAAGGTCGGAACCGGCTTCACCGACGCGATGCTGGAGAAGCTGACGGGGCTGCTCAAACCGCTGGCCCAGGACAAGAGCCCGTTCGAGTCAGGCTCGCCTCCTCGCACGGCGCATTTCGTGAAACCGAAGCTCGTGGCGGAGTTCGAGTTCGTCGAGTGGACGCGTTCCGGGCAGCTGCGCGCGCCCGCCTTCAAAGGGCTTCGCGCCGACAAACCGGCGAAGGACGTGGTGCGCGAAGGTGGCTAAAGAGACCTCGGTCGAGGTGCAGATCGAGGACCGCACCCTCAAGCTCACGAACCTCGAGAAGATCCTGTATCCCGAGGCCGGGTTCACCAAAGCGCAGGTCATCGACTACTACACGCGCATCGCACGGGCGATCCTTCCGCACACGCGCGACCATCCGCTGACGCTCAAGCGCTACCCGAACGGGGTCGACGCCGAGTTCTTCTACGAGAAGAACTGTCCGAAGCACCGGCCGCCGTGGGTGCAGACCGCGACGGTGTGGAGCGGCGGCAACAACCGCGACATGTATTACTGCCTCTGCCAGGACAAGCCCACGCTGGTCTGGCTCGCCCAGATTGCAACCCTCGAGTTCCACACCTCCCTATCGCTCGCGTCGAACCTCCCCGAGCCTCGCACCATGGTTTTCGACCTCGACCCCGGGCCGCCCGCGACGATCGTCGAGTGCTGCCGCATCGGGCTCATGCTGCGCGACCTGTTCGCCGAGCACGGGCTCGAGTGCTTCGCCAAGACATCGGGCTCTAAGGGCCTTCAGCTGTACGTGCCGCTGAACACGAAGGTCACGTACGTCGAAACCAAGGTGGTCTCGAAGGGCCTGGCGCAGCTCTTCGAGGAAAAGCACCCAGAGCTCGCGGTGCACAAGCAGCTGAAGGAGCTGCGCACGGGTCGCGTGCTCATCGACTGGAGTCAGAACGACCAGTACAAGACCACCGTCAACGTCTACTCGCTGCGCGCCCGCGCACGCCCTACCGTGTCGACGCCGGTGACATGGGACGAGGTCGAGAAATGCCTCAAAGCGAAAGACCCCAGCCACCTGGTCTTCGACACCGACCAGGTCCTCAAGCGCGTCGACAAGATGGGCGACCTGTTCGAGCCGGTGACCAAGAAGAAGCAGAAGCTGCCGAAATCCCTGCTCGACGCGACCGGCGGAGCGACGGCGCTGGACAAGATGGCCAACCGGCGGCATGGCGGAGGACGATCACGCCGGCCGCCGCCGCAATGACGCCGCGCGTCGTCATCGCGGGTGCCGGCTTCGGCGGCCTCACGTGCGCCCGCGCCCTCAAGCGATCGCCGGTGAGCGTGCTCCTGGTGGACCGCAACAACTATCACCTGTT
>DATKSS010000116.1:0-28172 GCA_035531515.1 Candidatus Dormiibacterota bacterium | reverse complement strand
GGACTGGGAGCGCCGCCATGCGCCCCCGGCTCCGGATCCCGAGACCGTAATCGACCTGCGAAGGGTGCTGCTTCGCGAACGGCCCCAGGTCGTGCATGCCCACAACTGGATCGTCCACTCGCAATTGCCACTTAGTCGAAGGCATGGCAGCGCCCTTGTCCTCTCACTTCACGACTACGGACTGATCTGCGCGACGAAGCGGCTGCGGCGCAAGGATCAGCTCTGTTCCGGTCCGGGGCTCGTGAAGTGCGTACTGTGCGCCGGGCACCACTATGGCTCGACACGGGGGGTCGTCGCCGCGGTGGCGACGCGCTCGCGGGAGACCGCGCTGCGCCGCCAAGTCGACGTCTTCCTGCCGGTTAGCTCGACGGTCGAGGATCTCTGCCGGATGAGGGAGGATGACATCTCCCAGGTGATTCCGAACTTCATCGGCGAGCTGCCACCGAGCCCGGCAGTCGCCGATCCCAGGCTAGGCGAGCTGCCTGACCGGCCCTTCATTCTTTTCTTCGGCGATGCCACCGTCGACAAGGGCGCATGGCGCTTGGCCCAGGCGTATAAGTCACTCGAGGATCCGCCTCCCCTGGTTCTTTTGGGCCGTTCTTATCTGGATGAGCTCGCGGAGCGGCCAGGCGTCCACGTCCTGGGCCCCTGGCCGCGCGCGCTGACCATCGAGGCCGTGCGGCGATCGATGTTCACGGTCGCTCCCTCGCTCTGGCCAGAGCCGTTCGGCCTGGTTGCCCTGGAGAGCGCGGCGGTGGGCAAGCCGGTCATCGCCTCCGACATCGGCGGCCTGCGCGACATCGTCGTCAAGGATGAGACCGGCCTGCTGGTACCGCCCGGGGATCAACCCGCACTGGTGTCAGCCATGCGCAAGCTGATCGGTGATGAGGGCCTGCGCGCCCGACTCGGAGAGGCGGCGGCGACCCGCGCCGCGGTGTTCAGCCCCGAGGCGATCGTCCCCAGATTCGAGGACGCCTACCGGCTGGCGATAGAAAAGCGCCGGGCAAGACGCCGCCCGACCGGGATTTGAGGCGAGGGTGCCCTCCGCGAACTGGGCGCGCAATCGGCTCATCGCCGGAAGTCTGGCCCTCTTCGCGGCGCGGCTGATCCTCTCCATCATTCGCTCCGGGCCGGTCCTGGTCGCGGACGAGATCGGCTACCTGACCAATGCCCGAGTCATCGCCGGCGGGGTCGCGGGCCAACTCGAACAGGCCCCCTTTTACAGCGGCGGCTACTCGTTGCTGATCGCGCCGATCATCAAGCTCAGCTCCGACCCGACGGTCGCCTATCACCTCGTTCTAGCGCTCAACGCCGCCCTCGCCGCCTCGATCTTCCCACTCCTCTACCTGCTGTTGACCCGCTTCGGGCGGGTACCTCCCGGCATCGCGATCTGGGGCGCCCTGGCCGGCTCCGTCTATCCCGCCGTGACCGTGCTCTCACCGGCGGCGCTGTCCGAGAAACGCGCTATATCCACTGGTCTGCGTCTGGCTGCTCGCCTTTGGCGGCCTGCTCGCCTCGCACGAGCGCCGAGGGGGCCTGCTCTGGGCCGCCGCCCTCGCCGCCTCGACGGGAGCGCTCTTTGCTGTCCACCAGCGGATGATCGTCGCCGTCGCGATCACCCTGGCAGGCATGGCCTGGCTGGCGGCGCGACGACGCCTCCACCCGGCTGCGCTGGCACTCGGGCTCCTTGTGCTGGCCGCCGCCTTCCTCGGCACCCACCTGCTCGACAACTTCCTGATCGACCACAACTACGGGGGCTCGGCCAGCAGCGAACTGAGCGAACGGTTGGAAAGCCTGCTTCAGCCACAGGGGCTGCGGACCGCGTTCGCGAACCTGATCGGGCAGAGCTGGTACCTGCTAGTCGCGACCTTCGACCTGGCTGCGGCGCTCCTCGGCGACTTCGTCGTGCGCCGGCGCTCCGGGGAGGAGAGGCCGGCACCAGTCCTCGGCGTCCTCCTGGCGCTCACCGTCCTGCTGCTGCTGATCTCGGCCGCGGCCTTCCCCGAACGGACGCGCCCGGACATGCTGATCTACGGCCGCTATGCCGAGGTTGCCGCGCCGCCGATCGTCGCCTTCGGAATCGCCGCGCTGGCCCGAGCCCGGCTCGCGATGCCGCCGTTATGGCCGGTGTTCGGGTTTGTCCTTCTCACCGGGACGGTCGCGCTGATCCGCGCCACGGCATCCGACCCCGAGGCGGCCAATCGCTGGAACGTCTCCGCCCTGCCGTTCATTACGGTCAAGCTCGGGCCCGCGATCCTGATCGGTGCCGCACTGATATCCCTGGTCGGAGCGTGTCTGCTGCTTCGGGCGTCGGCCCTAGGCTCGCCGGCACTCGGAACGGCAGCCGTTGCGCTCTTCCTCGCCGTGGTCGCCTACGGCGTCTGGAACCCCGTCCGGAGCTCAGAGCAGGTGGCTGTGTATCCGCCCGGCTGGAGCAGCCCGCAGGGGGTTGTCGAAGCAGCGGGCGCACGGTCGTTGCCTACGACCTGGACCATTACGACACGATCGGGCTCTACACCGTGCAGTGGTTCCTGCCGAAGACACATCTGATCTTGTTCCATGGCGATCGACAGCCGCCGCCTACGCGCTACGTCCTCAGCGCCGGATCGTGGAAGCGTGAACATCCAGACACGAGGGCGACCCCCATGTGGAGGGCCGTGGGCCGCGACGAGGTCCTCTGGCGCCTCTCCCGAAATTGGCCCCGTTAGCCTGATGGAGTCCCCCAGCGCATCATCGCCGCCGAGCCAGGGCTGGCTCAAGGATCACCTCAGCTACCAGCTGTACCGGACCGGCTACTACCTGATCATCGGCACGGGCATCACCAGCCTGCTCGGGGTCGCCTTCTGGGCGCTTGCGGCACGCTCGTACTCGGCCCACGAGGTCGGTCAAAACGCGGCCGCGATCTCTGCCATGACACTGGTTTCCGGCGTATGCTCGCTGGGGCTCTCGGCCGTGCTGGTCCGCTACCTTCCGGTCGCCGGCGCGGCAACCCGAATGCTCGTCAACCGCAGCTACGCCCTGACGGTGGCACTCTCGTTCGTCTTCGGCGCCGCGGTGGCGGCGACGAGCGACGCCTGGTCCCCCACTCTCTCCTTCCTCCAGAGTGGCGGCTGGCTCGCGGGCTTCACCCTGGCCACCGCGGCGATGACCGTGTTCACGCTGCAGGACAGCGTCCTCACCGGTCTTCGGGCCGCTCGCTGGATCCCGCTGGAGAACTCGCTCTACGCGCTGGGCAAGCTAGCGCTGCTGATTGTCCTCGCGGCGATGCTGCCGACGGCAGGTCCCTTCGTCGCCTGGAACGCCCCCCTCCTGCCGGCGATAATTCTGATCAATTACCTGATCTTCCGCCGACTGATCCCACGCGACCGCTCCGTCGGCCTACTCGACCGGGCCAAGGTGCTCCGCATGGCCGCCGGCAACTACGGCGGCAATCTGTTCGCCCTTGTCGGGAACATGTACATGCCGATCCTCGTCGCCAACCAGGTCAGCGCAACCGAGGCCGCCTATTTCTTCGTCCCCTGGATGATCTCGCTCTCGCTGCAGCTCGTGGCATTGAACGTGACGACATCGCTGACGGTCGAGGCGGCGCTCGACATGCCCCAGCTGCGGCGGCTCTCGCGCCAGGCACTGGGCCACTCGATGCGGCTGGTGGCGCCGATGGCCGCGCTGACTGTCTTGATCGCGCCAGTGGCGCTGCTTGCCTTCGGCTCGGCCTACGCCAACGCCGGGACCACTCTGCTGCGCCTGCTTGCTGCCGGTGCAATCCCCAACGTGATTGTGGCCGTGGGAATCGGAGTCGCCCGCATCGAGCACAAGGGACAGGTCGTGGTCGCGGTGCAGGGAGCGCAGTTCGCGATAGTGCTGGGCCTGAGTGCCATTCTCTTGCCCAGTGCGGGGATCGTCGCCGTCGGCCTCACATGGGCTGGAAGCCAGGTGATCCTGGCCGGGATCCTGCTCCTGACGATCTTGCGACCGCTGGTGCTGCCCCAACGCTGGGCCGGCTCCCCGCCGGCCGTCGGCGCTTGAGCCTGCTCAGCCGCGGAGCGCTAGCAACCGCCGCAGGGCGAGGGTTCCCCCCGCCACCGCTCTCGGGCCGATGAGGCCCAGTCCCAGCGTCGCCCAAAACAAAGGGTCAAGCGGCCGGTTGCGCAACGCTTGCCAGCCGTATCTCGCGCCCTTCCGTCTCTCCTTGATCAGAAACGCCTGCATGGAGGCGACCCGCAGGATCGTCGCGTACTGGCGCGGCCCCAGCCGCCGGAGTGCCTCGCCGTGGCGCTCGAGTGTGGTCTCCGCCATCCAGAGCATGTCGGGCGCCTCTTCGCGCAGTCGGGGGATGAGCTCGCGGGCGGAGGCGTTGCGCAGCCAGCTGTTCGGCGCGTCGCTGTGCTCCTTGCCGAGAACCTCGTCAACGCAGATCATCCTCTCGCGCTTTGCCAGCTCGAGCTCAAAGAGCGTCTCCATCGCCCCTCGGCGATCGGCGAAATACGGGGTCGGCTCGAAGACGGAGCGCTGCAGGCAGCGGCCGGCATCAGATCCCCCCTCCGCCTCTGTCCAGCGGATCCGATCCTCGTAGCCGAATGTCCCAGCCGGGACGAATGCCGGGGTGATCGTGCCGTCATCCCAGAGCAACCGGAAGCGGATAACCCGCACGGGCGCCTCGAGCCCGGAGATGACCGCGTGCAGCCGCTCGAGCGCATGCGCCATCAGCTCCCAATCGCTGTCGAGGACGACAATCCACTCTCCACGCGCCCTGGCGACGCCGGAATGCCTTGCCGGGTTGATGCCCCGGTTGCGGTCATGGACGACGACCCTGAGGCGTGGATCCCCGTAGGCGTGCAGGCTCGCGACCGTCCCGTCAGTCGAGGCGTCGTCGACGACGACCAGCTCGAAGTCGGTGAAACTCTGATCCAGGCAGCTGTCCACGCAACGTCGCACGATCTGCTCTCGGTTATACGTCGTGACGACGACGCTGAAGAAGGGCCCGGACATCGGCGTCGCAAACTAGCAGCGGCCAAGACCTCCAAAAGGCAAGCTTCGGTGCGCAGGTCGAGCGCAGATGCAGCAGGCCGATGCCAATCTATGCTCAACCGATGGAGGCCGTTACCCAGCAGCACGCCACGGAGCCTCATGCCCCACCTCGCGTGGAGACGATCCGCCTGCAGCCGACGACCGGCTTCAGCCGGGTGCTGGCCCCGCGGGAGCTATGGCGCTACCGCGACCTGGCTGCCCAGATCGCCGTGCGCGACATCACCGTGCGGTACCGCCAAACACTTCTGGGAGCGATTTGGGCGGTGCTGCAGCCGGTCGGTTTGATGGTCGTCTTCTCCCTCTTCTTCGGTGGCCTGGCCGGAGTCTCCTCGAATGGCCTGCCCTATCCGCTGTTCAGCCTTGCCGCGGTGGTCCCCTGGACGTTCTTCGCCAACGCGCAGCTGCTCGGCTCGGAAAGCCTGGTCGGCAACTCGGCCCTCGTCTCGAAAATCTACTTCCCACGGATATTCATGCCAGCGGGGATCCTCGTCGCAGGCTTCGTCGACCTCGGTATCGCGATCGTGATTCTCCTGACCGTGGTGCTGATCTGGGGCTTCGTGCCATCGGTCGCGATCCTCTCTCTGCCGCTGCTCATCGTAATTGCGGCAGCTGCCGCGCTGGGAACCAGCACAGCGCTCTCCGCGCTCAACGTCCGCTATCGAGACGTCCGCTATGTCGTTCCCTTCGCGATCCAGATCTGGCTATTCGCGTCTCCGGTCGCATACCCCAGCAGCCTGCTGGAAGAGCCCTGGAGAACGCTCTCCGCGATCAACCCGATGGTCGGCGTCGTCGAAGGCTTCCGCTGGGCCACGCTCGGGACCGGAGCGGCGCCGTGGGACCTGATCGGCGTCTCCGCCGTCTCAGCCTGCGCCCTGCTGATCGCCGGCCTCGCCTACTTCGACCGCGTCGAGCGCGGTTTCGCCGACTACATCTAGCGCCATGGGCGATGTCGCGATCGAGACAGACGGCTTGGGGAAACGCTATCGCTTGGGCCTTTACCGGCGGGGCTACGGAACGCTCCGCGAGGCGATCTCCGGCGCCTTCGGTCGCGACGGAGAGGACGAATCCGACTACGACGGGCCCGACTTCCTCTGGGCCCTGCGCGACCTCTCCCTCACGATCCGCAGCGGTGAAGTGGTCGGCCTGATCGGCCACAATGGCGCCGGCAAGAGCACCCTGCTCAAGGTCCTCTCGCGGATCACCGAGCCCTCCGCCGGATTCGCGGACGTGACCGGGCGGGTGGGATCGTTGCTGGAGGTCGGCACCGGGTTTCACCCCGAGCTGACAGGAAGGGAGAACGTCTACCTCAACGGTGCCATTCTCGGCATGCGGCGGGCGGAGATCCGCGCCAGGTTTGACGAAATCGTCGAGTTTGCCGAGGTCGAGCGTTTCCTAGACACGCCGGTGAAGCGGTACTCCAGCGGAATGTCGGTCAGGCTGGCGTTCGCCGTGGCCGCCCACCTCGAGCCGGAGATCTTGCTGGTCGACGAGGTGCTGGCGGTTGGCGATGCGTCCTTCCAGCGAAAGTCCCTGGGAAAGCTGACCGAGGTCGCGAGCGAGGGTCGAACGGTCATCTTCGTCTCCCACAACCTCGCGATCATCCAGGCGCTCTGCACGAGGGGCGTGCTGCTCGAGCGTGGCGAAGCGGTGGCGGACGGACCGGTGAAGGTAACCATCGACGGCTACCTGGGGGCACTCGAGCGGGCGGCCTCCGACGACCTCCTGGAGCGCACCGACCGCGATCGGCGGGGCTACTACGACACCCAGATCAAGCGGGTCGAGATCCGAAATCACCACGGTGGGCCGCCAGATGTGATCGTCGCGGGGGAGCCGGCGACGATCGCGGTCGACCTGACTGAGCACCTGCCGACCCTGGAGTGCCGGATCACGATCGTCGACGGTCTCGGCCAGCCGGTGACCACCTTCGACAGCGAGGTCTCGGCGGAGGTCGACGTCCGCGATCCTTCGCTCGACGCGCGGATTGAGTGCGTGATCCGATCGTTGCCGTTGATGCCAGGGCGCTATCGCATCGATCTCCTCCTCAAAGCGGGCCGCCAGATCCAGGACGGACTCCAGGCAGCAGGCTTCTTCGAAGTCCAGCCGGGGGTCGTGGACGGACGTCCGACCCCGATCACCGGGTCCGACGGGGACGTGGTCCTCTCGCACCTATGGCGCCTGCCGCCATGACGGGGGCCAGGCCCGAATCGGATGGCGCCCTGGTCGCACCTCCGCCACCAGCCGGGGTCCAAGCGCTTAATTCTCCTCCGTCCATCTCCGTGATCGTCCCCGCATATGAAGCCGCGGGCACGATCGGCGAGACGGTCGAATCGGTGCTCGCCCAGTCCCAACCCGCGCACGAGGTAATCGTCGTCGACGACGGCTCCGCCGACGGACTCACCGAGGCGCTGTCGCCCTTCCGCGATCGAATCGCGCTGGTCCGCAACCCACACGGCGGGGTCGCCGCCGCCCGCAACGCGGGGTGGAGGCGATGCACGGGCGACTTCGTCCTTATCGTCGACGCCGACGACGTCATCTCATCCGAGAAGCTGCGCGCGCTCGGACGGCTCGGACAGCAACGCCCCGACCTGGACCTCCTCTGCACCGACATGTACTTCGAGTCTGAGGGACGGCGCACAGGTCGATTCGGCGAGGTGAACCCGTTTCCCCGAGGAAACCAGCGACAGGTCATCCTCGAGCGGTGCTTCGCGATCCAACCGGCGTTCCGGCGATCGAGTCTGGAAAGCGTCGATGGCTTCGACGAGTCGTTGCTCACCGCCGAGGACTGGGACTGCGTGCTGCGGCTGATCCTCAACGGTTCGGCTGCCGGCCTCTGGGATGAGCCGCTGGCGACCTACAGAATCCATCCAGGCAGTCTCACCGCCTCGCGCCAGCGGACCCTTCGGGACCGGAGCACGATCCTAGAAAAGGCCCTGCGAAACCCGGCGCTGCGTCCCGAGGAGCACCGCTTCCTGGAGCGCTCGCTCCTCAACAGCCGGGCCAGGGTCTCGCTGGCCGCGGCGCAGAGCGCCCTGGCTGAAGGGACCCCCGGCGCGCGGCGCCTCGGGCTCCGGCTCGCCGGCACGGCGGCCGCACCGCTGTGGACGCGGCTCTGGGGTCTAGCGCTGGCTATCGCTCCGGCTCGCCTTCATCCCTGGCTGCTGAAGTGCTCAAGTGCCAGCTCACAGCTCTTGCGGGTGCTTCCGGGCGAGGGAGGCGGCGGGGCCGCCAGAAGGCGCGACTCAGCTTGCGCCAAGCCAGATATTCACTAGGAACCTGAGGAGCGAGTCGGTCGACCGGACCTCGATCCGAGGGACTCGGAAGGGATCGTCGGAGATCGCGACCAGGCGTGGCTCGACGGTGCAGGCGCCGGAGAATCCGCTCTTTTGGACCGCGGCTACGGTCTGGTCGTCGAACCCGCCGAAGGGGTAGGCGAAGGTCGAGATCGGCTCGCCGAGGCTCGCTTCGAGATCCTGATGAGAGCCGCCGACCTCCCCGGCCATCGCGTCGGCCGTCTGACCCGGAAGAAAAAGATGGGTTTGTGTGTGGGCGCCGAGCCGGACCCCCTCCGCCAGCATGCTCTTCACCTGGCCGACGGAGAGCAGCGGGCGCCCGCTGAGCGCGCCATCCTCGGTCCAATCGTTGACCCCGCCGAGGCGCCGGCTGACGAGGAAGACCGTCGCCGGGAAGCCGTGGCGTCGCAGCAGCGGCAGCGCGACCTCGAGATTGTCGACATAGCCGTCGTCGATCGTGATCGCGATTGCTCGTCTCGGTGGGAGACGGGATTCGCGCAGCGCGCGCACCAGGTCGTCGAAGTGAATGCCGCGATAGCCCAGCAGTGAGAGCAGGCGCAACTGCCTTGCCAGCGCCCTCCTACCGACCACGTAGCGGTCCCCCTCGTCCTTCTCCGCGAAAGCGTGGTACATCAGAACCGGGACGCCACGGGTGATCTGCTCCCAGCGATTGGAGTCGAGCCTCTGCCTGGCGGCGCGCCAGAAGGCCAAGCGTGTAACGAAGTGAAACCAGACCTCCCTCCGACTCGCTCCCGGCATCAGGCGCCCGAGCGGCGCCAGCGCCGTCGGCGAAACGCGCAGGCCGAGCAGCAGGCGGCGCAGGGCGACTTCGCGGCGACTCGTGGCCCCGAACCAGCCGAACAGCTTGGCGGTCATTTCGGGATGGCGGTCAGAGAGATCAACCTGTCCGGCGCCCTGGCGCCGCGAATCGGCAAGAAGCCGCCGCCAGCCCTTCTGATCGTCGTGCACGGCCCTCGCCGTGGGCAGGAACCGCGGCGCGCAGCCGGCCTGCGCGAGTCGAAACGCCAACTCCACGTCCTCACCGACGGGAAGGTCGGTCGCGAACCCGCCCACCTCGAGCACCTCGGCGCGCGGGGCGGAGAAGTTTGCGCCAAAGCAGGCGGTCCAGTCGATCGGCCCGCCTGCCAGCTCGTCGTAGCGGCGGTTCCAGGTCCGCGCGAACATACCCGCATACCAATCACTGAACCGCGGAGCCGCCTGCTCGAGGTGGCCGATGCCGAGTAGGCGCGGCACCTCACGGTGTGCGGCGAGGTGCTCGGCGACCAACTGTGGAGATGCGATGACGTCGTCATCGAGGAAAAGGGTGATCGAACCCGCCGCCACCTCGATCGCCGCGTTCTGCGCCGCCTCCTGACTGCGCTTCTCAAACGCCAGATACCGCAGCCGGAAGGGGGGGCGCAACCTTGCGACTGCCTCACCGGTGCCATCCCCTGACCCGTCGTCGGCGACGATGACCTCGAAGCTGCCGGCATCGGCGGTCTGGATCCCGAGCGATTTGAGGCAACGGAGGAGGAGCTCGCGACGGTCGTGCGTCGCCACCACCACGCTCAGCTCAGGTTCCAAGGTGGGCAAACAATAGAGTCAGCCTCGGGATGCGAAACGGCCCGCTGAACCCCCCAGGCGCGCAATGGCTCGCCCGCGGTGTCGGCTGGAGGCTGGCGGTCCCGGCGCTCCGCGCCCGCGCCCGCCGTCGTCTGACTTCGCTTCGCCCGGGTGCCGCCACGGTTGTCACCGTCAATTGGAACTCCTGGAAGCACCTGACGGTCCTGATCGACCTGGTCACCAGACGCAGCCCGGCGGGCACCGAGATCCTGGTGGTCGACAACGCCTCGGCGGATACCTCGAGAGAAGGCCTCCGCGCGCGCCATGACGTCAGGCATCTGCTGCTGCCGGTCAACCTGGGGCACGATCTGGCGATGGATCTCGGTGTTCTGCTCAGCCAGACGGAGTACGTGGTCGCCCTCGACGTCGATGCCTTTCCCCTGCACGACGGTTGGCTCGCGGAGCTACTCGGCCCATTGGAGGAAGGCGCTCAGGTCTCAGGTGCGCGGTTGAACCGCAACTACGTCCATCCGTGCTGCTGGGCGATGCGAACCGCGCGGTTCGTCGAACAAGGCCACTCGTTCCGCTCCCGCTACCGTCCGCGCGGGGAAGGTCGCGACGCCTCCGGGGACGTCGGTGAGGAGATCTCCATCCGCGAGACGCCCAACCTGCATTTCTTCGAGGTGACATCTCAGCGCGGCCCCGGCGATGTTGGCACCGTCTTTGGCGGCCTCGCCTACCACAACTTCTACGCCACCCGGTTCCTCTCGACCGGCGAGGGGACGCTGGACGGGGTTGTCGGCGCGGAGGACCCCGCCCGGGCATGGGAGGAGGCGCTGCGCCGATACGCGTGACCGGCCGCCCAAATGGCTAACTCGGCCGGCGAGCGGTGGCGATCAGCGCCTTCGGCCTTCCATACGTGATTCCCCGGCGCTCAAGATGCACGGCCGCGGCGAGGAACGGAAAGGCAGCCAGGCGAACCAGCAGGGCAGAGCCCTTGACTCGGTCGCGAATCTCCTGCGCCGCGGCGGCGACCGTCCGGTATGTCGGTCGCACCTCGACGCCTTCGAGATCGGCGCCGCGAATCGCCAGGGAGAGCTCCTCGGCACCGTAACCCTGCCGGACCTGCTCCCTCCAGGTTCCCGAACTGCCGGGCAGGACCGGTCGCCAGCTGCGCTCCGGGACGTGGACCACGAGCAGCCCCCCGGGTCGCAGGGCGGACGCCAACATCCGCAGCGCAAGGCGATCATCGGGGATCTCGCTCAGGCACTCGATCGCCAGCACCGCGTCGAACCCGCCGCCAGGCAGGGGTCCTTCCAGGTCGCCGTGGACAAAGGAGACGTTCCCCAGCGAGCGCGCCCCGGCGCGGCGACGCGCACCCTCCAGCATGTCATCGCGACGATCGATGCCGATTAGGTCCCATCCGGGGTGGCGCTGGGCGAGCGAGAGGGTGAGGAGGCCGTCGCCGCAACCGGCATCGAGCACGCGCGCGGGGCTGCCCCCCTGCAGGGAGTACAACGCCTCCTCCGCCAGCGCCAGCCGGAGACGGCGCGCCGGAGCCATCAGTGCGAGGCGCTCCTCCAGGACCGCCCTGATCTTCTCGCGCACCCTCACCGGACAATCATCGACGGCGTGGCGGCGGCGGCGGATCTTCACCCAGCGCCAGCTCCGCTTCGACCAACCCCGGGAAGACGGCGCCGCGCAATGACTCGGCATCGGGCCGACCGGCGAAATCCAGGTCGAGGTGCTGGTAGTCGCTGCGACTGTGCACGATCCAGCAGAGGAGCCGCAGGCGACGGAAGTCATCGGCTCTGATCCCGAGCGCGGCGGTGTACTCCTCGATCGCGGCGGCCGCGACGCGACCGTGGGGGGCTGCAGGATCGAGCAGGGCCGCATATGAAGCTTGAGCGCTGCCCGCCTCGAGTGCATGATCGAGGACGAAGGCGCAGTTGGTGAGGAAATAGACGAGATCCATCCCGGGGAGTCCGTCCGGATCCGCGGACTCCCAGTCCAAGAGCACAGGTGAGCCGTCGGGCGCGAGGACCACGTTCCAGGGAGAGCAGTCGCGGTGCTCGCAAGCGGGGGGAAGGTCGCCCAACCCAGCCAGCAGGCGGCGGGCAGCGCTCATCGCACCCGGGGCCAGGACGGGGCCAAAGCTCTGCTCGAACCAAACCAGGGGCTCATCGACCAGCCGGGCACGCCGGTCGATCCCAAGCTGGGACCCCCCGCCGTCGGCGAGCTCGATCAGCAAGCGGGTAACGCCACCCGCCAGCTCGGCGAAATTCTCCGGTGTCAGAACGTCGAGCATCGACTCCCCCTCGATCGCCTCCTCGGCGATGGCCAGCCGACCGCACCGGCGCCACTGTCCGAGTAGACGCGGAACGCCAGCCAGCCCGGGCCTCTCCTCGCCGATTTGCCGCAGGACGGCCGCCTCGCGCTCGAGACCCGACTCTGCCTCGGCGACCCGGGCGAACTTCACCGCCAGCGTCGGGCGCTCGAGCCCTTCCTCGATCGCAAGCCCGACGACCTTGTTGATGCTGCGATGGCCCCCGGTCAGCAGTAGTAGCGACGCCGAAGGTGGAATCGGCACCTCGTCCTGCGCTGCTTCCCCCGGCGCGCGGGCGATCGCATGGAGCGGCGCCAGCAGCCCGGCAGCTGCCACGAGGCGCCATACCCCGCGCAGCGCCGACCCAACTGCCGAGCGCGGGGGCCTGGCGGCGAGCAGGTGCTCGACCGCGGAGTGAGAGTCGAGCGGCAGCCAGAACTGGGGCTGGCGATGCGGCAGCGGTCCCGCCCAATAAACCCGCACGTCGGTAAAGCCGGCGGCGCGCAGCCGCCGTCGGGCAAGCCGGGGCCCGGCAATCCTCGGTCGCCGCCAGCGACAGACGAGAGTGCCGCCGGGCGCCAGGGCCTCCAGAGCGATGCGCAAGGAACCGGTCGAGGGGAAGCCGGCCAGGGCGAGGCATGCCTCGCCCGGCTGCGCCGGCGTCGAGATCATCCGCAGCGCCTCGGAATCACCCCCCGGCGTAAGGTCGACAGCACACGGGGGCTCGGCCCCGGGCACCAGGAAGCGCCAGTCGACCCGCCTCAACAGCTCGTTGCGCCGCGGGCCGGGGAGGACCGTCGGCTCTGGGGCTGAATCTCCGACCAGCTCGCGGTAGACCCCTTCCACCCGGTGCGCCATCGGCTCCCGTGTCAGGTCCCGTTTGACCCGCTCGCGAGCCCGCGCGGCGAAGGTCTCGCGCAGCTCGCGGTCGCCGAGCAGCCGCCTCAGCGCGCTGGCCAGCGCCGCGGCGTCTCCCGGTGGCACGAGCAGGCCGCTGTAGCCATCCTCGATCAGCTCGTCGGTGCCGCCGATCGCGGAGCTCACCACGGCTCGCCCTGCCGCCATCGCCTCCAAAACAGCCAGGGACGAGCCCTCATAGAGGGAGGGAAGGGCGAACAGGTCGCAGGCCGCCAGCAGCCGCGGGATGTCGGTTCGGTAGCCGAGGAACCGGACCCGGTCGGCGATCCCGAGCCGCGCCGCCAGCGCCTCCAAAGCCGGCCGCTCTGGCCCCTCGCCGGCGAGGGCGAAAACCGCGTCGGGAACCTGCGCGATCGCCTCCAACAGGACGGAGTGCCCCTTCTGCTTGTTCAGGCGAGCCGGGGTCAGGACGAGTGGACGGGCCTCACCGGCCCCCAGTTGCTCGCGCAGTCCCCGCTGTTCAGGCAGCGCGAAGCGCCCGAGGTCGACGGCGTTGTAGAGGACCTCGATCTTCGCCGCCGGCCAGCCCAGTCGCCCGACAAGCTGGGCGGCGATGTCCCGCGACACGGCGAAGTAGCGATCGACCCCGAGCGCCAGGGCCCTCAGCTGCAGGTAGGTCAAACGGTCGGGCTCAAATTCGGCGACCTGGACCGTGCCCAGAACCGCGGGCACACGCGCTAGCACGGCGGCAGCGAGCGGATACTTGGCGGCGACCGGCGAGCTCATATGGGCGTGGAAGACGGTGGGGCGCTCTCGCCAGAGCATCCGTACCAGCGCCGGCACGCGGCGCGCACCCGCCAGACCGAGCGGCATCGGTTCGATCCTGCGGTACGGGATTTTGAGCCCGTCGGCCCTCTCGATCAACGACTCAACGCCGGGCGCATCGTCGAGGAGGAGGGTTGGAAGCCAGGCATCGCGGTCGAGCGATTCGAGCAACAGGAACATCGCGTTCTCGGCACCGCCGAGAACGCGGCTATCCGTGTAGAAGAAGATCGATCGGGCCACGCGTTAGCTCGCCGGCGAGCATCGCCAGCTCCCCTTGGTCTCTTGATTCGCCAAGCGCGTCCCCCGCCCCTGCCCAGAAGGCATAGTCGAGGACGGCGCGGTAAAAGAGCGGCGAGCGCCAGAGGCCGGCTCGCTCCAGCGCTGAGGCGATCGCGAAGATCGCCTTCTCGGTCCCCGGCAGGTGCCGGGTCGCCCAGAGCAGCACTGCGCGCAGCGACAGCCAGGGTCGCGAAGCGTCGTCCGGGGCGGCGAGTCTCAGGTCGCCAAAGACCGCGGGGTGGCTCCGCGCGAGCAAGACCGTCGTGCGTCCTTTCTCCAGCGTGTCCAGCTGCAGGGCGCCTATGTCCTTGCCGTATTCCTGGCGCGCCATCGCCTCCGGGTCATAGACCAGGTCCACGCCCGCGGCCCGCAGCCGCAGGGACAACTCGACGTCCTCGTTGCCATAGATGCCAAAGCTCTCGTCAAAGCCACCTACCTCGCGCAGGACCTCGGCTCGAAGCGAGGCGTTGCCGGTGTAGAAGGATCGCGGGAGCGCGAGGTGTGCGGGATTCGCCAGCCGGGCAAGGTGGAGATCGAACTTGTCCTTCACGTAGCGCGCCGCCAGCGGGCTGTCGTCGGTGAGGACCACCGGCACCGCGCCGAGCACGCAGAGGCGCGAGCCCGGCGAATGGTGGGCCCGGTGGCGCTCGATGAAACTCTCGACCACGGTCATATCGTCGTCCAGCACGATCAGCACCGGCCCGCGCGCCACTGCCAGCGCGGCGTTGCAGGCTGCAGCTCGCCCGCGCAGCCGCGGTGAAACCCAACGCAGCTCGAGCGGCGCGTCGAAGGCTTCAAGCATCTCCAGCGTCCCGTCGGTCGAGGCGTCGACGGAGGTGATGACCTCATAGGACCCGCGAGCCGCGGTCTGAGAGGCAAGCGCCGTCAGGGCGCGCCGCAGCGGAGCGCAACGCTGGTGCGTTGGCACGATCACGCTGACAGCCGGTTTCTCAGCCAGCCGAACCACCCCATCGTGTGGCACGTGCCTCTTCGAAGACCGCGGTTAGGCGTCCCGCCCAGGCCTCCGGGCTGTGATGTCGCTCAGCGAACTCGCGGGCGGCCTGCCCCAGTCGCCGTCGGCGGGTGTCATCTTCGAGCAGGGTCGAGGTCCTGACCGCGATCTCCAACTCCGCGTCGGCAACTGCCAGCGGCAACTCCTCGTCGAAGGTGTCATAGCCCTCCACCCCGCGGCTCGTGGTCACCACCGCCTTGCCCGAGGCCATCGCCTGCAGGATCTTCATTCGCATCCCGCCTCCAGTTCTGACTGGCGCCAGGACGACCGCGGCCGCCTCGAGATGCGGCAGGACGCTCGGTGCATCGGCGAAGAGGTCGACCCGCGGGCCGGCCAGGTCGCGCACCTCCTGCGGCGGTGCGGCACCGACCAGCCGGAGTTGGGCGCTGGCCTGGCGCTTCCATACCTCCGGCATGATCTCCCGCACCAACCAGACCGCCGCGTCGCGGTTCGGTGGGTGAGAGAAATTGCCGACGAAAAGAACGGTGCCGGCGATCTCCCGAGCCGGATCGGCGAGCGGCGGCACAGCTAGCCCGAACGGATCGACACGAACCCGAGGAGCCACGTCGGGCGCCAGCGAGGCGATCGAGGCGGCGTCGCGGCGACTGAACACCTGTAGGCGGTCAAAGTGCCGCCAGGCGGCGAGCTGGAAGCGAGCCCAACGACGCCAGTCGAGCTCCCCGAAGGCCCAGGCGGGCCAATGCGCAGGCCCGGGAGGCCTCCAATCGACCGCCCGCGGCTGCAGGACCTCGTGGTGCGTGAATACCGTCGGAACCCCTTGTGGGTAGCGGAATACCGACATCGCACTGTCCTCGATTGCGACGACGTCGAAATCGCGCTCGGCCTCCAGCTCGTCCAGGATTCGCTGGATGGCCGGGGCCGCGAACCAAACCGTACGCCAGGGCCAGCTCCCGCACGCCCAGGTCGCAGCGAGACGCAGTTGGCGGCGGTG
The DNA here is from genome assembly GCA_035531515.1 of Candidatus Dormiibacterota bacterium. Taxonomy (GTDB): domain Bacteria; phylum Chloroflexota; class Dormibacteria; order Dormibacterales; family Dormibacteraceae; genus DATKSS01. The sequence continues at coordinate 12,039 of DATKSS010000116.1, read as the reverse complement.
GCGGGCCGCCCCTGCGAACGGCCTGCGCCGGTCGGCCACGTGAATCTCAACCTCATTGCGCAACCTTGCGACAGCCTGCTCTTCCCCCGGCTCCTCACCGACCGCGGTGACGAGGGTCACCTCGTGCCGCCGCCGCAGACCCACCAGCTCGGCGTGCAGGAGCACGGGTATCGCTCCGACCCCATCAGCCTGAGGCGGAACGGGTGCGGCGAGCAGAATCCTCATTCAGGCTGGGCCGGAGATGTCGAGATCGTCATGCCCCTCGCCTACGGCGACGACGTCGTCATAGGCCTGCTCGAAACGCGGGATCACCGATTTCGCTGCGAAGGATCTCGCCCGCTCGGCCGCGGCCCTTCCGTACTCCTCACGGCGCTGAGGTTCACGGATCAGCGCCGTCATCGCGGCCTCCAGGGCATCGACGTCGCCCTGTGGCACGAGGATCCCCGCCGAGGTACCGATCATGTCGACGTGGCCACCCAGAGTGGTACCGATCACCGGCCTGCCACGGTTCATCGCCTCGGCGACCGTGGCTCCGAAGGGCTCCGGCCAAAGCGAGGGCATGACTCCGAACATCGCCCGGTCCCAGGCCGCCATCACCGCAGCGTGCGGAACGTCGGTGAAGACGATTGCCTCGGGCGGAAAATTCTCCGGGGAGTCGCGCTCGTAGGTGCCCATCAGCACCAACGGCGGCGGTGAATCGATGCGCCCGTAGGCCTCGAAGAGGGTTTCCAGGCCCTTCACCTTGCGAAACGCCCCCACATAGAGGATGAATGGTTCAGCCGGGAGCCGCTCGAAGATCGCCCTCACCTCCTGGTCAGAGAAATCGACGGGATCGTCGGGGTCGGTCTCCTGGAAGCTCGGGATAGTCACCTGGACGAGGTCCGGTGGCGCGCCCTCAGTTCCGAAGAGGTAGCGAGTAGTGACGTCGTGGACGAAGGTGCTGACGCTGTGCAAGCCGTTCATTTTTCTCGCCAGCAGCGGCTTGCACATGTAGACGCCCGCCGTCGCGCCAAGGCCCTTCGAGGCGCCGTAGTAGTCGGCGGCGCAGCTGAGGCACTTGAGCGGCGCTGGGCCTGAGCACGGCTCTCCCTTTCGCAGGAGCGTCCGGTTGGCGCAGAAGTAGCCGTAGTCGCGGGCCGAGATCAGCAGCGGAATCCGCCGGCGCCCCATCGCCACGGCGACGGAGAAGGCGAGCCAGCCGTAGGCGTGGATGACGTCGGGCTCGAAGTTCACGATCAGTCGCCGCAGGCCGACGATCGTCACCGGGTCCGGGAAGGGCGGCTGGTGGCGCTGCTCGCTGTCTCGGATCAGCCACGGAATCGCGGTCCGCATCTGGCGCAGCCGGTGGACCGTGACATTTTCTTCCCAGTCCAGAGAAGGCATGCCCCCGTGCCAGGCGGTCGCCACCGCGACATCATGCCCCCGCTCCGCCATGCCGGCGGCAAGCTGACGTGCCTGGCGGTGGGCGCCGCCGATGAACGGCGGGTAATGGTCGGTGGCGATCAGGATCCGCATCTCAGGTCGACCTTGCCGTTCCGGCTTCGACGGGACTCCGCCGCATACTGCTGAGGAGGCGGTTGATGAAGGCGCGCCGCTGCGGAAACAGGAAGAGCTCGGCAAGCGGACGCGCCAGCCTAGGGGGCAGGATGGCCTCAAGGAGGAACCAGGCGACCAGCAGTGCCTTCATCATCGCGGAGATGTCGAACCGCCGAGCGCTCGCGCGTACGGCGTCGGCCAGCAGCGCAAGGCGCCGCTCGCTGTGGTCGGGGTGCCAATCCGGATCGAGCCTGAGGGCGATCAGGCGATTGGCGAGGTCAGCGAAGGAGAGAATCCGGCCGGGCCGGTCGAGATGCAGTTGATCGGCGAGAGCTTCCAGAGACCGCGTGGTGGCGGCCGCAAACGCGATCGAGTCGCGGAGGTGGGGCAGGTCGAGGCTGTCCCGGTCCAGTTCATAGCCATTGCGCCCATGCACGCGATACTCGGCGCATACATCGTCCAGCGCCGCCACCTCGCCGAGCAGAGCACTGAGGTGAATCAGGTACCAATCGGCCCCACAGCGAGGGTAGTCGGCCTCGGGAATCGGCAGGATTCTCCGGATGGCGTCGGTGCGAAAGCCGGTGCCGCCGCCCGGCAGCCACGGTATGTCGAAGGGAAATGCCAGCTCCGCGCGGCGCTGGTCGCCGGTCGGAGCCGGCAGGTGCCCGGAGGGTTTGATCGCGCCGGTGGGCTTCCCCGCGATGTCGGTGACCGCCATCCGGAACTGGACCTTTGAAAGTTCGGGAACTGCTGCGAAGGCTGCGGCGACCCGCTCCGCCGCCTCCGGGCGCAAGACATCGTCGGCGTCCAGAATCAGGAGGATGTCGCCATGACAACGTTGGAAACCGGCGTTCAGGGCGGATGCCTGTCCGCCCCGCTCCTTCAACACCACCTCAACTTCGTCCTCGAAACCCCGCAACACCACCCGTGACTCGTCCGTGGATCCATCGTCCACCACGACCACCTTGACCCTGGAGTGGGTCTGACCACAGGCGCTCTCGATCGCCTCGGCCAAGAAGCGCGCGTAGTTGTGATTCGTAATCACGATGTCGACAGCCGGATCGCTCGGCCGGTCCGGGCTCATCCAGCGCTGCCACCTGCCGCCAGCCAGGTCCTGACCCAACGATAGGGCTTCGCCGCTCCCCGTTGGTAGAGGGTCGCAACCACCGCCGTGCGTCCCGCCGGGCGCCCGGGACTGACAGGCAGCTCGAAAACCCGTTCGTCACCCGGCCCCAGGCTAAGCTGAATAGTCCTGTTCGGCTTGCGGCCCTGAACTTGAACTTCAAGCGTATATGCCTGAGGGCTGTGCTCGGCGCTTGCTATGCCGACCTCCACGGCGTCCTGAGCGCCGAACCGATGGGGCAGCATCCACAGCGCGGTGTAGCCAACGGCCCCTCCAGCGGGCAGCGGCGTCGAGGCGAGGATCAGAGCGGCGATGGCAGCCACGATGGCCACCAGTCCGCAGACGACATCTAGGCGACGGGGGTACGGTCTGTGCCGGGCGCCCTGTTGGCGGGCCGGTTGGGGCCGGCGAACGCTCGCGGCATAGCAGGTCAAGACGATCACCACCGTCAGCAGGAGCGCCCACGATTCGGTCCGAATCCCACCGGGCAGGTAGTTGAGGAGCAGGGCGCCGAGCGCCAGCACGGCAAGGCTGGTCCCGAGGCTCAGCATGAGGAGATAGGGCAACGCGAGTCGGTGGGAGCCAAAGGCGGCAGCGATGATCCCGTAACCGGGAAGGAACAGCGCCAGCGGCAAGGCCGCCACGATCCTCACCGGCTCCCAGGGGATCACCACGGCGATCAGGGCACATACGATGGAGCCGGCCGCCGCCAGCTCCAGGTCCCGGTGCCCCTTCATGGATGATCCTTAAGGTCGTAGACGACGATCCGCCCGCTGTCATAGATTCGGCCCAGCGGTATCCGGTCGAACTTATGAATCGCCGCTAGGGGGAGGAGCGGTTCGGCACTGGAGGTCGGTACCGAGAAGAAGTAGCCCCGCACAACGTCGGTCGCCAGCTGGCGTCGGTCGGCAACGATGTAGCGCACGCCGTGCTGGCGAAGGATCGGCTCCTCCCAGGTAGAGAGGGTCGGCTCAGAGAGGATTCCCTTGATGTCGAGGCTCGCGCCCGTCTCCGCCAGGGCCCCGCCTGGTGCGAGTATCAACCGGGCGTCGGCGTCGGCGGCCGCGAACCGGCCTCCCGGCGCATTGCGCTGAACCCAGCGCGCGAGGGCCAGGGGTTCGGATTCGATCGCCCTCCCGTCGGCCGCTATCCGCAATGGCGGCGCGAGCTGGGTGTCCCAGGACCACCCGGCGATCGCACCACCCACCACGACTATCCCGATCCCGCTGACCAGGGCGGCCCGCCGCAGGCGCAGCCAAGGGCCGGAGCGAAGGAGCAAGACCGCGCCATAGGCGGCCACGAAGGCGAGACCGATGAAGAGGAACTCGCCGGCTCTGTTGCCGGTCTCCCAGGCCGCCGGCGCGAAACGCAGCAACAGCGCACCGAAGAATCCCACAGCGGCGATGCTGAAGAAGAGCGCCATCGGCTGTTTGCGGCCTCGGCGCCAGACTTGGCCGACTCCCGCGAGAAAGCCCAAACCCAGCAACCCGACCGAGGCGAAGCTGACCAGGCGGGCGAGAGTCGGAGTTTCCTGGACGATGCTGCCTGCCGACGCATGGAAGAGCGTGCGCGGCGCAGTTTCGCCGGAGGCGGTATGCAGGATCGCGCTTAACGCCCCACGCAGGACCGGTGATACGTATCCGATCGTCGAACTCGCGACGATCAGCAGCCAGCCCAGGGCGGCAACCCCTGCGAACAGCGCGAACGGCCAGGGATTCGGCTTCGGGTCCGAGCGGAAGCGATGGACGACGGCCAGGGCCACCAGCACGACGACGAGCGCGTAGGAGGTGAGGTGATGGGTGACGACGATCGCCATGATTCCGAGCAGGATCGGCACCGCCCAAGAACGCAGCCTGGACGCTGGCGCGGCTTCCCGCTCGGCGATCGCGGCGAGCACTACGACCAACAGCGGCAGGGCGAGCGACTCGTAGGCGTACTGGGCCCCGAAGTAGAGGAAGTTGGAGTTCCCGGCATAGAGGACGACGCCGAGACCCGCCAGCCGAGTCGATCCGCTGATGCGGGCAAAGAGGAGGAATAGGGCGAGGGCGAAGGCCAGCCGCGCCGCACCGATCAGGACGGTGCCCGCCCCGAAGCTGGACATTCCGGTGAGTGTCATCAGAGCGGACGTCGCCCCCCCCAGGCCCGGGAAGTAGGCCGTCACCGGGAGGATTGGGTTTGCATTGAATAGGTGGTGATGGTCGACGATCTGATTGGCGTTAAAAGCGTGGATCGGCTCGTCGGGAAAGGTGAACAGGAAGGGGTCTCGGACGACCTTCACGACATAGAGGCTGAGTGCCAATGTCGCTACGAGGGCGAGCCCTTCCCCCAGCGAGGGCTCGCGCAGACTGAGGCGGTGGACGATCGGCAAGACGATCAGAAGGACGCCGCCCCAGAAGAGGACCTGGGAGGGATCGAGCGTCTGGCGCGAAAGCGCGTCGGCCAGCGAGCAGAGCAGCAATCCAAGCCCGACGCAGAGGGCGATGACCGCGGTCGAGGACCCATCGACGCCCACGTGCTGTCGGGCCATTCCAGCGTCCGCGCCGTTCTTCGTCTTCGGTGCCAGCACTATCGCGATCTTAGGGGGGACCTTCGGGCGGAACGCCTCCGAAGCCCGCGGATGGCCTCTGGCGGGCGCCAGTTTGCCCTGCAAATGCGGCACCCGCCGGGTAGGTTTCGTTCTGCTACTGTCGGGCCCGCGCCGCTGTCCATCACCGATCGATAATCTGGAGGCACTTGTGGCTTCGCCACATCGCAGCACTCTGCTTCAGTCCGAGCAAGAGTGGGAGGTCCGCAACCGCGTTCTCTCGGAGACGCTCACCGAGTTGATCCGCGCCGAAGCGCCCGATGGGGCGCGACGCGGGCTCGACGTCGGCTGTCAAAACGGGTGGACGACCGATCGCTACGCGCGGCTTACCGACCTGGACTGGGTCGGAATCGACCCCGCGATTCAGGAGCCACGCGTTTCGGAGGATGGGCTAGCACTGAGTCCGGGAAGCGCCGACGAGTTGGCCTTCCCCGACGATGAGTTTGATGTGGTCATGCTCGCCAATGTCTACGAGCACATATTCCCCGAGCGCCGGACCGCCTCCTTCCGTGAGATCCGCCGCGTGCTCAGTCCCAACGGCATCGTGGTCGGCCAGATCCCGAACCCATACTTCCCGATCGAGTCACACAGTCGCCTGCCCTTCATGGGGTGGCTGCCGATTCGCGCACAACGGGTCTACTGGAAGCTCACTCCGGTCAGCTGGGAGCATGACTTCTTCGTCGTCACCCCCAAGCACCTGCGACGCGATGCTGCCAAGGGTGATCTGGAGACAGTGATGGTCAGGAAGTTCAATTATCCACCCGAGGTGATTCCCAAGCGAGTGCGCAGCATTGCTCGGGCACTCGAGCGCCCGATGCGCGTGATGCCGTGGGCTTGGCAGTTCGTGCTGCGTCCCGTTGGACAGCCTGCACGCAGTGACTAGCCGAGGCGCTCTCCGAGCGACTCGAGCTGCGGTGCTCTGTCTCCGGGCGACTCGACGATGACCCGATCTGCCCGCACCGCGGTTGGCAAGAAGCCGGCTCTCGCTGTGGCCCTGCTGCTTGCCGCCTGTCTGGCGCTGCCAGCGCAGGGGATAGCGGCGGGTGATCATAATCCTCGTCCCCAGCAGGCACACCCGATTTACTGGGGCGCCTGGATCGGAAGCCAGCTGACCGGCACCGCCCCTCCCGCTAATATGAGCGGCGTCACGGCATTCGAACAGCTCGTCGGCAAGGGGCTCTCACTCGTCGGCTTCGCGAGCCCCTTCGCCCACTGTCCTCCCACTCCGTGCTCCTTCTACCGTTTCCCGGTACCCGGGATGGAAAACGTCCGCCAATACGGAGCGATCCCGATCCTCAACTGGGGGTCGGAGTCTATTCCATGGATTGTCGCGGACCCCACCCAGCCGGAATTCCAGCTGTCCGACGTGATATCTGGGAGGTATGACGAATACATCAGGAGGTTCGCCCTGGAAGCCCGCGCCTGGGGCCATCCCTTCTTCCTGCGCTTCGACTGGGAGATGAACGGCAACTGGTTTCCCTGGTCCGAAGGCGTCAACGGCAACAAGCCCGGTGAATTCGTCGCCGCCTGGCGTCACGTGCACGACATCTTCAACTCGGTGGGGGCGACCAACGCCACCTGGGTCTGGTGCCCCTATGCGAATGGCAGCAAGCAGGGGCTCCACGACCTTCGCGCTCTCTACCCGGGACACCAATACGTCAATTGGGCCTGCATGGACGGCTACAACTGGGGGACCGCTCCGGTGAATTCCCATTCGTGGAAGAGCTTTGGCCAGATCTTCAGCCCCACCTATGAACGTCTGACCAAGCGGGTCGCACCCGGTAAGCCGATTCTCCTCGGCGAGTTTGCCTCGAGTTCCTATGGCGGCCACAAGGCCCTCTGGATCCGCAACTCGCTGAGCAAGCTGCCGACCAGATTTCCCCGGATCCGGGGCCTGGTCTGGTTTGACACAGTCGATCGCGGCATCGATTGGCCGATCGAGACGTCGGCGACGGTGACCCGGGCGTTCTCGGGCGCAATTCGCAAGCGGGTGTATGTCGGCAATCGGTATTCAGAACTTGCGGCCAGCCCGATCAACCCCCAGCATTGATCCTTTGGCCACCGCGCGCCGTAACCACCCTGTGTATGCGTCCACCCCGGCGACAAGGGCCGAAGCGATACCCCCGCACGGGGTTTAGAAAGAAGTCACAATGATGAACCTGATCGAATCCATCTGCAACCCGTCATCCACCCTCGCCAAGGCGAGCGTTCTTGCCCTCGCATTCGCCGTTTGCGGCCTGGCGGCCCCTGCAGCCGGCGGCGCGGCAAATCCCAAGCACACAGCTTCGTTGTACTGGGGTGCGGCGATCGGCTCCCAGATCACCGGCGAAAAGGCGCCCTGGGACATGAGTGCGGTCAACGCCTTCGAACGGGTCACGGGCAAGGGGCTCTCCCTGATCCAGTTCTTCTCGCCGTTCGCCGAATGCGCCACGACCTGCCAGTTCTCGCGATTTCCCCTGACTCCGATGGAAAACGCGCGTAAATATGGAGCGATCCCGGTATTCAGCTGGAACTCCAGCTCGAGCCCGCCCGAAAGGAATCAGTCGGCCTTCAGTCTGTCGCGGATCATCGACGGCAGCTACGACGCATATATTCGTGAATTCGCCGAAAAAGCCAAGAGTTGGGGCCATCCCTTCTTCCTGCGCTTCGACTGGGAGATGAATGGCAACTGGTTTCCCTGGTCGCAAGGCGCCAACGGCAACAAGCCCGGTGAATTCGTCGCCGCCTGGCGCCACGTGCACGACATCTTCACCTCGGTGGGGGCGACCAACGCCACCTGGGTCTGGTGCCCCAACGTCGACATCTCCGGCGACCTCACAAAGTTGAGGACGTTGTATCCGGGGAATCGATATGTCGATTGGACATGCCTGGACGGTTTTAACTGGGGGGAAAGGCGAGGCTCCCCCGGTTGGCTGAGATTCAACCAGATCTACCGCTCGACCTATCAGCGAATCGTCCAGAGGATCGCTCCCCGCAAGCCCTTCATGATCGGTGAGGTCGCCTCCGCCGAACGCGGTGGCTCGAAGGCCAATTGGATCAAGGAAATGTTGCGCGTGGTGCGAACGAGCTACCGAAAGGCGCGGGCGCTGATCTGGCTCGATGTCAACGATCGCGGCGCGAATTGGCCGCTTGAGTCCTCGGCACCCAGTGCCCGCGATGCCTTCCGCAACGGCATTCAGAACCCGGCCTTCGTCCCCAACGTCTTTAGCGGCCTCGCGCAGAGTCCGATTCGGCCGCCGGCCCGGCGCTGAGGAGAGTTGCGGGCCCTCAGGTGGCTGCCGACTTGGCCGGCACGCCGTCGTGCCGGGGGGACTTGAGGTGGTCGCGATGGAGGCTGCGTTCCCGCCGGGTCTCGCTGAAGATCGTGCCCAGTACCCGGAAGCCGTCGCGGAAGGTCTTCAGGTTGCTCTGCCCCGAGAGGCGGTCCTTCTCATAGCTCGGCACCTCGGTGATCTTCATCCCGGCGCCGGCGATGCGCAGGTTGATCAGCGTCTCGACCTCGAAGCCGGGCACGTCGAGGGAGATGAACGGCAGGCAGCGGGCCCAGAAGGCGTTGTAGCCGTAGCAGAGGTCGGTGAAATGGGTGCCATGGAGGAGGTTCGCCGTGCCGCTAAGGAACGAATTGCCAATGCTGCGCAGTGGGGTGATGTCCGTGCTCCCGCCCCCCTCGAGGAAGCGCGAGCCCTTGGCGAAGTCGGCGCCTGCCTCCAGCGCCGCCACGAAGCGGGGGATCTCGGCCGGGTCGGCGGAGCCGTCCGCGTCGAGCATCACCACCAGGTTTCCGCTGACGGCGGCGAAGCCTGTGCGGAGTGCGTCGCCCTTGCCTCGGCCGCTCTGAGTCAGGACCCGGATCGTCGGATAGGCGGCCCTCGCGGCCTCGATCGTGTCGTCGTGGGAGTTTCCGTCGACGAGGATCACCTCGAAGAGGTCCTCGGGAAGGCGGCTCAGAACCTGGCCGATATTCCGGCCCTCGTTCATCGCCGGGACGACCACGCTCACTCTGGTGCTGCGCTCACTCCGGCGGTCGGGGCCGACGTAGGGCATGGCCTCCCTGGCGGCGAGCGATTCGACCTCGATCAGCGGCACGCCGCCGATCTGGCTGGCCCTCGTCGAGGGGGCCTCCAGCAGGTCGAGCGGCCTCGGCAGCAGGCTGACGGGGACGCCGATCGACTTGAAGGACCTGACGACATCAAGGAGGCCCTTGTCGTCGGCGTGTTGGGAGGCGATCACGACCCGGTCGGCGCGGTATCGGTCGACCACCTCGAGTGAGGAAATGCGACTCGTGTCGCCGCCGAGTGGGTCGCCCGGCGGAGGAATGGTGGCGACAACCTCGGCGTAGGCCCGCAGCGGGGCGAAGGCATGGAGTCGCTGCGCGGTCGCCTCCTCACCGACCAGCACCCAGCGCTCGACCCGGTCGAGGCGGCGCAGGTAGGGGGAGCTGACCGCGCGGGCGATCAGGTCGACGGCGACGAATAGCGCCCAGAGCGCTAGCTGCGCGCCGCCGTTAAGGCCGGTGAGCAGCGAGGCCGACCAGGCGAACAGGGCGGCGACGACGAGCCGGATGACCGGCCAGGACATGCCGCTTTCGATCTCCAGAGCCCCGCCGGTCGGCCGCGAGGTGTAGACGCCCAGCAGGCCGTAGACCGCCACCAGCAGCAGCGGGGCGACCGGCAGCGCCGGGAAGAGAGCCTCTCTATTGAGGCCGACTATCACGAGCAGCGCCAGAGTGGAGGCGAGCAGGTCGAGGCAGGGGACGAGCCACCAGGCGCCGCCGCGCCTGGTCCCGGGCAGGTGTCCGAGGGCCGGCCGGTCCTGCACGACCGCTTCGGTCGTGTCGCGTCTGGCGCGGATCGGTCGGTCGAGTGGGAGGTCTGCTGAGGTGTTCGTAGGGCGGTGATCAGGCTCCGGCTGAGGGTCAAGTGGCGAGCTCGGGCGCTTGGGTGGCTCCAGGGGCATTGCCCGACCGATATCGACAGGCACGGCCACGCACGTTAACAACCCCCAATAAACGCATTCTTGGCTTCAAACCCAATGGACCCCATCGGCGAAGTGTGCAAAAAAACCGGAACGACCGCAAGTCAAGGCGGCCGATTCCGAGCAGCTAACACCGACTAGCGGGTAGGCTTTGGCGCTCAAAAATGGATCAATGGCCCTCTGCCGAGCGACGGCTGGGCCCGTTCGCAGCTACAGCCCGTAGGCCTCGGCCAGCTCGGGGTCCTTCTCGGCAAGCATCTCCGCCAGCTCGACCATCACCTTGCACTGCTTCCAGGTCGCGTCGTCCTGCATCTTACCGTCGATCATGTGGACGCCGCGGCCGTCGGGGATCGCCTCCAGGACCTTCTTGGCGAACTTGACCTCTTCCGGCGGCGGGCTGAAGACCTTCTTCGCGATCTCGATCTGCACCGGGTGCAGCGACCAGGCCCCGACGCAGCCCATCAGGAAGGCGGCGCGAAATTGGGTCTCACACCCGGCGGTGTCCTTGATGTCGCCAAAGGGGCCGTAGAAGGGCAGGATCCCCACCGCGGTGCAGGCATCGACCATCCGGGCGATCGAGTAATGCCAGAGGTCCTGCTGGGCGCTGACGCGGTCAGCCTCGGGGTCCTCCGGGTCGGCCGGGTCCTCCATCACGCGGTAGCCGGGGTGCCCGCCGCCGACCCGGGTCGTCTTCATCCGGCGTGAGGCGGCGAGATCGGCGGGGCCAAAGCTCATCCCCTGCATACGAGGACTGGCGGCGGCGATCTCCTCCAGGTTGACGACTCCCTGTGCGGTCTCCAGGATCGCGTGGATCAGGATCGGGCGATTGAGGCCGGCCTTGGCCTCGAGTTGGGCGAGCAGCCGGTCAACGTAGTGGATATCCCAGGGGCCCTCGACCTTGGGCACCATCACGACTTCGAGCATCTCCCCGATCTCGGCGACAAGGGTGGTCAGATCCTCGAGCACCCAGGGGCTCTCAAGCGAGTTGATTCGGGTCCAGAGTGCGGTCTGGCCGAGGTCAGAATCCTTCGCAGCTTTGATCAGTCCCTCGCGGGCTGCCTCCTTGCGCTCGAGGGGAATCGCGTCCTCGAGGTTGCCGAGCAGAATGTCGGTCTTCGCCGCGATCTCGGCCGCCTTGGCGACCATCTTCTCGTTGGAGAAGTCGAGGAAGTGGATCATCCGCGAGGGCTTGATCGGAATCTCGTGCAGCGGCTCGGGCGCGCCAATCGCCAGCGGGTGGAAGAAGTCTCTGGGGTTTCTCAAGCTGCTCCTTGGGTGGGTTCGCCGACTCGTTTTGGGTCGCCGGTCGCAGCGAAAATCTAGCCGACCTCCCGGTAAAGGGCCCAACCCCAATTTTCTCTGACCATCGCGGACGTTTGTTGGGGAAGGCGGCGAACCGCTCAGGCTGAGCCGGACCAGGTTCCACGGAGTCTCCGTGAACCCCGGCCTGGCTCACTGGACCTTCACTTTCACCGCAGGGTGAATGTTGGAGCGGTTCAATCGCCATGCGAACCGGTTGGTACGAACGTCCAGATTGCGGCCTAAGTACTGGAGCTGTGCAACGTCTCCGCCGATTCAAATAGGTCGGAGCGCCCCCTCCCGGAGGTGTCTTCCCACTCGACACATCATGGGAACACAGCCAACAAGAAGCTCAGTGCGGTTTCTGCCGCAAGTTGCCGCAGCGACCCTGGCGGTGGTCGGCGGCCCGGTCTTTGCAATCTCGATGCTTCGCACCTCCGGCGTGGTCACATCGACGATCCTGCTGGTCGCTGTGGGCGTGGTGCTCTCGATCGGAGTCTCATATGCCGGCGCCACCTTTTGG
>DATKSS010000115.1:0-28976 GCA_035531515.1 Candidatus Dormiibacterota bacterium | reverse complement strand
GAGCTCGCGCTCGGGCCCGCGACTGACCAGGCTGAAACGCACCTGGTTCGAGAGGACGGGGCCACCGAATGCTCGCTCGCATTTCTGCCATGCGCCGAGGTCGTGGTTGCTGACGCCGACATGCCGGACAAGTCCCTCGTCGACCAACCTCTTCATGCGCGACATGGTCGCCTGCGCGGGGAAGAGAGGGCTCGGCCAGTGCTGCTGGTACAGATCGATGTGATCGACGCCAAGCCTGTGCGCGCTACCACGTGCCCTGCGCTCGACCATGAACGGCAGTCCGATCGGAAACAGCTTCGTCGCGATGAATACATCGTTACGTCGAGCACGGATCGCCTCACCGACGATTTGCTCCGAGCGGCCGAAGCCGTAGAACTCCGCGGTGTCGATGAGGTTGATGCCCAGGTCGATGGCACGATTCGCAATGGCGTGCGCTGCGGTCTCGAACTCGCGGCCGTAGCCCCATTCGCGAGAGCCGAACTGCCAGGTCCCGAGCCCGATCGCCGAGACGCGCACGCCTCCGACCTCGACGTACTTCATGCACCGCCCTCCACCAGCCGGTCGTACACCATCTGCGACCACGATTCCATGCCCAGGTAGTAGATGCGCATCTCGTCCAGGGTCAGCAGCTCGCCGGCCAGCTTTTCGGTCTCCCTGATCCTGATGTTCGGGCTGTCGCCGTCGACGACGAACACGACACCGAGGTGCACTTTCGAAACGGGCGACGACTCGTCGTTCAAGAGGCCGATCAGCCTGGCCTCGAACCGCCCGTCGTAGACGACCTCCTCCTGCCATTCGCGCTTGAGACCGTCCAGGATGGGGTCCCCCGCCTCGAGGTCCCCAGGGTTGATGTGCCCGCCGACGCCGAGGGAGTACTGCTTGCGAAGGCGTTTCTCGGACGACGCGCGAAGGCGGTGGGTCAGAAAGTAGTGGTCGCCGTTGCGGAAGACCACGTAGGGGATGATCTGCTGGAAGCGCGGGTCGTCTTCGACCTCCGACCGCGGCTTGAAGAAGTGGCGCTCGCGGATCACCGCCTGGTGCCGGCCGAGGTCCTCGCTGACAAACCCATGCCACGCGCCATCGGGAAATATGTCGTCCCTGTTCACACACAGGACCTGCTCTGAGCCTGCCATTCAGACCATCCGGACCAGGCCGCGCCCGAAGACAGCGATGAGCTCGGCGGTTCGGTCGATGTCATCGTCTTGCACCGGCAGGAAGTAGATCCATGCCGCCCGCTCCGTCGACGTGGTGATCATCGTCCGCGCCGAGTCTGCGCTCGGGTTGCCGCACGGGCCCTCGGCGTCTGCGACGCAAATGCGACCCTCGACGTTGACGCGCTCCTTGCCGATGCCGCTGTAAGTCTCACCCGCCTTCCCGAGTCGCACCACCAGATCCTGGCCCTTCACCTTGTCCAGGTCGTAGAGGCCCACCGGCACCTGAAGCTGCACCGACATGGCGTTGGCGACGTCCACCAGCGAGTTTATGCGCGGCAGCGGCTCGCCTTTGCGCATGCGCCGGAAGAGCGCCTCGGACGATGGCCTCATCCGGGTGGGGTCGGTGCCGAAACGTCGGTAGAGCTCGCGCGCCCTGGTGGCCGATCCGACAGCCCCTGAACGAACAGCCTGCATCGCGCGCGCCACCTCGAGCTCGAAATCGTCACGGGGCTCGGTGACCTCGAGCTCATAGAGCTCGAGCGTGACGAGCTCGACGTCGATCTCGCACAGGACTTTCAACAGAGGTACTCCAGGTGGTCGAAGAAACCCGGGTAGGAGATCTCTACGCATTCGGCGTCCTCGATCTCGGTGCTGCCGTCGGCGAGCAGCCCGGCGACCGCCAGGGCCATCGCCACGCGGTGATCGCCCTGGGATCGGACGCGGGCGCCCTCGAGGCGGCGCGGGCCGCTGATGACCCACCCATCGTCCTCCGCCACGATGTCGGCGCCCATCGCGAGCAAGCCCTCCTCCATCGCGGCGAGCCGGTTCGACTCCTTGACCCGCAGCTCGGATGCCCCGGCGATGACGCTCGTCCCCGCGAGCTGCGTCGCGGCCACCGCGAGGACGGGCAGCTCGTCGATCATCTCCGCGGCCACGCCATCGCGCACCTGGATCGGCCGCGTCGCGCCGGCCGGTCGAATGTCGAGGTCCGCCACCGGCTCTCCTCCCTCGGTGCGGCCGCGCGATGCGCCGATCTCCCACCCGCTGGCCCGAAGGATGTCCGCGAAAGCCGTGCGGGTCGGGTTGACGCCCACCGACTCGAGACGCACGCGCGAGCCCTGCAACAGGCCGGCGGCGACCAGCCAGAAGGCGGCGGCGCTGAAGTCGCCGGGCACGTCGATGTCGAGCGGTTCCAGCTGCTGTGCACGGCGCATCTCGACACGCCGGCCGTCCACCTTCAAGTCGGCTCCCATGGACGCAAGCATCAGCTCGGTGTGGTTGCGCGTCTTGACCGGTTCAACCACCGCCGTGACGCCTTCGGCATAAAGCCCGGCCAGGAGGATGGCGGACTTGACCTGGGCGCTGGCGATCGGCATCTGGTACTCGAGGCCGCGAAGCGCCGCCGCGCCGCCCACGCGCAGCGGTGGCCAGCTTGCGGCTGCGCCCATCTGACGCAGGGGTGCGACGACGCGGTCCATGGGGCGGCGCGACAGTGACTCGTCTCCGGTGAGCTCGCTCGTGAACGCCTGCCCCGCGAGAAGGCCTGCCAGGAGCCTCATGGTCGTGCCCGAGTTGCCGCAGTCCAACGGGCCGGCGGGCGCCAGCAGACCGTCCATGCCCCGACCGACCAGCTCCGACTCGTCCAGGTCCACGCCCAGCGCGCGCACGCACGCGACGGTTGAGTGCACGTCGGCTCCCGCGGACAGGCCGCGAAGCTTGCTGCGCCCGGTCGCGACCGAGCCCAGGATGAGCGCTCGATGCGAGATCGACTTGTCTCCCGGGAGCCTGATCGTGCCTTCGAGCTTGCGAGCGCCCCGAATGGTGGCGATCACGTGGGCTTGGCCCAGCGCTCGCGGACGGCGCGGGCCTCTTCGAAAAGCTCGATCAAGCGCGGGTCGTCCGCCTGGAGGTGGCGGCGTAGCCGCGCCAGCTCGGCGCTGACCGCATCGAGCATCTCGACCAGGTTCTCACGGTTGGTCTTCGCCACGCCCGCGTAGAGCTCGGGGTCGCCCGCCGCCAGGCGGCTCATGTCGCGAAAGCCGGATGACGCCAGCCGCGATGCCTGCGGCCAGTCGCTTCGTTGCGACAGGGCGAGCACGTAACCGACCGACAGGAGGAACGCCGCGTGGCTCACGCCCGCGACGAGCTGGTCGTGTGCCTTGGCGTCCATCACCACCGGGTGTGCCCCGACCGCATCGACCAGCTCGACTATCCACGGCTCGCTGCGCGTCAGGACCCACGGCGCGCCCTTGAAGATCGTTGCGTCCGCGGCGTCGATCCCTGACGTCTCCTTGCCGCACATCGGGTGCCCGCCCACCAGGTCGACTCCCGCCGCGGCCGCCCACTCCATCACGCTGACCTTGGTGCTGGCCATGTCCGTGAAGAATTTGCCCGCCCTGAGTCGCGCCAGCTGGCCGAAGAGCACGGGCATGGCGCGAATCGGAGCGCCGATCACCACCACGTCCGCCATCTCGACCACGCTGACGTCGGTGCTCGCCGTCTCCACGATGCCCCGGTCGAGGGCCTTGCGTACGACGGCGTGGTCGTGGTCGCTGCCGGCGATCACGATCTCTGGTCGCGACTGCTTCAACGCCAGCGCAAAGGACGAGCCCATCAGGCCCAAGCCCACCACGGCGACAGTGGGCACGAACTGGGACACTCCTAGGCGAGCTGCTTCTGCATCGCGCCGAGGAGCCGGCGGAGGTCGGCCATCAAGCGGTCGAAGCTGTCGAAGTCGAGCGACTGCGCGCCGTCGGAGAGCGCCTGGTTGGGGGTCGGATGGACCTCGATGATCAGCCCGTGCGCGCCGGCCGCCACCGCGGCGAGAGACATCGGCCGCACCAGGGACCACCGACCGGTCGCCTGCGACGGGTCAACGACAACAGGCAGGTGCGAGAGCTCGCGCACGAGCGGGACGGCGTTCAGGTCAAGGGTGAAGCGGGTCGCCGTCTCGTAGGTGCGGATGCCGCGCTCGCACAGGATCACGTCGCGGTTGCCCTGGGACAGCACGTACTCTGCGGCGAGCAGCCACTCCTCGATCGTCGAGGACATGCCGCGCTTCAGAAGCACTGGCTTGCCGGACCTGCCTGCCTCCTGCAGCAAGGCGTAGTTCTGCATGTTGCGCGTCCCCAGCTGGAGGATGTCCGCGTAACGCGCGACCAGCTCGACGTCGCTCGGCGACACCACCTCGGTCACGACCTTGAGGCCGGTCTCCGCCCGCGCGGTGGCCATCATCTTGAGAGCCGACTCGCCAAGGCCCTGGAACGAGTAAGGCGAGGTGCGTGGCTTGAAAGCGCCTCCCCGCAGCACCTTCGCCCCCTGGGCGGCGACGTGGCGCGCCGTCTCGATGAGCATCTCCTCACCTTCGACCGAGCACGGTCCGGCCATGATCACCACCTCGTCGGATCCGATCCGCACGCCTCCGACGTCGACCACGGTGTTGGCAGGTCTGAACTCGCGACTCGCCAGCTTGAACGGCTTGGTGATCGGGATGATCTCGTGGATTCCGCTGAGGTGGGAGAACGCCTCTTTGTAGGCATACGCGTTGCCGCCGATGACGCCGACCAGCGTCCTCTCCTCGCCGCGCGAGAGCTCGGTCTTGAGTCCGATCTCGTGGACGCGGTCGACGACCGCGGTGATCTCCGGCTCGCTTGCGGTGTGGGACATGACGATGATCACGGCTTGAGCGACCCCCTGAGGTAATCCAGATCGGCCTTGATGGCCTGTGCGCCGCGAAGATACGCGAAGCGCATCGTGGCCTGCGGCCGAGGCGTGTTGTAGAGCAGCAGGATTCGCACGCACATCGGCACGCCGCGAGGATTCGACGCCGGCACGTCCATGTCGTGGCCGCAGAGCAGCGGGACCTCGAGCCAGCCCAGCTTGCGGGCGGCGATCGCAGGAAACTCCGCGTTGAGGTCGCGCGTGGTGCTGAAGTACGCCATCGCGATCTCCGAAGGGTCGAGGTCGTTGAGGCGGATGAGCTCCCGCAGGAGCTCGTCGGTCGCGTCGGTGATGGCTTCCGCCGTGTTCGCCTCGGCCGTGGTGGCGCCGCGGACCCCCCTTACCGGCATGCTTTGAGGAGCTCCTTCACGAGCGCGACGGCGTCGCCTCCGGCGTCGATCTCGCTGACGATCGCACTTCCCACCACGGCGGCGTCCGCGTTGCCGCGGAGCGCCTTCATGTGCTCCGGGCGCGAGATGCCAAAGCCTGCGGCCAGTGGAAGCCTGGTCTCGCTGCGCACGTCGGCGAACAGCTCCTTCATCCCGTCGGGAAGGTCCTTGCGAACTCCGGTTATGCCGGTCACCGTCACGCAGTAGACGAAGCCGCTGGAATGGGCGCAGACGGCCTCCATGCGCTCCTTCGAGGTGGTCGGCGCGACCATGAAGATGGTGTCGAGCGAAGCCGAGCGCAGCCAGCCGGCGACCGGCTCGGACTCCTCGACGGGAAGGTCGGGCACGATGACGCCGGAAACTCCGGCCTGGGAGGCCTCGGCCGCAAAACGCCGCGGATCGTGCGACAGGATCGGGTTGATGTAGGTCATCAACACCACCGGAACGCCTTCTGTGGCAATCGCGGCTGCGACCTCGAGGGCGCCGGCCACGGTCATGCCGTGCTCGAGCGCCACCTGGCCGGCGCGCTGGATCACCGGGCCATCGGCCAGCGGGTCCGAGTGCGGGATTCCGATCTCCAGCGCCGCGATGCCCGAGGCCGCGAGCCTCTTCCCCGCCTCGATCGAGCGCTTCCTGGTCGGATGCCCGGCCATCATGTAGGCGACCAGCTTGAGGTCGCCGTCGGCGCGGATGGCCGCCTCCAGGCGGGTGGGGTCAGCCACCCTTTCCAGGGGTCCCCGCGAAGTCACGGCGAAGTCTCGGGCTTGGCGGGGCTTTCGACCGAATCCATGTCCTTGTCTCCCCGCCCCGACAGGCAGACCAGGATGCGGCCGCCAGGTCCGAGCTCTCGCGCGATGACGCCGGCGTGGTGCAGCGCGTGCGCGGGCTCGAGGGCCGGCATGATGCCCTCCAGGCGAGTGCAGAGCTTGAAAGCGGCGAGCGCTTCGACGTCGGTCACCGCCACGTACTCGACCCGCTCGATGTCACGCAGGTATGCGTGCTCGGGACCCACGCCCGGGTAGTCGAGGCCGGCCGAGATCGAATGGGTGGGGAGGATCTGGCCGTCGCCGTCCTGCAGCACGTAGGAGTAGCTACCATGCAGAACGCCGGGACGTCCACCCACCAGCGATGCGGCGTGCTCGCCCGACCTGATCCCCCTGCCCGCGGCCTCGACCCCGACCAGCGAGACGTCCTTGTCGTCGAGGAAAGCGGTGAACATGCCGATCGCGTTCGATCCGCCTCCCACGCATGCCACGACCACGTCGGGCAGCTTGCCGTCGACCGACAGGTACTGCTCGCGAGCCTCGTCGCCGATGACCCTCTGGAGGTCGCGGACCATCTCCGGATAAGGGTGCGGTCCAACCACCGACCCGATGATGTAGTGAGTCGTCCGCACGTTGGTGACCCAGTCGCGGATCGCCTCCGAAGTGGCGTCCTTCAGCGTCTTCGACCCGCTGGTGACCTCGACCACCTGGGCGCCGAGCAGCTTCATGCGCCGGACGTTCATCGACTGCCGGCGCATGTCCTCGGTGCCCATGTACACCGCGCACTCGAGCCCGAAGCGCGCGCACACGGTCGCGGTCGCGACGCCGTGCTGTCCGGCGCCGGTCTCGGCGATGATCCTCTTCTTGCCCATGCGCATCGCCAGCAGCGCCTGGCCGACCGCGTTGTTCAGCTTGTGCGCGCCGGTATGGCACAGGTCCTCGCGCTTCAGGTGGATGTGCGCACCACCGAAGTGCTCGCTCAGCCGGTTGGCCGCGTACAGAGGTGTAGGGCGGCCGACAAACGCGTGGCGGTGGCCGGCGAGCTCGAGCTGGAACTGTGCGTCCGCCTTGGCTTCATGCCAGACACGCTCCAGCTCGATCAGCGCGCCCATCAGCGTCTCTGGGACGTACTGGCCTCCGAAGATCCCGTAGCGGCCGTCGATCGGATGTGTGGGCGAGGTCCGAGCCATCAGGCCCTCATCTCCGCCAGTCGCACGTTGCGGATGAAGGCGCGCACCTTCTCGGGGTCTTTCACGCGCACCTCGGCTTCGACGCCGCTCGAGACATCGACGCCATACGGCTTGAACCGGCTCACGACCTCGCCCACGTTACCCGGTTCAAGACCCCCGGCGATGAACACTCGCCGCGATCCGAGCAGCGGGCGGGCCAGCTCCCAGTCCCACGCATGGCCGGTGCCACCCCGCTGGTCGGCCGACCACGAGTCGATCATCACCGGGTCCGGCCAGTCGGCGGCGCCGCCGATCACCCCGTCCCGAACCTTCAACACCTTGATCACTGGCTTGCCGGCCTTGAAGCCGGCCGGCTCGGAGCCGTGCAGCTGCAGGAGGTCGAGGCCGACGTACGTCGAAACCTGGCGCACCTCGTCCTCCGACTGGTCCAAGAACACGCCGACGATCGTCGGCCGGACGTCGAGCGAGTCGACGACGGCCTTCGCCACCTCTGGCGTGACGCGCCGCAGCGAGGAGCAGAAATGGAAGCCGAGCAGGTCCGCGCCCGCGTCGGCCGCGGCGGTGGCGGCGGCGGCGTCGCAGATTCCGCAAATCTTCACGCGGACCACGTGGTCAGCTCCCTGATCCGCGCCGCGGGGTCGGGCGACCTCATGAGCTCCTCGCCAACCAGGATCGCGTCCGCACCGGCTTCGTGAAGGCGGCGCGCGTCACCGGCCGAATGGATGCCGCTTTCGGCTACGAGGACGACCTGTTTCGGGATCATCTTCCGCAGGCGCTCCGTGAGGCTCAGGTCGATCCCGAAGGTGTGCAGATCCCGGTGATTCACACCGACGACCACAGCGCCCGACTCCAGTGCCGTGTTGGCTTCCTGCTCGTCATGCACCTCCACGAGCGCCGCCACGCCACGGCTGCGGGCGACCGCGAGCAGATCGGCGAGCTGGGAGCGTTCGAGCGCCGCCACGATGAGCAGCACGGCGTCGGCGCCGGCCGCCCTCGCTTCTGCGATCTCGAAAGGGTCGGTGATGAAATCCTTCCGCAGGATCGGCAGGTCCGTCGCCTCGCGCGCGGCCTGCACGTGCTCCGGTCTCCCGCCAAAGCTCGCCATGTGCGTCAGGACCGACAGCGCGGCGGCTCCGCCCTCGGTGTACACGAGGGCCAGATCGGCCGGGCTGTAGCTGTCGGCCAGGACGCCCATGGTCGGCGTGCGCTGCTTCATCTCGGCGATCACGGCGAGGCCCGGTCGCCTCAGAGCACCCGCGAAGTCCTTCGGCGCGTACGCGGCCACCGACCTCTCGAACTGGTCCGAGCCGACCAGGTGACGCCGCCGCTGCAGGTCCTGTCGTGCCTCCAGGACGAGACGGGACAGCATGTCCTCCTCTCGCGCCTCTTCATCTGGCCCCCGCGAAGTCATGGCGTGCCGCGTCGCGACGCGCTCCGCGGGCCGCGGCGCGGGTCCTCGGACTTCGTGGGGATCTTCACTGCTGGGAAATTCTGGCCCAGCGCTGCAGCACCTCGCCGGCCCGGCCCGAGTCGATCGCCTCTGCGGCGAGGCCGAGGCCCTCCTTCCAGGCGCCGGCGCGGCCGCAAGCGCGAAGGGCGGCCGCGGCGTTGAGGAGCACGACGTCGCGGCGCGGGCCGGTGGCGCCGTCGAGGATCTCGCGCGCGAGCCGAGCGTTCTCCTCCGGGCCGCCCCCACGCATGGTCTCGACCGGGGCCGTCTCGAGTCCCAGCTCGGCGGGATCGAGCTGGTACTCCTTGCGGTGGCCGTCGATCTCGATCACGGACGACCGAGAGCTCACGGAGAGCTCGTCCATGCCGTCACCCGCATGAAACACGATGGCACGCTCGACGCCGAGCCGCTGGAGCACGTCGGCCATCTTGGCGGCCAGCTGTCCGTCCGCCACGCCCAACGCCTGGTATCGCGCGCCGGCCGGATTGCACAGGGGCCCGAGGACGTTGAACACCGTGCGCACGGCCAGCTCGCGGCGCGGCACGGACACGAATCGAAACGCCGGATGGAAAACCGGTGCGAACAGGAAGCCGATGCCCGCCTGGTCGATGCATCGAGCCACGCCTTCCGGCGCCAGGTCGATCTTGACCCCAAGCTGCTCGAGCACGTCGGCCGATCCACACAGCGACGACGCGGCCCGGTTGCCGTGCTTGGCGACCCTTGCGCCGCATGCGGCGGCAACGATCGCCGCCAGCGTCGAAATGTTGAACGTCGCGAGGCCGTCGCCCCCCGTGCCGCAGGTGTCGAGCAGGTCACCCTCGACCTCGATCGGAGTCGCCATGGCCCTGACGGTTCGCACGAAGCCGGTGATCTCGTCGGCCGTCTCGCCCTTCATGCGCAGCGCCACGAGGAACCCGGCAATCTGAGACGGCGTCGCGTCGCCGTGCATGATGACCTCGAATGCAGCCGCGGCCTCGTCCTCGGTGAGGGACTCGCGGCGCACCAACTTCGCGATCGATTCGATCACCTCGCGCCCTCCACCCCGGCGGCCGACCGTCCCGCTGGTGGGGCTCCGGCGCGGCGGACGAAGTTGCCGATGATCTTCTTGCCTTCTTTGGTCAGCACCGATTCGGGGTGGAACTGCACCCCGTACGTCGGGTGCCGGGCGTGGCGAAGCCCCATCACCGTCCCATCCGCCGTCCACGCGGTGACCACGAGCTCTGCCGGCACCGACGACCTTTCCACGATCAGCGAGTGGTAGCGGGTCGCCTCGAACGGATCGCTCACGCCCGCCATCACGCCGGAGTTGTCGTGCCGGATCCACGACGTCTTGCCGTGCGCGGGCTCGTGGCGGGACACCCTGCCCCCGAACACCTGCCCGATGCACTGGTGGCCGAGGCACACGCCGAGGATCGGCACCTTGCCGCTCAGGGCGCGGATCGCATCGTTGGAGACGCCCGCGTCCTCTGGCCTTCCGGGCCCCGGCGAGATGACGATGCCGTCGAAGACCGACAGCTCCTCGACAGTGACCTCGTCGTTGCGGAACACCCTGGGCTCGGCGCCCAGCTCGGCCATGTACTGCACGAGGTTGTACGTGAACGAGTCGTAGTTGTCGATGAGGGCGATCGACATCACATCTCCTCCGCCATCTCGACCGCCTTGAACATCGCACCTGCCTTCTCGAGCGTCTCCTCGAACTCGCGCTCCGGCTTGGAGTCCGCGACGACGCCCGCGCCCGCCTGCACGTACGCGACGCCGTCCGCGACCACCACGGTGCGCAGCGTGATCGCCATGTCGAGATTGCCGCCGAAGCTGACATAACCGAGCGACCCGGCGTACACGCCACGGCGGTCGGGCTCGAGGTCGGCGATGATCTCCATGGCCCGGATCTTGGGCGCGCCCGAGACCGTACCGGCGGGGAAGGCGGCGCGCAGGGCGTCCAGCGAGGTGCGGCCGTCGCGCAGCTGCCCGCTCACGGTCGAAGAGATGTGCATCACGTGGGAATACCGCTCGACCTCCATCAGGCGGTCGACAGTCACGGACCCCGGCTTGGCGACACGGCCGACGTCGTTGCGCCCGAGGTCCACAAGCATCACGTGCTCGGCGCGCTCCTTGAGGTCGTTGAGGAGCTCGTTCTCCAGGCGCGCGTCCTCGGCGGGGTCGGCGCCGCGGCGGCGCGTGCCGGCCAGCGGCCTGGTTTCGACCCAGCCGTGCTCGACCTGCACCAGCTTCTCAGGCGACGTGCCCACCACGTGACGGTCGCCGCCGAGCGCCAGGAAGAACATGTAAGGCGACGGGTTGATCGCGCGCAGGCAGCGGTACACGTCGAAAGGCGTGGCGGCGAGCGGCTTGCTGAAGCGCTGCGAGACGACGACCTGGAAAGCGTCGCCGCCGAGGATGTGCTCACGCGCCGCGTCCACCATCGCGTGGAACTGTCCCCTCGTCATGTTGGACTTCCAACTCGCGCCGTCTGTCCCGTGCACGGCTGGCGCGACCAGGTCCGACGCGAGGCGCATCTCCATCTCGTCGATGCGTGCGACCGCCGTCTCGTAGTCCTCGCGGTCCGGGCGATGGATGGTCAGGAGCATGAGCCGCCGGGTCACGTGGTCGAACACGGCCAGGTCCTCGGCCGTGAGGAACGCGCTCTCCGGCATGGGCGGCGCCGCGCCCTTGGCCTCCGGCAAGCGCTCGAAGTGGCGCGCCGCCTCGTAACCGAGGTAGCCGACAGCGCCACCGTGAAAGCGGGGAATCCCCTTCACGGGCGCCGTCACCTCCGCGGCGACGGAAGCGAGGGCGTCGAGCGGGTTGCCTTCTCCCAGATCGAGGTGCCTGGGTTGAAACCCGATGAACGAATAGCGGGCGAGCCTCTCGCCGCCTTCCACGCTCTCGAGCAAGAACCCCGGCTCCCCCGCCGGACAGAGCAACGTGTAAGCGCGGACCGGGGTGAGCATGTCGGCCAGGACCTCCCGGTACACCGGGATCAGCGCGTGGCTCTTGGCCAAGGCCCGGGACTCGTCCCGGCCGGGAGTGCACTCTCTCATCTGGTTCCCCTCATCTAACTGGCGCGCGGCGCCCGGACCTCGACTCGTCCGCGCGGCTCACTCTGGCCGCGCCGGGCGCCAAACGTTATCAGAAGCCGGCGGACATTCGGCGGACGGCTAGCGCTTGTCCGCCTTCATCTCGCGCTTGACCGCTCGCGCATGCACCATCGATTCCGCGGAATCGACGTCCGCGACCGTGTGCCATGAGGCCGCGTGCTTCTCCCAGCCGCGAGGCTTGACCCCGAACTTCTTGGCCAGGACGGCGACCAGGATCTTGACTTTCATCTCGCCGAACCCGGGCAGCTTCTTGATACGCGCGGCGAGGTCGTCACCGTCGCGCGCCTCGCTCCAGACCGATCTCGCGTCGGCGCCGTAATCGTCGACGACGACCTGGCACATCGCCTGAACTCGCCTCGCCATGCTGCCCGGAAAGCGATGCAAGGCCGGGCGCTGGCGGAAGACGGCATCCAGCTGCTCTGGGTCCATGGCCGCGATCTTGCGGGCGTCCAGGTGTCCCAGCCGGCGTTTCAGCTCGTAAGGGCCGCCGAAGGCCTTCTCCATCTTGACCTGCTGGTCGAGGACCAGGCCGATCAACAGGGCGAGCGGATCTGTCTCGAGGAGGTGGTTGGCGGCCGGGTCCTGAGTCCAGACGATCGGCATGCCAAGACTTTAGGTCACCGGGCCGTGTACCTTTCGCCGTTATGCAGAACGTGTCTGCCAACGGCGAAGCGGTCGCCGAGGCCTATGAGCCGGGTTCGCGGGAGGATTTCGATCGCCTGTATCGGGCGGCTTATCCGCGCGTCTACCGCACCCTGACCGCGATCCTTCGCGATCCGGCCGAGGCCGAAGATTGCGCCCAGGACGCCTTCGTGCACGCATTTCGCGCTTGGGGGCGCTGGCGTCCCGATGCGCCGGCCGAAGCCTGGATCCACCGCATCGCGGTCAACCGCGCGATCTCCTATCGCCGCAGGGCTCAGCTGCGCACCGTAGGTGAGCTGCTCCGCCGCATCGGGCGTCCGGTCGGCGCGGCCGACCCGGCCGTGATCGCGTCCCAACCCGACATCATCTCCGCGCTGCGCTCGATCCCGCCCCGGCTCGCGGCCGCCATCGTGCTGCGCCACTATCACGGCTACAACAACCGCGAGATCGCGGCGGCGATCGGCGTGTCCGAGCGGACCGTCGGCACCCGCTTGCGACAGGCGTCCGAGCGGCTGCGCGCGATCCTCGACCCGGACTTCTCACTTGATCGAGCTCCGGCGTTGTCTTCAGAAAGCTATGAGTCATATGTCGAAGACTGAAGGCCACTCACTCGGGCCGGCCTTCACCTGGCGGCTGCGTTCGGCGCTCAATCGAGTGGTACCGCCGCACACCCCGCCGCGCTACCTGTCGGCGTCGAACGCACGGCCGGCCCCATTGCGCTTCGCCCCCGCCGCGCTGGCGGCCGCCGTCGCCGGCGTCGTGGCGTTGGCGGCCTTCGCCACGACTGGCAGCGCCAACCCGGTGGTATGGACGCAGCGCGCGGCTTCGACCATCGAGTCGGCCGGCCACGCTCCTGGGTTGGTGCCCGGCCCAGGGACGAGCCCCAGCCCTCGGACCGAGTCGCCTCTGCCGCCTGCGGTTGCGCCTCCCGGCCACGCCCCAGAGCACGAAGCGTCGCCGCAGCCCGAGCCCTCCCAGGCTCCCGAGCGGTCGTCTTCGCCCGCGCCTCGCGAGTCACCCGAGCCGGACGACCACTCCGGAACGGGCTCGCCCAGCCCTTCGGCAAGCCCCCGGCCCACCCCATCGCCAAGCCCCCACGACGGATAGCGGCCCTTCCGACTCCAGCCGGGTCCCGCGCTTCCGGTCAATCCGGACCACTCAAGGAGGTCAACAGATGTCGAACAGCAGAGTGCTCAAGCTCGGAGCCGCAGCGGCGGCGGCGGCGGTCGGGCTGATCCTGGCGATCACGTCCGCGGGAGCCCATACGGCCCAGACCACGAACGGCGGCGGCGGGACGCTGATGGCCGGCATCGTCGCGACGGCCACCAGTGCCGGCATCGTGGAACAGGACCCCGCGCCCAACGCCGTCACCGACGAGCAGGCGCAGGACGCCATCGAGGCTGCTGAGAAGGCGGCCGCGCTGGCCGCCGAGCAGCAGAAGGAAGCCGCGGAGCTCGCCGCCAAGCAGAAGGCGGCCCCCTGCCTTTCCGCCGACAAGTCCGAGGACGTCCTCGAGCGTTCGGCCGACCAGAC
This sequence comes from Candidatus Dormiibacterota bacterium, assembly GCA_035531515.1. Classification (GTDB taxonomy): domain Bacteria; phylum Chloroflexota; class Dormibacteria; order Dormibacterales; family Dormibacteraceae; genus DATKSS01. Next base: position 15,036 of record DATKSS010000115.1, on the reverse strand, counting down.
CGAAGATGCCGCGGAGAAGGCCGGCAGCGCCACCGGCGACGCGGCCGAAGACACCGCGGAGCGGGCCGCCGACAAGACCGAGGACGCGGCCGAGCCCAAATGTGGGCTCACCGAGCAGGACGGCGACCCGCGCCCGGTCCTGACCGAGACCACCCAGAAGACTTCCTGGACGGGCTGGAGCCGCTAGACCTCAGCCGGGTCGAAAGCAAAGGCCGGGCGCCCTTGGAGCCCGGCCTTCTTTTTGTTATTGCTTACGTCGCTGGACGAACTCGAAGCCGAACCGCCCCTTCACGCACAGATGTCCCGAGGTGACGCTGTGGTCCAGCGGCGAGGTCACCTTGACGATCCTGTTGTCCTGCACGTGCAGCTCGAGCATGCAGCCGACGCCGCAGTACGGGCACACCGTCTCTGTCACGGCCTGCTTTGACTCATCCCACGTTCCGGCGGCCCGCATCTCGTACTCGCTCTTGAACATCAGCGCCCCGGTCGGGCACACGCCGATGCAGTTGCCGCAGTAAACGCAGGCGGACTCGGGCAGCGGCACTGTGAACTCGGTTGAGATGTGGGAGTCGAAGCCGCGTCCCGCGACACCGATCGCGAACGTGTTCTGTGCCTCGACGCCGCACGCCTCCACGCACTTGTAGCAGAGGATGCAGCGCGAGTAGTCGCGGACGTAGAGCTCGTTGTCGACCTTGACCGGCTGGGCGACCGTGGCAACCCCGCTCCCGAAACGGGCGGGGGTCGCACCGTACCGCTTCATCCAGCCGTGCACCTCGGGCGAGCAGAGCGACATGTCCACCGATGAGGCGAGTAGTTCGAGGACAAGCCGCCGGCTGTGGCGCACGCGCTCGGAGTCGGTCTGGATCTTCATGCCCACCTCTACCTTGCGAGAACACGCCGGTACGAGCACGCGCGACCCTTCGACCTCGACGACGCAGACCCTGCACACGTTCACGGGCGCCAGGTTGTCGAGCTGGCAGAGCGTCGGCGTATCGATCTCCATGCGACGGCAGGCGTCCAGGATCGTCGAACCCTCGAGCACGTCGACCTCGCGCCCGTCGATGCTGACCCTGACCATCCTCCTGGGCAGCCCGACGAAAATGGGGTCAGCCATGATTTGACACCAGCTTGAGCTGGATCACGGCCGAGCCGATGGCGTTGGCGGCAGTCTGCCCCAACCCGCAGATCGAAGCGTCGCGCATCGCCTGGGCGATGTCGCTGAGCAAGGCGATGTCCTGCCCCGCGCCGTCCTCCCGCTCGCTCAGCAGCCTCTGGAGGACCTCCTCCTGCCGGACCGTGCCCACCCGGCAGGGCACGCACTGCCCGCACGACTCGTCGCGGAAGAAACGCGCGATCCGCAGCAGGATCTGCTTGAGGTTGGCGGTGTCGTCGAGCACGATCACGGCACCCGAGCCAAGCGTGGCTCCGATGGCCCGAGTCCCCTCGAAGCTCAGCGGCACGTCGAGCTGGGCCTCGGTGACGAACGAGCCGGCCGCGCCTCCGAGCAGGATCGCCTGGATCTTGTGACCCTGGCGCAGCCCGCCCGCGCGCTCGATCAGCGCGCGCAGCGTGGTGCCCATCGGGATCTCGTACAGTCCTGGTTCCCGGACGTGGCCCGAGATGCAGAACAGGCGCGTTCCGGTCGACTCGGCCGTGCCGGTGCGAGCGAAGGCCTGGCCGCCTTCCAGCACGATGTCGAGCACGTTGACGAGGGTCTCGACGTTGTTGACCAGCGTCGGCCGGCCGAAAAGTCCCACCTGCACCGGGAACGGCGGCTTGTTCCGCGGCTCGCCACGCTTGCCCTCGATGGAGTTGAAGAGCGCGGTCTCCTCGCCGCAGATGTAGGCCCCGGCGCCGCGACGGACCTCGATGTCGAAGGCGAGCCCCTGACCCTCGATGTCAGCGCCGAGCAGCCCATGCTCCCGGGCCTGCCGGACCGCGTTCTCGATGCGCCTGCGCGCCAGTGGATACTCTGCCCTGACATAGAGGTAGCCGTGCTCGCAGCCCGTCGTGACTGCCGCGATCGTCATCGCCTCGACCACCGCAAAAGGGTCTGCCTCCAGCAGCACGCGATCCTTGAAAGTGCCCGGCTCCGATTCGTCCGCATTGCAGACGAGGTAGTGAGGCCGCATCGCCGCGCGGACCACAGACTCCCACTTCCGGCCGGTGGGAAACGCCGCGCCGCCGCGGCCCAGTAGCCGGGCCTCGTTCAACTCGCGGATCACGCCGTCCGAGCCGAGGTCGAGCGCGCGCCGAAGAGCGGCATAGCCGCCATGGCTGCGATAGCTGTCGATGCTGTCCGGATCTACGAGGCCGACACGCCGGAGCAGCCGGCGCGAACCCTGGGCCGGCAGTGGTCGTGCCGCGGCCTCCGGCCAGGCGCCGCCACCCGCCAGTGACAGCGCCAGGTCGGCGTCGACCGGCGCGAGCTGCAGTTCCGCGTGATGCCGGCCCGACCGCTCCACGAGCGCGGCCGGAGCGCGGTCGCACAGGCCGAGGCACGGGCTCCTGCGCCATTCCTTGCCGGCCGGCCCGAAGCGGTGCTCGAGGGTTGAGCAAAGCTCGTCAGACCCGGCGCTCTTGCACGCGATGTCGTCGCAGACATGGAGGGTCAGAGGCGCCCGGTCCTGGAGAGCAAAACGACCGTAAAAGCTGACGACCCCGTAAGCCTCGGCCGGCGGGATGGTCAGCCGGCGGCAGGCGTATTCGAGCGCGCCACGGCTCACCCAGCCGGCCCGGTCCTGGATCGAATGCAGAACCGGAAGCAGGAGGTGGCGCTGCGAGCGCGTCCCGCGGCCGCCATAGGCGACGTGGTCATCAGATGCAACCCGCTCTCCACCCACCCACAGCGATTGCGGTTGACCGAGGACCTCGTCGACAGCCGCCATCTCCTCGGGTGTGGCCGGGCCTCCGGTGGTTCGAATATCCAACTAGCTGGCCGGTGCTCCGACGAGCTTTTCGATCCGGATCGCGCTTGCCTTGAACTCGGCGGTGCCCGATTTGGGATCGGTGGCATCGATGGTCAGGATGTTCGTCGCCACCTGGTCGGGGAAGTGCAGCGTCATGAAGGCAAGCCCGGGCCGGAGTGACTCCTCGAAGCGTACCGGCACCTCGACCGCGCCACGCCGCGAGCTGGCGCGTACGCGCTCGCCATCCTGGATCCCAAGCCGCTCGCCGTCGGCGGGTGAGATCAACAGCGCCTCGCGCTTGCGCAACGGGGACGTGTACTCGCCGGACTGAACACCGGTGTTGTACGAGTCCAGTCGCCGGCCAGTGGTCAGCCGGATCGGGAACTCGGCGCTCAACCGGTCGACAGGAGGGTCGTGCTCGACCGCGTGGAACCCTGCGCGGGGGCCTTCGACGGGGTCCTTCCACAGCCGCGCGTGGAGGAACTGCGTGCCGCGATGCGACTCGTCAGGGCACGGCCACTGGATGCCGGCCAGCTCGTCGAGCCGCGCATAGGACATTCCCGCGTGCATGGGCGACAAACTCCGGCACTCGTCCCATACCTGCTCGGCGCTGGGAGTACCCCAGTCGCAACCCAATCGCCGCGCGAGCTCGGAGATGATCTCGATGTCGTCGCGGGCGCCCTCCGGCGGCTCCAATGCGCGGCGCACCCGCTGCACGCGCCGCTCGCTGTTGGTGACCGTGCCCTCCGACTCCGCCCACCCGGCCGCCGCCGGCAGGACGACGTGGGCCAGCTCCGCCGTCTGGGTCAGGAAGATGTCCTGGACCACCAGGTGCTCGAGGCCCCTCAGCAGGCGCACAGCGCGGGTCTGGTCCGCCTCGCTTCGCGCGGGGTTCTCGCCGACTATGTATGCGGTCGTCAGCTCGCCGTGATCCATGGCCTCGAACATCTCGGACAGGTGGTATCCCTTCTCGTTCGGGAACTGCGCGCCACCCCATGCTTGAACGAACTTGGCGTGGATGTCCGGGTCTTCTATGTCCTGGAAGCCCGGCAGCCTCGCCGGGATGGCGCCCATGTCCCCGCCGCCCTGCACGTTGTTCTGGCCGCGCAGCGGGTTGAGCCCGCAGCCGTAGCGCCCGACCTTGCCCGTGAGCAGTGCCAGGTTGATCAGCGCGAGAACGTTGTCGGTGGCGTTGTGGTGCTCGGTGATGCCGAGCGTCCAGCAGATCATCCCGCGGTCCGCTCGCGCATAGTCGAGTGCGGCCTCTCGGATCGCCGAGCCCGGAACGCCTGTCTCGGCCTCTGCGAGTTCGAGCGTGTACGCCTCCACGCATTTCGCGAAATCGTCGTAGCCCGTCGTGGCGCGGCCTATGAATTCCGTGTTGGCGAGGCCTTCATGGATGATCACCCGCGCCATGGCGTTGGCCATGGCGATGTCACTTCCGACATCGATGCCCAGCCATACGTCCGCCCACTGCGCGGAGCCCGTTCGCCTGGGATCGACGGCGACCAGCCGCGCTCCGTTGCGCACGCCTCGCAGGAGGTGGTGAAAGAAGATCGGGTGCGTTTCGCGTGCGTTGGAGCCCCAGAGAAAGACGAAATCGGTCTCCTCGACCTCGCGGTAGGACGAGGTTCCTCCTCCGGCTCCGAACACTGTCGCCAGACCGGCGACGCTGGGGGCGTGTCAAGTCCTGTTGCAGCTGTCGATGTTGTTGCTGTGCATGACCGAGCGCGCGAACTTCTGGGCGGCGAAGTTCATCTCGTTGGTGGTCTTGGAGCAGCTGAACATGCCGAATGCGTTCGGTCCACGCCGCCGAGCCGTGTCGAAACCGGCGGCAGCCCGCTCGAGCGCCTCCTCCCAGGAGGCGGGTCGCAGCCGACCGCCGTCTCTGACCAGCGGCTCGGTTAGACGGACGAGTCCGTCATGCATGCATCGAACAATACATTCCGAGCCTCAGGGCCGGATCACGGCTGGCGCCGGACCTACCGCGGGTTCGCGCTGACGAACTCCGCGATGCGGTCAAGACCACGCTTCAGCTCGTCCTCGGACTGCGTGTAGGCGAGCCGGATGAAGCCGGCGCCGGCATGCCCGAACGCCGTACCCGGCAGGACGGCGACCCCGGCCTCGGTGAGCAGGCGCTCGGCCAGCTCGCGCTCGCCGAAGCCCGTGGCCTCGATGTTCGGAAAAGCGTAGAACGCGCCCTGGGGACGCGCGCAGCGCATGCCCGGGATCTTGTTGAGGCCGTCCACGATGAGGTTGCGTCGGTGCTCGAAGATCTTCACCATGCGGGACACGGCATGCTCTGACTCGGGCGCGCTGAGCGCTTCGATCGCGGCCATCTGCGTGAACCCGGCGGCGCATGAAGACGAGTTGATCATCAGCTGGTCGAGCTTGGCCGCCAAGGCCTTCGGCGCCACCGCGTAGCCCAACCGCCAGCCTGTCATCGCGTACGACTTCGAGAGCCCGTCCATCAGCACGGTCCGCTCCCGCATTCCCGGGCGTGACATCGGCGATACGTGGTGAAACCCGTAGACGAGCTGGCTGTAGATCTCGTCCGAAACGACGAGGAGGTCGTGCTTGTTGGCCAGCCCGCATACGAAGTCGACGTCCTCCTCGGTCAGCACCCCGCCGGTCGGGTTCTGCGGCGTGTTGATGATGAGCATCCTCGTCTTCGGCGTGACCAGCGACTCCAGCTCGTCCAGGTCCATCCGAAAGCCGGTCTTCTCGCGCAGGGTGACCGTCTTAGGAATGGCGCCGAGGAAGCTGACCTGCGACGCGTACGCGGGATACCCCGGGTCGGGCAGGATCACCTCGTCGCCCGGCTCGATGCAGGCAAGGAGAGTGAAAAGAAGCACGTTCTTGGAGCCGGGCACCAGGACGACCTCGGCCGGTTCGACCTCGATCTTCAGCATCCTCGCCACGAACCCGGCTACCGCCTCGCGCGCCTCGAGGATGCCACTGGCGGGCGTGTAGTGCGTGTATCCGTGCTGCATTGCCGAGATGCCGGCTTCGATGATGTTGTCGGGGGTTGCGAAATCGGGCTCGCCGATCTCCAGGTGCACTATGTGCTTGCCCTCGGCCTCCAGCCGCCTGGCCTTGGCGAGCACCTCGAACGCGCCCTCGGTGCCCAGGCGATTCATGCGCTCGGCGAAGCGAATTGCAGTCACCTGAAGATCCTAGTGGACTGGTAGCTCCTGGAGGCTCAGTGGACGCCGAGCAGCGCACCGCCGTCGACGCCGATGGTCTGGCCGGTGATGAAACCTGCCTGGCGTGAGCACAGGAACGCACATGCGGCCGCGAACTCCGCCGGCTCTCCGAAGCGTTTCATCGGCGCGGCCTCGGCGCGGCGCTTGAGCTCAGCCTCGACGTCCCCGCCCTGCCCCGCCGCGAGGTGACGGATCCGGTCGGTGAGGATGGCGTCGGGGGCGAGGCAGTTGAAGGTGATGCCATCGCCGGCAAGCTCTCGAGCGAGTGTCTTGGAGAGGCCGGTGACCGCCGCGCGGAGCGAGTTGGACAGCACCAGGGTCGGGATGGGCTGCCGGACCGAGACCGACGTGATGAAGACGACCCGGCCCTGGCCTGACCGCTTCAGGTGGGGCAGCGCGGCATGGACCAGCCTGACGGCGCTCATGAGCGTCAGCTCGAACGCGGCGTCCCAAGCGTCCATCGGCGTGGTCTGGAAGGTGCCCGGAGGCGGGCCACCGGCGTTGACGACCAGGACGTCCAGGCCGCCCATGACCTCCGCCGCTTTGGCCATCAGCGACTCCGGCTCGCCAGCGACCGACACGTCCGCGGCCGACCACCCTGCGGCGTGAATCGCACGCCCCGCGGCTTCGATCGACACAGGGTCGCGTGACGAGATGTAGACGCTCGCCCCTTCGGCGGCGAGGGCCTCGGCGCAAGCACGTCCGAGCCCCTTGCTCGCCGCCGTCACCAGCGCCCGCCGGCCCTTCAGCCCGAAATCCACGCGCTAATTGTCGACCAGACGACCGTCGCGTTTCTGGTGGCGCTACCATCGCGCGAGCCCTCTATGAACCTGACAGTCGCGCCCGAACCGTTTGACTCGGTGGACGCCAGGCGCCTCGTCGCGGCCCGTGACTCGCACCTGTCGAGCCTTTACCCCCTTCACCAGGGGTTCGGGCCGAACCTCGAGCCCGAGCAGGTGGCGGCCGGGGCGGGCGTGTTCCTCTCGTGTGCTTCGCGAAGGAGATCTGAGCATGGAACCTCCTACGTGGTGTTGACGTACCAGTCCGTCACGTATCGAAACCTGTCGGAGGGCTCGATGACCTTGTCGATGTGGACCCCGTGCACGCGCTGGGAGATGGCGTAGTCGTAGCGGCCGGAATACAGGAAGATCGCCGGTGCGGCGTCGGCCATCAGCATCTGGAAATCGATGTACGAGGCAAGGCGTGACGGTGTATCGAGCTCTGCGCGCCCGTCCTCGAGGTCTTTGTCGATGAGGCCCCAGCCGCGCGCATACGCGAAGTTGAGCGCCCCGGGGTCGGCGCCCGAATGCCACAGCGAGTAGAGGTCAGGGTCGGCCCCGACGTCGAAAGCGACGAGCGCCATCTGGTAGTTATGGCCGATCAGGTAGCTCTGCACCAGCTGCGAGGCCGGCACGGCCTTGACGTCGACCTCCACCCCGATCTGGAGCAGCTGCTGTGCCAGCGCGTCCGCGACCTGCCGGTTCGGGTAGGAGTCGGCCACCACGAGCCCGACTTTGAAATCGGTCCCGTTGTTGGAGCGGAGCTTGGCTCCCGGCTGCAGCGTCCAACCGGCCGCGTCCAGGCCCTTGGCGGCCGCGAGCGGATCGTAAGGATGTAGACCGGCGGCGGCCGCCGAGTAAGCCCATTCGGCGGTCGGGATCGGCGTGGGGTCCGGGTCCGCTTTGCTCGAGAGCACCTGGTCGATGAGGCGCTGCCGGTCCACGGCCTGCGTTAGGGCCAGCCTCACCCTGACATCGCTGAAGAACTGCTTCCCCGCCCCGTCGGGGTTGATCGCCACGAATGCGTTGGTGAAGAGCCGTGCGTCGAGCACGCTGAGGTCGGTCCGCCCCTGCAGCGCATCCACCTCCTGGGGCTCCAACCCGCCGACCAGGTCGGCGGCCCCCGAGAGGACTGCTCGGATCGCCTGCTGCGGGTCGGTCGCCGGGTAGGTCCTCAGGACGAGGTGATCGAGGTAAGGCTGGGGGTTTGCGTAGGGGTTGCGGTCGAGGGTGATGGCCAGGTTGCTGATGGCGGAGACACGGAACGGGCCCGTGCCGAAGGCGCGAACGCCGCTGTAAGGGCTCGCGGCGATCTGGGCCGGCGCCATCCCCGCGTAGATGTGCCTGGGGATGATCCCCATCTGCAGTGCGAGCGGGAACGACGCGCTGGGAGCCTTCAGCGAGAACACCACCTGTCCGGGACCGCCGGCTGCGACGCCGACGTCGCGCCAGAACTCGGCCCCCGGCTGCTGGTACTCGACATCCTGGAGGACGTGGTATGTGAACAGGACGTCGTCCGCGGTCAAGGGCAGGCCGTCGGCCCATTTGACACCTTTGCGGATGTCGAACGTGTAGGTGAGGTGGTCCGACGAAACCGCCCAGTCAGACGCCAGCAGGCCGACCGGGTCCTGCTCGGGGTTGAGCGTGACAAGGCCCTGGTAGATGACGCTGTCGACGTCTCGCGTGCTGTCGTCGTTCTCGAAAAGCGGGTTCAAGACCGCAGCCGAGCCGACGAGCGCCTCCACGGCCGTTCCTCCGCGCGCGGGCTTCGGCACGGTGGCGACGGGCTGGCACGCGACGAGCGTCAGCGCCGCCGCGAAAGCGGCGGCCACGAAGTGGCTACGCGAGATTATGTGCCCGCATGTACGTCAGGGCGACCGAGCAGACGAGGAAGGCCGCGGCCAGGACCCAGGTGGTCCAGTAGATCTGGCGCTCGAGCCCGCGCCGGGTGCGGTAACCGCCGCCAAGGCCGTCCCCGCCCCCGCCGATCGTCCCTCCAAGCCCCGACGCCTTGGGGGTCTGGACGAGCACGCTCACGATCAGCAGGACCGACAGGACGGCCTCGACGATGACCAGGGCGTTGGCGATCTTAGCCATTGGACCCGGAGATTCTACTTAACTCCAAACCGAACCGAACCGGGTGTTGATGGCGTCCCAGTTGAGCGTGTTGAACCACGCGGTCACGTAGTCCGCGCGCCGGTTCTGGTACTTGAGGTAATAGGCGTGCTCCCAAACGTCGACGCCCATGATCGGTGTCAGCTCCTCCATGTAGGGGCTGTCCTGGTTCGCGTAGGCCTTGATCGACATCTTCCCTGTCTTGTCCACGACGAGCCACGCCCAGCCGCTGCCGAACTGTCCGACCGCTGCCTTGGCGAGCTGCTCCTTGAACGCGTCATAGCTTCCAAACGTGGTCTTGATCGCGTCGGCGATCCGGCCATTCGGGTTGCCTCCCCCGCCGGGGCCCATGATCGTCCAGAAGATGGAGTGGTTGGCGTGGCCGCCCACGTTGTTGCGGACGACGTTCCGGATGTCCTCAGGCACCTGGTTGATGCCCCACAGGATGTCCTCGACCGACTTCTTCGCCCATTCCGGGTGCTTCTCGAGAGCGGCGTTGGCGTTGTTGACGTACGCGGCGTGGTGCTTGTCGTGATGGATCTCCATCGTCTTGGCGTCGATGTGCGGCTCCAACGCGTCGAATCCGTAGGGAAGCGGTGGTAGCTCAAGTGGCATGGCGGGAACCCCCGTTGTGTAGATTTGTACTCAGGTACTGAACCAGTCTAAGAGGTCGGGGATTTCGACCCGGAAGCCTGGGCCTTGACCGCGTCTGCGCGGCGCTCGATCTCAGCCTGGTCGCCGAGGTACCGCCACGACCGCGGTTTGAGGTCGGGACCCAGCTCGTAGACACGCGGCACCCCGGTGGGGATGTTCAGGTCGACGACCTGCTGCTCGGTCAGGCCGTCGAGGTGCTTGACCAGGGCGCGAAGGCTGTTGCCATGGGCGGAGACCAGGACGCACGAGCAGAGCCGGAGGTCCGGCACGATGGCGTCGTACCAGTAGGGGAGCATCCTGTCGATGACGTCCTTCAGGCATTCGGCGCTGGGCAGAAGCTCGGGCGGGAGGCTCGCATACCGCACGTCGTGGGAGGGATGCCGGTCGTCGGAGACGTCGAGGCCCGGAGGCCGCACGTCGTAGCTCCGACGCCACAGCCTGACCTTGTCGTCTCCAAACCTCTCGGCGGTCTCCTTCTTGTTCAGGCCCTGGAGCGCCCCGTAATGCCGCTCGTTCAAACGCCAGCTCCGCCGCACCGGGATCCATGTCCTGCCCATCGCGCCAAGGGCGAGGTCCGCCGTCTGGATGGCACGGACGAGGACTGAGGTGTGCACGACCTCCGGCGCGAGCCCGGCGTCTTCCATCAGCCGGCCGGCCTCCAGGGCCTCGGTGACGCCGCTGTCGCTCAACGGGACGTCGTGCCAGCCGGTGAACAGGTTTTCGAGGTTCCACGTGCTCTGGCCGTGACGCAGCAGGACGAGGACCCCGGGGCCGCGGCCGCTACCGGTGGCCATATACCTCTGCGGTCACCTTGACGATGTGGGCGAACTCCTCGGCATCAAGGCTCGCGCCGCCGACCAGGCAGCCGTCACAGAGCGGGAGCTCAACGTAGGACTGCACGTTGGCCGAGTTGACACTGCCTCCGTAAAGGACGCGCACCTTGCGCGCTGCGCCGGCGCCAATCATCTCCCCCACGACCCGTCGGATCAGCCGCATCGTCTTGTAGGCATGCTCGGGGTCGGCGCTCTTGCCCGAACCGATCGCCCAGACCGGCTCATATGCGATCACCAACCGGGCCGAGTCGTCGGCCGAGCAGTTGGCCAGGCCGGCCTTGACCTGGGCGGTGACGACCTGGTCTGAAGTGCCTGCCTCGTATTGCTCGCTGAGCTCGCCCACGCACATGATCACGCTGAGCTCGGAGGCCAGAGCGGCGGCGGCCTTCCTGGCCACCATCTCGTCCGTCTCCCCGACGTACATGCGCCGCTCCGAGTGGCCGACGATGACCCACTGGCACCAACCTTTCAGCATGGCGGGCGAAACCTCGCCCGTATAGGCGCCGGAGGCCTCCCAGAAGCAGTCCTGCGCACCGAGCTTGACGCCAGACTCGGCCAGCACCTCCGCCACGCCCATGAGATACGGGAACGGCGGAAACAGCGCGACCTCGACACGGTCGGCATGGCCTCTCGCCACCGACAGGACGCCGCGCACCAGGTCCAGCGCCGAGTCCGAGTCGGTCGGATTCATCTTCCAGTTGGCGGCCACGATCGGCATGCCGGGCGGGCGGCTGCTCAATGCGCTCAGCCTTCCTTGAGGATCGCGATACCGGGCAGCTCCTTGCCTTCGAGGTACTCGAGGGTGGCGCCGCCACCAGTCGACACGTGGGAGAACCGCCCGCCCAGACCGAGGGAGTCGATCGCCGCCACCGTGTCGCCGCCGCCGACCAGGGTGTAACCGCCGGAGGCGGCTATCGCCTCGCCAACCCCCTTGGTCCCGTTGGTGAAATCCTTGATCTCCGTGACGCCCAGCGGCCCGTTCCAGACGATGGCGGCGGCGCCGCGCAGAAGCTGGGCGAACAGCGCGACGGTCTTGGGGCCGATGTCGAGCGCCATCCAACCTGCTTCGACGGCATCCGAGGCCATGACCCGGAGCGGCTGCCCTGCCTCCATGCGCTGGGCACAGACGAGGTCGACCGGCAGGACCAGCTTGTCGCCGGCCTTGGCGGCGACGGCGTTCGCCTCGGAGACGGAAGATTCTTCGACCATGCCAGTTCCGGTCGGCCACCCCTTGGCCTTGAAGAAGGTGTTCGCCATCGCCCCGCCGATCAGCAAGGTGTCGACCTTCCCAAGAAGGTGTTCGAGCACTCCGACCTTGGTCGACACCTTGGCTCCGCCGACCACCGCGAACATCGGGCGGCGGGGGCTGTCGAGCGCCAGTTGCAGGGCGTTCAGCTCGGCTTCCATGAGCTCGCCGGCGAAGGCCGGGAGGTAGGCCGCCACTCCAACGACCGAAGCATGCGCGCGGTGGGAGGCGGCGAAGGCGTCGTTGACGAAGATCTCGCCCAGGGACGCGAGCTTACGGGCGAACTCCGGGTCGTTGGCCTCGTCCTCGGGATGAAAGCGAACGTTCTCGAGCAGCAGGACCTGACCGGCAGTCATCTTGCCGACGGCGGTGCTGGCCGGCTCGCCGACGCAGTCACCGGCAAACTGCACGTCGCGATTGAGCAGCTCGGCCAGGCGCGCCGACACCGGACGCAGGGAAAGCTTCGGATCGACCCCGTTCGGTCTCCCGAGGTGCGACATCACGATCACCTTGGCTCCGCGCTGCGCCAGGTGCTGCAGGGTCGGGACCGCCGCCCGGATGCGCGCGTCGTCCGAGATGGCGCCTTTCGACATCGGCACGTTGAGATCCTCGCGCACGAGGACCCGCTTACCGGCCACCTCGACCGATGTGATGGATGCTTTCAGAGCTTGTCCGCCATGTATGTGATGAGGTCGATCATGCGGCAGCTGAAGCCCCATTCGTTGTCGTACCAGCTCACCACCTTGGCCCAGTCTCCGCCGAGCATCAGCGTGAGCGGGGCGTCGACGATCGACGAATTCGGGTTGCCCTTGAAGTCCGACGAGACCAGCTCCTCATGGCTCACCGCCAGGATGCCGCGAAGCTCGCCGTCAGCAGCCTTGTCAAAGGCGGCCACGATGTCCTGGGCAGTCGTCGTCTTCGACAGCTGCACGCTCAGGTCGATGACCGACACGTCGAGAACCGGCACCCGGAACGCCATGCCGGCGAACTTTCCAGCGAGCTCGGGCAGCACCTCGGCGACGGCGCGGTTGGCCCCCGTCGAGGCCGGGATTATGTTGTCAGCCGCCGCGCGGGCGCGCCGCAGGTCCTTGTGCGGGAGGTCCTGCAGCCGCTGGTCCGCCGTGTAGGCGTGGACCGTCGTCATCATTCCGCGCTCGATGCCGAACGACTCGTGGAGGACCTTGGCCACCGGCACCAGGCAGTTGGTCGTACAGCTGGCGTTCGAGATGACGTTGTGCTTCTTGGGGTCGTATTGCTTGTGGTTGACGCCCATGACCACGGTGAAATCCTGGTTGGTGGCAGGAGCCGAGATGATCACCTTCTTGGCGCCGCCCCTGTCTATGTGGACCCGCGCCTTGGTGGCGTCGGTGAAGTGACCCGTCGACTCGACCACGACGTCGACGCCCAGGTCCTTCCAGGGCAGCTCGGCGGGGTCCTTGTGGCTGAGGAACTTGAACGCGTGGCCGTCGACCGTGATCGAGTCCGCGGACGCGCTCACAGTCGGACCGAAGGTGCCGAACGCGGTGTCGTGCTTCAGGAGGTGGGCGAAGGTCTTGGCCTCGCCAAGGTCGTTGACCGCGACGATCTCGAAGTCCGGCTTGAGCTCGTGTGCAGCGCGGTAGATGTTGCGGCCGATCCGTCCGAACCCGTTTATACCGACCCTGATGGCCATCTGAGCACACTCCTGCAACCGGCTGGGACTGCGACCGGCCTTATGTTAGGCGGAGCGGCGGCCGTTCATGGCCGAATGGGCGCCGGCACCGTTCCGGGACGCGTCTCCGTTCGAATTCGCGAGCTCCTGCAGGCGCCGCAGGCGGTGGTTGACCGCCGATTTCGACAGCTTCATGCGGCCCGCCAGCTCGCCCAGGTTGAGCTGCGGGTTAGCGATGCGCCAGCGGGCCATCTCGCGTAGCGCGGGCGGCAGCCGGTCCAGGCGTCCGGTCGACTCCAGGCGCTCGATCGCAGCCGATTGCCGCAGGCCCGAGCCGATCGTCTTGCCGATGTTCGCGGTCTCGAAATTCAGGCGCCGGTTGACCTCGCCGCTGACCTCGCGCACGACCCTGACGTTCTCGTAGTCCATCACGGCGCGGCTGGCGCCCATCGTGGAAAGGAGCCGGACGATGGCATCGCCTTCCTTCACGTATACGACCGTCTGGCCGGCCCGTTCCATCGTCCCGGCGTTGACCCCCACGCTCTCGGCGAGCTCCACGATGGCCGACGCCCACGGCGCCGAAGGCGCCACGAACTCGAGGTGGTAGCGCGAGCTGGGCGTGTTCACGGAGCCGCAGCCCAGGAAGAGCCCGCGCAGCATCGCCTTGCGGTCGCAGGCCGCTTCGGGGACCGCACGAGATGCCGACTGCGTGAACGTGACGACGAGACCCGGTGGGAGCGCGAGCTCGATGAAGAACGACATGCGCTTGCGGGTCTTGACCGCTTGGTACTTGGCGTCCATGTGGTCCACCGTGCGACCCAACCTCACGACCTTACGGGCGACGGCGTTGCGGAGCAGCGAGAAGTAGGCCGAGCGTCCGCGCTGGTTGGTCAGCAAGCGGCCGCGTGAGCCGAAGTAGATGCCGAGCAGCTCGCTCAGCTGACAGCAGGGCCGCGCCGGCACTAGCCCCGCCATCTCGTTCTTGACGTCCGCCGAGAACGAAATAGCGTTCCCCTCCAGGAAGGTTATTTAACCCTCCCCCCTCACTGCAGTCTAACGCGCGTCTTCGACGATACAGTCGATGCTAAGAGCAATCTTTTGCTTCGCCCTCAACCGGGCTGGCGAGTCCATCTCGCGCTGAGGCCTCCGGCGCTGGACAATGTCTGTCAGCCGATGAGCGAGATGCGAATGATCGAAGCGGTGAGGGCGGCGATGGCCGAGGAGATGGAGCGTGACGACCGCGTGCTCGTCATGGGTGAGGACGTGGGACGCAAGGGCGGCGTGTTCGGCGCCACGGACGGCCTCTACGCACGATTCGGCGAGGCCCGCGTGCTCGACACGCCTCTCGCGGAGTCGGGAATCGTCGGGGTGGCCATCGGTGCTGCGCTGAACGGGCTGATCCCGATCGCCGAGATCCAGTTCGCCGATTTCATCCACCCTGCCTTCGACCAGATCGTGAGCGAGGCGGCGCGGACCCGCTACCGCTCCAATGGCGACTGGTCGGTGCCCATAGTGATCCGCGCTCCGTTCGGGGGCGGGGTCCACGGCGGGCTTTACCACTCGCAATCGGTCGAGGCGTTCTACGCCCACGTGCCGGGCTTGAAGGTGGTCGTGCCGAGCATGCCGGCCGACGCCCACGGGCT
>DATKSS010000114.1:0-13429 GCA_035531515.1 Candidatus Dormiibacterota bacterium | reverse complement strand
GCTGGCAGGGCTCGGCTTCCAGTTCGCGATCCTGCGCGCCAACTCCAAGCTCAGCTCGGAGGGCGCCATCAACGAGCGGCTCCAGGGCATCGGGATGCTCCACACGATGCGACGTCTTGCCCGCCTGGGCGAGCACGAGCTGGCCCCGCTCATCGCCGACCTCGACAGGATCAGGACGCAGCTGTTCAGCGCCGGCTCGCTGCGCATCGTCGTGACCTGCGAGCAGGCGATGGTCGATCCGTACAGCGCGCGCCTGGGCGAGCTGCTGGCAGCCCTGCCGCCGGGAACTGCCGGTCGTGAGCAGAGCAAGCCCAATCCGCTGGAGCAGGGCAGCGAAGCCTGGACGGCGCCGGTGCCGGTCGCTTTCAACGTGCGCAGCTTCAAGACCGTGCGCTACACGCATGCCGACGCGCCGGCCCTGCTGGTGCTGTCCAACTACCTGCGCGACACGTTCCTCCACCGCGAGCTGAGGGAGAAGGGCGGCGCGTATGGCGGGTTCGCACAGGCGGGGCTGGGGAGCGGGACGTTTTACTTCGGCTCCTACCGCGACCCCAACATCACCCGGACGTACGGCGTGTTCGACGAGGCGGTGAAGTGGGTGACCGAGGGCGAGATCGCGGCCGAGCACCTGAAAGAGGCGGTGCTCGGATCGTGCGGCGACGTCGACCCGCTCGAATCGCCCGACATCAAGGGCCGCCGTGAGGCGACGAACAGGGTGACCGGCTTCACGCGAGAGGAAAGGGAGCGCTTCAAGAACCGCCTCCTGCACGTGAGCGCCGACGACCTGCGACGGGTCGCGCGGACCTACCTGGGAAGCGGGCGGGGCGTGCAGGCCACGGTCGCCGGCCCGGACCTAGTGGAGGGCGCTCGCCGCGAGCGGCCGGACCTTTTCGAGACGACCGCCCCGATCTGACGGCCCAAGGGGCCTCGAGGGGGCGGGCCTTTCGCCTCGATCGACGCCGGCTTTGGATGCCTAGACTGGCCTTGTGAACCGTCCCTGGCGACACGATCTCTTCTGGCCCGGTGTGCTGATCGTCGCCGGAGTCCTTTTCCTCTTGAACAACCTCGGGCTGCTCGACTGGCTGCGTCCGGAAATCTTCTGGCCGGTGGCCCTGATCGCGGTCGGCGTCTGGTTGGTCGTCCGCCGGTCGCGGACGTGAGATGAGCTACCGCTACCGGAGCTTCTTCTGGCCGGCCCTTCTGATCCTCGTAGGTATCGTCGCCCTACTCGCCAACACCGGCCAGATCTCAGCGGATCGGGTGGCCGAGCTCTGGAACCTATGGCCGGTCATCCTGATCCTGATCGGCCTCGAGCTCGTCATCCGGCGGACGGTCCAGGGTCGTTCCGGTGAGATCGCCGCCGCGCTCGTCGCATTGCTGGCCGTCCTCGGGGCGGTGGCGTACATCGCGGTCGCTCCCAACCCCGGAACGACCGAGGTCCTGGACGCGACGGACACCGTGGGCAACATCGATCACGCGGCCGTCGAGATCGACGTCGGCGCGGCGACCATCACGATGTCCGCCGGCGACTCGCTGGACGGAAGCCTTTACCGAGCTCACATCGAGTACTCGGGTCCGCGACCGGGCGTGACACTCGATCGCTCGACAGGAGGTCTGCGGATCGAGCAGTCGAGCAGCGGCGTCGGCCTCTTCCAGTCGCGGCGCTTCGTGATGACCCTGGAGCTCAATCCGAGCATCCCGTGGACGATCACGTCCAATACCGGCGCCGTCAGCGAGACTCTCAAGCTCTCGGGGGTTCACGTCGGTTCGGTCGAGATCAACACCGGCGCGAGCAAGGAGGACATCACGCTCGGGCAGCCGTCAGGAATCGTGCCGATCACGGTCAACGGGGGGGCCCTGACCGTGAACCTGCACAGGCCGAGCGGAACACCGGCTTCGGTGGCGGTCTCGGGCGGGGCTGTGAGCCTCGACGCCGACGGCCGGCAGACGCATGCGATCGGCAACCTGAGCTTTGAGACGTCAGACTTCGCCGGCGCGACCGACGGCTACCGGCTCCAGGTCAACGGGGGCGCCTGCAGCGTGACCATCGACACCAGCGCCAGCTCGAGCTAAGCCAGTCGCGCGTCGAGCGCGGCAAGCCTCGCCCGGTAAAGCGCCTGGGTTCCATCGTTGATGGCCGAACGAAGGCCCCGCGAGGCCGTGCCGAGCATGGTGTCGAGCTCCGGGTCCCCGACCTCTGCCGCATGCAGCACAGCCACGAGCGCGGCCGAGCGCTCGGCGCCCGCCAGCACAGAGTCCTGGTCGACGGCCATGTTCGCGAGGGCGGCTGCCTCTCTCGACAGGCGGCTCGCCAGGGCCCTGAGCTCCTCGCTCCCCGCTTCCTCGCACCGGCGCGCCGCGGCACGCGCGGCCGCCGCCGCCAGCCTGGCCTCGAGCAGGCGTCCATCCGCGGCACCGTTGGCCGCAGCGGCAGGGCACAGCCCCACCACCTGCTGGGCCCCCACCGCCACGCCGAGCCGCTCGAGCTCGGCGATCACCTGGGCAGGAGTCGTCTCGGCCGCGCGGAACAGGTTCATGGAGAGCTGGACCTGCCCGCTCGGCAGCACGAACACGAGCGCCTGGACGCCTCGCATCCCGCCGGCGGACTCCCGAAGCGAGCGGGCAAGGGCGCGCGCGGCCACCACGTCGGCGTCCGGCAGCAGCACGTTGAATGCGACCAGCGTCAGGCGGGCCCCGACGCAGACTGCCCCGGCGGTGGGGTGGACAGCCGGGCCGCCCAGGCTGGGCGTGGCGCGGCCGGACCGGATGTCGGCCAGCGTCCGGTCCTCGCCGTGCCCGTAGAAGTACACCGGCACCTTCAGCTCCGACCAGATGCGCTCGCCGACCTCCTGCGCAAGCTCTCGGCATTCCTGGAGCGTGGTCTGGCCGAGGGGCACGAGCGGCACCACGTCTGCTGCGCCCACCCGCGGGTGGACGCCCTGGTGCCGCGCCATGTCGATGCGATCGACCGCCTCCCCGACCGACGCCAGGATCGCCTCGACGAGCTTGGCCCGGGTGCCGGCGATCGAGATCACCACGCGGTTGTGGTCGGGATCCGGGTCGGTGTCCAGCCAGTGCGCCATTCGTGCGGCGCTTTCGATGGCGGTGATGACGTCGGCCCGCCGGCCTTCTGAGAAGTTGGGCACCGACTCGAAAAGACTTTCCGTGTCCACGTGAACCGTTAGGGTAAGTTGCAGTGCCCGGCCCAGTCTCGCTCGTCTACGGAGACGAGCTCATGAAGCACCACCTTTCGGACCAGCACCCACTGCAGCCGATCCGGGTCAAGCTGGCGGTCGACCTCATCCGCTCCACCGGCCTCATCGAGCACTGTCATCTCCTGCCGCCCCGGGCCGCGACGGTCGCTGAGCTCGAGCTGGTGCACTCGCCCGACTACGTGGACCTGGTGCGCAACCTGAGCGACCCGGTCCGCCGCCGCGACATGTCACCCGAGGCGGTTGAGGCCGCCGGATTTGCATCGGCCGACAACCCGATCTCCGACGAGCTGCACGAAGGCACCGCGCTGGTGGTGGGGGCGAGCATGGTCGCGGCACAGGCGATCGAATCAGGCGCTGCGCTGCACGTCTTCAGCCCGTCGGGCGGCCTTCACCACGCGCATCGTGACCGCGCGTCGGGATTCTGCACGTACAACGACGCCGCGATCGCATGCCGCTGGCTCAAAGACCAGGGCCATCGTGTGGCATACATCGACGTCGACGTCCACCACGGCGACGGCGTCGAAGGCATCTTCCAGACGGACCCGGACGTCTTGACCATCAGCCTTCACGAGAGCGGCCGCTATCTCTTCCCGGGCACGGGCTATCCGGAGGATTGCGGCGCCGGCGCGGGCCGCGGCGCCGCCGCCAATCTGCCCTTCGCCCCATTCACCTGGGATGAGCCCTGGTTGCGGGGGTTCGACACCGTGGTGCCCGCGCTGCTGCGGCGGTTCAAGCCGACCGTCCTCGTCACGCAGGACGGCTGCGACTCCCACTACCTGGACCCGCTCGCCCACCTCGCCGGGACCACACGGATCTGGCCGCATGTCGGGCGTGCCTTTCACCAGCTGGCTCACGAGCTGTGCGACGGGCGCTGGCTCGCCCTCGGCGGCGGGGGGTACGCGATCTACGAGGTGGTACCGCGAGCCTGGACGCTGCTGTTCGCCGAGATGGTGGAGCGACCCGAGCTGGCCGCCGAGGTCGACGATCCGGCGGGCGCCCTGCCGGCGCTTGAGGCTCAGGAGAGGGTCTGGACCTCGCTGCGCAAAGACCTCCGCCGCCTGGGCGAGGTCCACGGGCTGGACCTGGACTAGGTCGAGTAGGTCCTCAGGCAGCGGGTGCACACCCGAGCCCGCCTGGTCTGGCCGGACACTGTCACGATGCCCATCTGCAGGTTGGGCATGAACCTCCGGTTGACCCGGTTCTTGGCGTGACTGACGTGGTGTCCGTATTGCGGCTCCTTGCCGCAGATCGCGCAACGCTTGGCCATGAGGCACCTTCCGCTTGGAGTCTGGGAGAAAGCGGAAGACGCCGAGAAGGCGAATCCGCGGACGTGAATTGTACCATGAGCCTTCCAATGGCCTCCAAGACCAGCACCACCCTGACCCAGTCCCAGCAGTGGGGCCGCATCGAGGTCTTCCCGTCCGCCGTGGCGGCGATCGCCGGCCACGCGGCCATGCGCTGCTACGGCATCAGCGGCATGGCTGGCCGCGGCCTGCGCGACGGCATGGCCGTTCTGCTGCGCCGCGAGAACGTCGACCGCGGGGTCGACGTGGTCGAGTCGGAAGGCGGTCTCGCCATCGACATCTACGTCATCGTCCAGTACGGCGTGCGCATCTCGGAGGTCGCGCACAACCTCCAGGAGACGGTCAAGTTCGAAGTGGAACGCTCAGTGAACGTCCCTGTGACCCAGGTGAACGTGAACGTCCAGGGCGTCCGTGAAGAACGGCTCTGAGCGATGGTGCCTGAGGATGCGGTAGGGGTGGACGGGCCCCTGTTCAAACGCGCTCTGCTGGGGAGCCTGAGCTGGCTGGGCGCCAACCACGAGGAGGTCAACCGCCTCAACGTGTTCCCGGTGCCCGACGGCGACACGGGCACCAACATGCTCCTCACGCTCCAGTCGGCGGTCGAGGACATCAAGGAGTCGAACGCCGCCGAGGTGAGCAAGATCGCCAAGCTGGCGTCCCACGGCAGCCTCATGGGCGCCCGCGGTAACTCGGGAGTGATCCTGTCGCAGATCTTCCGGGGTTTTGCCCGCGCCGTGGAAGGCAAGGGCTCGCTCACGCCCGCGGAGCTTGCGGCCGCGTTCGAGGAGGCGGCCAACGCCGCATACCGCGCCGTCAACAAGCCCACCGAGGGAACGATCCTCACCGTCGCCCGCGAGGCCGGCCGAGCCGCGTCCGTGGCATCGGCGGCCCCCGACGCGAGCGTGCCGGGCGTGATCGCCGCCGCCGCAGCTGGAGCTCGCGCCGCCGTCCTCAAGACCCCGAGCCAGTTGCAGATCCTTCGAGAGGCGGGCGTGGTCGACGCCGGGGGATACGGCTTGCAGATCATCCTCGAAGGCATGCTGCGCACCGTCGAAGAGGCGGAGGCGGCTCCGGCGGCCTCGGCCGCCGCCAGAGCGGCGATCTCGCCCGCGGCCCAGGCGTCGATGGCCCTTCCAGAGGGAGGTTGGGGGTACTGCACCGAGTTCCTCATCGAGGGCATGGCCCTTGACGTGGACCTGATCCGCAACCAGATCGAGGCGCTCGGCAACTCGGTGCTCGTGGTCGGCGAGCCGGAGCTCGTCAAGGTGCATGTCCACACCGACGACCCGACGAGCGTCATCAACCTGGCCGGCGGATACGGCAAGCTGCTGAAGCTCAACGTCGGCGACATGTCCACGCAGCACAGGCGGATCCTCGAGGGCGATGGCGCTCCGCCCAAGGCGGCGCGCCAGAACGGGATCGGCCTGGTTGCGGTCGTCGCGGGCCACGGGCTGGTGGACATCTTCCGAAGCCTCGGCGTGGACGCCATCGTCGAGGGCGGCCAGACCATGAACCCCAGCACGCAGGACATGCTCAACGCGATCCAGGCCGTGCCCTACGACGAGGTGATCCTGATGCCGAACAATCGCAACGTCATCCTCGCCGCCAAGCAGGTGCTCGGCCTCACCGGTAAGAAGGTCCAAGTCCTCGAGACGCACAGCGTGCCCCAGGGAGTGGCGGCCCTGGTCGCCTTCCGGCCGGAGCGCAACGGCATCGACAACATGCGTGCGATGCGCGCCGAGGCCGACCGCGTGCAGACCATCGAGGTCACGCACGCCGTGCGGGATACACGCTCGAACGGGCTCAAGGTCAAGAAGGGCGATGTGATCGGGTTGATCAACGAGAAGCTCGAGTTCGCCGGCGCCGACTATGTGGACGTCGTCAGCAAGGCCCTCGGCAAGCTGGGGCCGGAATCCTATGAGCTGGTCACCGTCTACCGCGGCGAGGGGGCCACAGAAGACGAGCTCAAGAAGCTCGAGTCGGCGATCAGGGCCACCTATCCGGGCCTGGAGGTCGAGGTCCAGCAAGGCGGCCAGCAGCATTACCCCTTCATCCTGTCCGTCGAGTAGCCGGACGCCGAGATGAGCCGCCGCTTCGCGATCGTCACCGACTCCACCGCCGACCTGCCCGACGAGTGGCGCCAGCGGTACTCGATCGAGGTCGTCCCCCTGAAGGTGCTTTTCGGCACTGAGACGTTTCGGGACCGGGTCGACATCACGGACGACGAGTTCTTCCGCCGCCTCGAAGCCTCGAACAAGCTTCCCACCACCTCTGCGCCGTCCCCGGGCGAGTTCGCCGAGGTCTACCGGCGCCTGGCGAAGGACTATGAGGGCTGCATCTCGATCCACATCGGCGCGCAGCTTTCCGGCACGGCGGAGGCGGCCCGCGTCGGTGCTCGGTCGGTGGAAGGATTTCGCGTCGAGGTGATCGACAGCGAGACCGTCACGATGCCGATCGCGTTCCTCTGCCGTGTGGCGGCGGAAAGCACGACGCTGGACGAGGCGACCACTGCGGTCAAGGAGCGCATTCCGAAATGCCGCGTGCTCGCGTTGCTCGACACGCTGCGCTACATCGAGATGGGCGGTCGAGTTGGTCGCGCACAGGCGATGATCGGGACGATGCTCGACCTGAAGCCGATGTTCCTGGTGGTGGACCGAGAGATCAAGCCGGTCGACCGCGTGCGAGCACGTTCGCGCGCGATCCCGCGCATGATCGAGCGTTTCAAGGCCGACCTGCCCGTGGAGCACGTCGCCGTAGTGCACGGTCAGGCACCCGACGAGGCCGAGCAGATCGCGGCCGGGTTGCGCAAAGACCTCCCACACCTCGAGGTCCCGGTCGGCCGGATCGGCTGCGTGCTGGCCACGCACACGGGTCCAAGGGCCCTGGGCCTGGTCTACATCAAGAGCTGAATATATGAGAGGGAACCCGGATGGTTCCCTCTGCGCGCCAGGCGCGTGCAGGAAGGACTTACTGATCGCATCGGCGGGTCGGCTTCGCCGACACGCCTGCTCTCTTTCCGGAATAAGGAAGAGGCTCGACTAAAGGATGACTCCCGGCCACGCCTGGAGTGAGTGAGACCAAGTCGCGGCCGGGTTGAACCCGGCCGCACCCGCGCGGCCTGGTCTACATCAAGAGCTGACGGCGCGACCGCCCGGCGTGAGCCGCAGCGTTCGCCCAGGGAGAGGCCAGACCCGGATCCGGGGGGGCGTGAGCGAGATGATCCGCGGGAGCGTCCTGACCATAAGGCGAAAGACGCGCTGCTGCGGGGGACCCCAAGCCAGGCCGTACTGCTCCCGCAGCGTGGGCGGCAGCAGGCCGGTCGTGATGATCTCCAGGGGGACCATGACCGGCCCGGGGAGCAGGCGCAGGCCCGGGCGCAGCACCTGGCGGGCGAGCTCGTGCGCCCTGCGGTCGACGCGGACCGGACCGCTCGACATCATCTCGTGGAGGTAGACCGCGAAATCTGGCAGAGTCGCCGGGAATCGGGCAGCTGGAATGCCC
The DNA here is from genome assembly GCA_035531515.1 of Candidatus Dormiibacterota bacterium. Classification (GTDB taxonomy): domain Bacteria; phylum Chloroflexota; class Dormibacteria; order Dormibacterales; family Dormibacteraceae; genus DATKSS01. The sequence goes on along the minus strand of DATKSS010000114.1, from coordinate 5,409 downwards.
AACAGCTCTCCCATCAGCTTGAACTCCTGGTAGAACTCCTCGCGCTCGCGCGCGGACAGCCGTTGCACGAACGTTTCATACGTCACAAGGGAGGTGTCGGCGAGGGTGGCGTGCACCCACAGCAACAGGTCGGGGTCGAGCGCTCGGTAGCCGCGCCCGCGAACCCCCGCATGAACCTGGTTGACGGCGCGCGCAGCGCCCAGCGCCGTCTCGCGATCACCGAAGACGATCGCCATCGTCATCCGAATCGTGCGGCGCAAGCGGCGGATCGGCTGTTTGCGGAAGTCGGAATGCTCGTCGACGCCAAGAGCGACCTTCGGATGCGCGAGCTGCATCAAGAGCGCCCGTCCTCCGCCGAGGAGCAGAACGTTCTCTCGGTTCACGCGCCGAGTGATCGAGTCTTCCTTGAAAAGGCCTGGCAGCACCGAGTCCATTAAACCAACCCCGGCTAATCTCTGAGGTGATGTACCAGCAGCTCTTCGTCTTCGGCGCGGCTTTCCTCGGCTCCGCCGTCGAATCGACCGAGGCTTTGACGATCGTGCTGGCGGTCGGCCTGACGCGCGGTTGGCGGGCGCCACTGCTCGGTACCGTCGCAGCGCTGGTCGCGCTGGCGGTGCTGGTGGTCTTCTTCGGCCAGCTGATCGTCTCGCGAGTGCCGGAGTCGAGCCTGAAGCTGCTGGTCGGCACGCTTCTTCTGCTCTTCGGGCTGCGATGGCTGCACAAGGCGGTGCTCAGGTCGGCGGGGATCGTGGAGATGCACGACGAGGAGCGCGCCTACCGGCAGACGGTGACCGAGCTGCGGGCCGCGACGACGCGCCACGACTGGGTCGGTTTCGTGCTCGCACTCAAAGGCGTGTTCCTGGAAGGGCTCGAGGTGGTGTTCATCGTGATCGCCGTCGGCGGTACGGGCCGAGGCCTGCCCGTGGCGGTCGCGGGCGGCCTGCTGGCGATGGTGGTAGTCGCCGGAGCAGGTGTGGCGGTTCGGCGGCCGCTGGCGCGCGTCCCCGAAAACACTCTCAAGTACGCGGTGGGTGTGATCCTCACCAGCCTCGGCACATTCTGGGCGGCGGAGGGCATGGGGGCCACCTGGCCGTACGACTTCGTCTCGATCCTGGTCCTGGTCGCCGTCTATTTCGGGGCATCGAGGCTGGCGGTGTCGCTGGTCAGGACGCCGGTGCCGGCATGAGGTTTGCCCGCGCGGCGATCTCCGAGGTCGTGGGCCTGTTTGTCGCCGACTGGGTTCAGAGCGCGGTCATCGTCGCGATTCTCGCCGCCGGCTGGTTCGCGGTGAATCGCCTGGGCGCCGCCGCGCTCGCCGGCTTGGTGCTGCTCTTGGCCGGGCAGATGGTCTGGTTTGCGCGGGCCGAGGCTCGCCGCGCCGCGCGCTAAGCCGTGGCCGTAGCCATCTGTGAGTTGAAGTCGGCGATGAAGGGCTGGTAGAAGGTGTCGACGGCGGCCGAGATCTTGTCGTAGTTGTAGGCGCTGATCTTGTCAGAGTCGGCCTGGACCGTGGTCGCGGCCGTGTTGATGGCCGAAGCGTCGCCGGACTGCGTCGCGATGATCAGCTTGCCGAAATCGGCTACCAGCGTTTCGAAGTCCTCCATGACCGAGTGAAGGTCAGGAGGCAGACCTGGCCCCGTCGAAAGCTGCAGCGCCTTGTCGACGTCGGTCTTCATGATCGCCACTGTCGCGCTTGCCCCAACCAGGTCGGAGCTCGAGGTCTGGGCAGCCAGGGTGTCCCGGTCGGCGGCGGCGTCGAGGAATGCCTGCCAGAACTGGCCGTCGAGGACGTAGTCGCCGGAGATCGTCCTCGCGTCGGCAAGCGCCTTCCTCGCGTGGCCGACGCGGCCGGCCTCCTTGTCGAGCAGGCTCTGGCTGAACAACGTGAGCCATCGACGGTCGTGGAGGGAGCTCGAATCGGCGACCAGAGAAGCGTCGTCCTGGGCGATCGTGGCGCGGGCCCTGGTCGCGCTCGCCACGAACTCGTCGGCGACGCTTCGGGCCTGCGCCGAGTTGAAGTTGGCGCTCCCGCTCAGCGCGCCGAACTCGCTGTCGATGTTCTTGAACGTAGTGTTGAGGGCGTTCTGGTGCGAGATCACGGTGTTGAGCGTGCGGTCCGAGCTGGCGACGCGCCCCGTCGCGTACGCAAAGCCCGTGATCGCGTAACCGATGATTCCGATGATGACGACGATGACGAGGACGACGATGCCTAGGGTGGTCCGCAGACGGCCGATCAGTCCCGGGGTTCGTGCAGGAGCGGTGGGGAGGGCAGGTGGCTGCGTGTCCGGCGGCGGAGGTATCACCTTTGTCTCGAAGATAACGTAGATGGCGATCCTCGTTCTCCCGCGCACGCTGGAGGCACCCGTGTCCGCCCTGCCGAAAATCAAACCCGCCGACACACGGAAGTTGGACAAGCTCGGCATCTCCACGATTCGCGACTTGCTCCTGACGCTGCCGTTCGGGTGGGAGGCGTACGGCGCCCCCGCCATGGTGTCGGGCCTGGTCGCGGGACAGCAGGCCACGGTGGTGGGCACCATCGCGTCGATCAGCGCCAAGCAGACGTTGCGCCGTCGCATGCGTTTGACGGAAGCGACCGTTCGTGACGACGACGGGGCCGGCTTGAGGATCACGTGGTTCAACCAGCCGTTCATCGCCCGGCAGCTGCACAAGGGCGACCGGGTCGCGGTGGCCGGGACGGTCAAGGCGGCCCGGTACGGCGCCATGCTGGAGATGCAGAACCCGCACCACGAGCGGCTCGACCTCGAGAGCGAGGCGGTCGCGCCACAGCGCATCGGCGGCCTGATGCCGAAGTACCACCTCGTCGCCGGGCTCAGCTCGCGCAAGCTCGCCGCCTGGGTCGAGTCGGCCCTGCCCCTGGCCGAGCACCTCGAGGAGATCCTGCCGCCCGACGTCCGCGACCGTCATCACCTGCTGCCGGTGGCGCAGGCGGTGCGGCTGGGTCACCGGCCCGGCACCGACGACGACTTTCGCGAAGCCCGGCGCCGCATGGCGTTTGCGGAGCTCTTCGAGCTGCAGGCAGCGTTCGCGATGCTGCGGGCAAGGGTCGCTGCAGAGCCGGCTGTGCCGATCCCATACCAACAGGCCGTGATCGAGGCGTTCAAAGCCGGTCTCGGCTTCGAGCTCACGAGAGCGCAACGGCGCTCTACCTGGGAAGCCTTCCAGGACATGCAACAGACCGTCCCGATGAACCGTCTGCTCAACGGCGACGTCGGTTCAGGCAAGACCGCCGTAGCGGCAGCGTGCGTCGCCATGGCTCATGCGGCGGGGCTGCAGTCCGTGGTGATGGCCCCGACCGAGATCCTGGCGCGCCAGCATCTGCGAAAGTTCCGCGCCTACCTCGAAGAATCCTTCCCCGGCCTCACGGTCGAGCTGCTGGTCAGCGGCCAGAGCGCTGCCGAACGCCGGCGCGTGCGCTCGGCCGCCGCGTCGGGCCACTGCGCGCTCGTGGTGGGCACGCACGCGTTGATCGAAGAGGACGTCGAGTTTCTCAACCTCGGCCTCGCGATCGTCGACGAGCAGCATCGTTTCGGCACGGGTCAACGCGAGCTGCTGCGCGGCAAGGGTCGCGGCCGGCCCCACTTCCTCGCCATGACCGCCACGCCGATCCCGCGCACCCTCGCGCTCGCCCTTTATGGCGAGATGGCGGTCTCGGTGATCGACGAGCAGCCTCCGGGACGCAGCCCCGTGGAAACCCAGGTCATCGACCCTGCTCATCGAAACGAGGCATACGACCTGGTCCGCAGGGAGGTCGCTGCCGGCCGGCAGGCGTTCGTCATCTGCCCCTTGATCGAGGAGTCGGAGGTGCTCGCCGTACGGTCTGCCACCGCCGAGTTCGAGCGGCTTCGCAAGGACGTCTTTCCTGACCTCCACCTCGGGCTGGTCCACGGCCGCCTCAAGGAGAAGGAGCAGGTGATGCAGCAGTTCGTCTCGGGCGAGATCCAGGTGCTCGTCGCGACGGCGGTGGTCGAGGTGGGCGTCGACGTGCCCAACGCGACGGTGATGATGATCGAGGGCGCCGACCGGTTCGGGCTGGCTCAGCTCCACCAGTTCCGCGGCCGGGTCGGTCGAGGTGCCGGGCAGTCACGCTGCGTCCTGCTGGCCGACGATCCGTCGGAGAGCAGCCTGATGCGGCTTGACCTCATGACGCGCATCCGCGACGGCTTCCAGCTCGCAGAGGAAGACATGCGGATAAGGGGGATGGGGGAGCTGATGGGACCGCACCAGCACGGTATGTCAGACGTGGCCATGCAAGCGCTGCAGCAGCCTGAGCTGCTCAGCGAAGTCCGGCAGGAGGCCGAGAGAGTGCTGTCGAGCGACCCGGGCCTCGTTCAGCACGCTGTCCTGCGAGCCGCCGTGGCCCGCCGGCTCGAGCTGACCTCGATCAGCTGAGCGGCACGGGCTCGTAGGCCGCGGTCAGCATTCCGAAGTAGGTCGGCGCCTCGTAGGAGATGAGGCGTCCGCGCCACCCGCCCGTGGCGCCGTGGAGCATGAGCATCTGCCACCAGCTGTCCGCCTTGGCGTCCTCCACCGTCTCGGCGGTGACCTCCAGGAGGCGGCCGAGGCTGCCGGTGCGGATGAGCTCGACGACCAGCGCGTCGTAGCGAGCCGCCGCCTCGTGAAATCCGTAGGGGCCGCCTTCCAGATGGGCGTGGCCGTGGTCGGCGCTCGCGATGAGCGCCACGCGGCGCCCCGACCTCTCCGCCGCCTGGGCGATCGCTGTCCCGGCGGCGACGTGCGAGGAGCCCGGCAGGTCGCGGGCGGGGGTCACCACCACGAGCGGAACCGGCGGCTCGTGGCGGCCGCCCATGAACCAGAGCGGGATCAGGACGCCCCAGTCCATCGGCGCCACGGCCGCGGCCGGGTCATTGGATCCGAAGCTCACCCCGGAGGCCGGCAACCCTGCTTCGGCAAAGCAAGCCAGGATGCCCCACGCCAGGTCGGTCTCCGCGGGGACGTCGAGGGCGATGGGAGGGTGCGATCCCGGCAACCCGCCCGCCACACGGCCCGAGACGATGACTCCGAGCGCGTTCGGGATGTGGACGTTGTGCGGTGTCGCCACCACCACGACGTCTGGGCGGGCGGCGTCGAAAAGCTTGCCGAGCTCGATCATGCCCTCGCGAGTCGCGATCGCCAGGTCACGCTCTTCGGGAGAGCATGCCTCTGCGATCGCCAGGCCCCCGTGAGGGGCGATGGCTCCAAACACGAGTGCCACTCCGTCGATACTAACCATCACATGGAGCAGATCTCGCCTCTTCGGTTGACGGAGTACAGCCACGGCGCGGGTTGAGCCTGCAAGCTCAGCCCGGTGGAGCTAGGGCAGGTACTGGGGGCTCTGCCCCCGATCGTCGACCCCAACGTGATGCTCGGGGCGTCCGCCCGCGATGACGC
>DATKSS010000113.1:0-9301 GCA_035531515.1 Candidatus Dormiibacterota bacterium | reverse complement strand
CTACATCTACACGCGAATCGGCAAGACCATGATCAACCCCGACGACGCGAACTTCGGGGTCAGCATGGACGACGTCCGAGGCCAGAAGGCCGCGGTGACCGAGATGCGCCGGATCCTGCGCCTCATCGAGCACGGCCGCCTCTACGTCAAAGCAGGCGGCAAGCGCGAGCGCGGGGTGCTGATGGTCGGCCCCCCGGGAACCGGCAAGACGATGCTCGCCAAAGCCATCGCCTCCTCGCTGCAGGTGCCCATCTACATCGCGGCGGGAGGTTCTTTTGCGGGCATGTTCCTGGGCATCGACGCCCTGAGTGTCTATTTGATGGTCCGCGCGGCCCGCAGAAAGGCCAAGACCTGGGGCGGCTGCATAGTCTTCATCGACGAGATCGATGCGCTCGGCCAGCGCCGTTCCGGCACCGGCGCGGGCGGAATGATGGGCGGCATGGGCGGCATGTTCGGGGGCGGCCAGCTGGGCTTGAACATGCTGCTCGTTTTGATGGATGGAATCGACAATCCCGGAATGATCGTCCGCCAGCTTCGCAGTCTCGTGAACCTCACTCTCGACGGGTTGTTCATCCCACGCCTGATCGCTTTCAACGGCACCAGGCTCCAGCTGCGCATCCCGGCGCTCAAAGCGCCCAACTACAACATCCTGTTCATCGGAGCCACGAACCGGCCTTCTGTCCTCGACGAAGCTCTGACGCGGCCGGGCAGGTTCGGCCGCCAAATCGTGTTCCGGCTGCCGAACCGCGAAGACCGCAAGGACATCGCCGCCCTCTACTTCGACAAGAAGAAGCACGACCCATCGCTCGACACGCCAAGCCGTCGCGAGGAGTTCGCGCGCATCACCGACGGATACTCGCCGGCCGACATCGAGCAGGTCCTTTCCCTCTCGCTGCTCTACGCGTTCGAGGACGCGCGGGACAGCCTTCAATGGAAGGACATCCGCGAGGCCATGGGCAACGTCGAGGCAGGGCTGGCGATCCCGGTCGAGTACACGGAGCGCGACAAGATCGCGGTGGCGCGGCACGAGCTGGGTCACGCCATCGCGTCGCACTTTTTCGAGAAGGACCGCTCACACGTGCGTCTGTCCATTCGGCGGCGCGCAGACCCGCAGCTCGGCGAGATTGGCGGCTATCACAAGTCGCTCCCCCAGGAGGAGGAGTGGCTGAGATTCCGTTCTCAGCTCGCGGCACGGATTCGCGCATCGCTCGGTTCACTCGCATGCGAACACGTCTTCTATGGCGAGAACACGACAGGTGTGACCATGGACCTCATCCAGGCCACCAGCACCGCATGCACCATGGTCGGCATCGTCGGCATGGGACCCGACCGGCTCGATCCGCAGACGTCGATGAAGGCGGCGAACATCGGCGAGCAGCTGATTTCGGTGGCGGAGGTGACGCAGGGGACGTTCGTACAGGGAACCGGGGTCGGCGCAGTGCTGAGCAATCCGAGAAGCCGGCGAACCGTGGCGCAGCTCCTTGGCCACGCTTACATGGACGACTGGCGGCTCATGAACATCAACAGGGAGGCCATCGATCTCGCGGCGCAGGCTCTGATCGCACAGGGCGAGCTGATGGGAGACGAGATCAGTGGGGTCCTCGATTCCGTCGGTCTTCGCGCGGCGACTGACGAAGACCCCTATCCCGAGGATCTGCCGATGGTCCCCGAGCAGCCGCGTCAGTCGATCACGGCAGTTTCGGAGCCTGCCTGATCAGACTCGCTGCGGCTGCCCTCCTGGCGCTGGTGATGGCGGGGCCCGCCCTCGTGGTCGACGCCCAGGACCCGGACGCGGGGCCGAGCCCGCACCACGAAGCCGCACGGATCATCGCCTCGGAGCTGGCGATGGCCGACGCGTCGAGCAGGATCCAGGGGATCAACGCCATCCAGCCCTCGAGCCTGGCCGAGACCCTACGCAAGGAGCTCGCGCTCGACGCGGCCGAGTACGACTTCCGGACGGCCGCGCGGCAAGAGGAGCTGCGGGTCTACGAGCTGGCCGGCTACGCTAGCGTGGAAGCCGCCGTGCTACCGCTGCTACCTCCGAGCTATCGAGCGGCCATCGAAGACGCGATCTCCGCGTTGCACTCCCTCTACATCCTGGCCGGCATCGACCAGTACTACCTGGTCAACGTGCACTTCATCCATCCTTACTCCGACGCCAGGCCGTTGAGCGCGCTGCGCTCCTACTACCTCCAGGCGCAGCAGACATACGGCATCGACGGCAGCTACCTCGCCGCGATCAACTTCATCGAGAGCAACTTCGGGCGCGTCAACGGCCCTTCGTCGGCGGGCGCCGTCGGACCCATGCAGTTCGAGCCGGGAACGTGGACCGAGTACGGGCAGGGCGGCAACATCAACGACCCGCACGACGCGATCCTGGCCGCGGCGCGCCTGCTGGCCCACAACGGCGCGCCCTATGACATGCGCAACGCCATCTATCACTACAACCTCGACTTCAACTACGTCGACTCGGTTGAGTCATTCGCCCGCGCGTTTCGGAGCGATCCCGCTTGGCTCGACAGGATGTATTACTGGAACACATATGGGTAATCTCAGCCTTGTGCGAGTCGCAGCCCTGTTGGCCGGCGTCCTTCTGCTGGCGGCTTGCACGACGCACCCGCTGGGCTCGAGTCGGAGCTCGCCGTCTCCCAGCCCGACCCCCGTGGTGACGATCCCGGTGGTCAGCCCGGCGCCGGTGGCAGGTGGAGGCTTCGACCCGGCCCACGTGGTTCAGGTGCTGGGACCCGCCGTGGCGGAGATCATCGTCACGCTCGCCGGCGGCAGCGCGATCGGCAGCGGCTTCGTGATCGCTCACGAGAACGGCGCGAGCTACCTGGTCACCAACAACCACGTGGTCGCCGGCGCGACCAAAGTCGTCGTGCTGATGCCCGACGGCCAGCACTTCACGGCGACGGTGCAAGGCACCGACCCCATCCAGGACATCGCCGTGGTCAAGGTGAGCAACGGGCAGCTGCCGCTGGCGCAGTTCGGCGACTCGACCAAGCTGGTGGCCGGCCAGCAGGTGGTCGCCATCGGAAGCCCGCTCGGCAACCAGAGCACCGTGACCGCCGGCATCATCTCGGCGCTCCACCGCACGATCTCTGCCGGCGGAGGCAACGGCGCGCCCGCCGAGGACCTGCCCGACGTGCTGCAGACAGACGCCGCGATCAATCCGGGCAACTCCGGCGGACCCCTGGCGGATGCCGCCGGCAACGTGATCGGGGTGAACACGGCGACCGCCTCCAGCGCCCAGAGCATCGGGTACGCCATCCCGAGCCTGATCGCCAAGCGCATCGCCCAAGACCTGATCGCCGGGCGCACCCCTGGGCATCCGTACATGGGCGTCTGCTACCAGTCGGAGGACACCGCACTGGCGGGAGGCGCCGACGTGAGCGGCTACGGGGTGGTCGTGACCGGGACAGTCCCCGGCGCGCCCGCGGCCAAAGCAGGCTTGCGGTCTGGCGACGTGATCGAGAAGGTGGACGGCGTCGACCTCAACAACGGCGAGACCCTGGGAGGCGTGATCCAGCCTCACGCACCTGGCGACACCGTGCAGCTGACCGTCCTGCGGACCGGGAGCACAACCACCCTGCCCCTCACGCTATCCGACCGGCCCGCCGCCAGCGCTTCGGCGGCCTGCTCGACGACCCCTTAGCTAGCGTTCCAAGAGGCCGGTCAGCGCCCAGTTGGTCGCAGCGGCCACGGAGTCGAATTTCCGCATCGCCAACCCATGGTCGTCGATCTCGGTCGCGAATTGCTCGAGTTGCGCCTTGCCAAGCCCGGTGTCCGCGGTCACGATCGCCATGCGCTTGAGCCCCGCGGCCACTGCCGCTGGAAGCCACACGTCCTTGCCCCATAGGTCATCGTCGACCAGGAAGACCTTCGCCCTGCGCGCGTCACTGACGTAAGCGAGCACGTGGTGCTCGCGAATCGCCCGCAGGCCGGTCATCATCGCGGCGCGTGTCTCCGCGCTGGTCGCGAAACCCTTCCATTCCGCGTAGAGCATCCTGGGCACGCTGCGCCATCGGATGGACAGATATGGCTCGTCGACGTAGGTTTCGTCACCGCCGCCTGGTGCGGATGGATAGGCCACCAGCGCTAAACCTCCAGCCTCATGTTGATCGCCATGGCTGGCCGCTGCCGGCATGGCGTGCCACGGTCGTGCTCTGGACGCCAGGCTCGGAGATCCAGCGCCTTGCCGCGGCGACCGAGTCGAAGGTCCTGGACTGCAGCCCGTGCTCGCCGACCAGCCCGGAGACGTCCTCGATCGTCAACTTGCCCAGGCCCGCCGGCGCGGTCACGAACGCGATCTTCCTGAGGCCCGCCGCCATGGCCAGCGGCAGCCACGAGTCCCGGATCCAGTCCTGGTCGGCGTGCACGATGACCTTGACCTTCCTCGCGTCGCTCACGTATGCGAACGCCCCGTGGTCCCGGATCGTCTGGACGCCCTTCAGGAGGCCGGCGCGAAGCTCAGCGCTGTTGGCAAACGCCTTCCACTCCGAGAAGACGTGCTTGTGGACCCCGTCCCATCGGATCGAGAGGTAAGGTTCGTCCACGTAGTCGCGGGCGGTCGCCGCCATGCTCTAGGTCTATACCGCCCCGCCTCGCGCCGCCACCTTCAAGTTATCGGTTTGCAGACCATCCCAATCCATGGGCAGGCGCGCCTGCCGGCACCAGGACGTATCCTGAGTAAACACTCATGGAGTACCGGATCGAACAGTTGGCCAGGGCGGCGGGGGTGGCCGTCGACACGATCCGCTTCTACCAGGGCAAGGGCCTGCTCGAGGCCCCGCGGCGCGAAGGCCGAGTCACCTGGTACGGCGACGGGCACATGGAACGGCTCCGGCGGATCAGGGAGCTCCAGCAGCAGGGCTTCAGCCTCACGGTCATCCAGCGGTTCCTGGCCGGCGAGCTGGAGGCTTCTGATGAGGCCCTGGTCGCGGCGGTCACGCGTCCGGCTGCGCCGCAGACGATCACCCTGGGTGAGCTCGCGGAGCGCAGCGGCGTCGCGGAGCCTCTCCTGATGAGCCTTCAGCAGGCGGGCCTCCTAGTGCCGGTCGAAGGGGCGGACGAGCCGCTCTATCCGGCGGACGACCTCGAGGCGATCGCCGCAGGCATGAAGCTGATCGCGGCGGGCGTGCCACTGGGGTCCCTGCTGGAGCTGGGCAAGGACTACGCCGCCGCGGTCGACCGCACGGCGCGACAGGCGGTCGACCTGTTCGACCACCACGTGCGCGAACGCATCCAGGCGGAGGGCGGCGCCACGGAGGCCGCCGAGCGCCGCCTGCTGGAGACCTTCAACGACCTTCTGGAAGCAACCGGCACCCTGGTCCGCCACCACTTCCAGCGCACGTTGCTGCGCGCGGCGCGCGAGCACATCGAGAAGCGCCCGTGATCACCGCCGTGGAAGTCCGGGTTCAAGAGCTCGACCGGACACCCGACCTGGTCGACCTGGTGAGCTCGGCACGCGACGCGGGCCACGAGGTGCTGCTGATCGAACGGCCGATGCCCGAAGCGGTCAGCGTTGCCGCGCTGGGTCGCGCCTACGACATCCTGGCCGCCCCCGGCGGCGTGGCGCTCGAAGACGCTGCGGGCGAGACTCTCGATTTCGAAGCGGGAGAGGATCGCATCCTCGCGGCCTCGCGCCTGTGGCGCCGCCTCGCCGCGTCGCTGAAAGGACCCGATGCAGGGCTTCCCGCCACCGGGCTGGTCGCGGTCGGCGGTTTCGCATATCGACCGGACCGTGACCCGGGCGGCCCGTGGTCGGGCTTTCCGGCTCTGCTCTTTCGCGTGCCCGAGCTGGCCGTGACGCGCACTCGGGGCAGGACGTTCACGTCGGCGTTCACGCCGGACGCCGAGGCTCTGCTGGAACCAGGCCCGGCCGTGGGAGGAGCGAGCGTCCGGGCGCCCTCCGCGCACAGGCTCGAGATCGCGCCGGTCCGCAACCTGGTCGCGTGGACCGCAGCGGTCGGGACCGCGGCCGCGCGCCTCAGGGCGGGAGCGGCCGAGAAAGTCGTCCTGGCGCGAGAGGTGATCGCACGAGGCGACGGAGTCGTCTCCGCGGCGATGGTCGTGCGCGCGCTCCGAGCCGCTTACCCGTCCTGCTTCACCTACCTCGTCACCGGTGCCGACGGCACGGCGTTCGCGGGCGCGTCGCCGGAGCTCCTCATCCGCAGGTCCGGCGATCGGGCCTGGTCACAGCCGATGGCTGGGTCGGTCGCACGCGGCGCCACCGACCTCGAGGACGACCGCCTGGCTCGCGAGCTGGAGGAAAGCGCGAAGGACGCGGTCGAGCATCGCGTGGTTTCGAACTTCGTCGTCGAGGCAATGCGTCCCTTTGCGGTCAACGTCATAGCGCGACCGCCGGAGGTTGTGCGTTTCACCAACATCCAGCACCTCGCCACCAACGTTTCCGCGCAGCTGCTCGCTCCCGCGGCGGATGCGCTGCAGCTGGCCGCGGCCCTTCACCCCACACCGGCGGTCGGCGGCTGGCCGCGCGAGGCCGCGCAGCGGCTGATCGACGAGCTCGAGGGCCTCGAGCGAGGCTGGTACGCGGGCGCCGTGGGGTGGATCGACGGGCGCGGCGACGGCGAGTTCGCCGTGGCGCTGCGCTGCGGGCTGCTCTGGGAGGACGGGGCGCGTCTTTACGCCGGCGTCGGGGTGATGCCCGACTCCGACCCCGCGCGCGAGCTCGAGGAGACCGATTTGAAGTTCAAAGCCCTGCTCAGCGCGCTGGTCTGATGGACGTCACGCTCAACGGCGCGCGCATCCACTACGAGCGGGCCGGTTCCGGCTTCCCGCTGGTTCTCCTGCACGCCGGCGTCGCCGACCACCGGATGTGGGGCCCGCAGGTCGACGCCTTCGCAGAGCACTTCGACGTGATCCGCCCCGACCTGCGTGGCTTCGGAAGCTCGGAGCTGCCGCCCCAGCCCTGGTCGCCGGTCGAGGACCTGCTCGCCCTGATGGACGAGCTGGGGCTGAAGCCCGCGCACCTCGTCGGTTGTTCCATAGGCGCAGGCGTGGCCATCGACTTCGCGCTGCAGCACTCTGAGCGCATTTCCAGGCTCGTCCTGGTCGGGCCTGGCATCAACGGCGCCCATTTCGGTCCGAAATACCCCGACCTGTTCACCGAGGTCAACGCGGCCGAGAAGGCGAACGACTTCGCCGCCCTGAACACCGCTGAGATGCATCTCTGGCTCGACGGCCCACGCCGCCCGCATGGTTACGTCCAGCAGCCGCTGCGGGACCTGTTTCTCGACATGAACGGCAAGAACTTCGGGGCGGACTTCGAGAAGGCGCCCATCAATGAGCTCGATCCTCCCGCTCCAGGCCGCTTGCACGAGATCACGGCTCCGACGCTCGTGGTGGTCGGCGACGAAGACGTGCCGATGGTTTTCGACGCGGCCGACCTGCTCATCAGCTCGATCCCGCAAGCGCGCCAGGCCGTGATCCACGACGCGGCCCACCTGCCGAACCTGGAGCACCCACAAGAGTTCAACCGGCTGGTGCTGGACTTCCTGCTTTAACCCTTCAGGGCTGACGCGGCCGCCTCCCAGCAAACGCGATGGCCGTTGACGCTGTCCTCTCGCTTGAAGCGCACCACGACCATCGTCGGCGTCGGCGCCGCAATCGCGTCCGCGATCGCCGGCTCCAGGCCCGAGCGGTCGGTCACGGGGCTGTAAACGATGCCGTAAAGCCTCGCCACCTGCGACAGGTCGAGCCCGAGCGGCGTCGCGAAAAGCTCCTCGAAAACGTCCTGGTGCTCCGCCTGGGGCAGAAAGTTGAACACGCCGCCGCCGTCGTTGTCGCACACGACCAGCGTCGCCGGAATCCCATGACGCGTCATCGCCCACAGACCGTTCATGTCGTGATACAGAGACAGGTCGCCCAGGAGCAGGACGGTCGGCGCGTTCGAGCGGCCGGTGGCCACCCCCAGGCCGCTTGACACCAGGCCGTCGATTCCACTGGCCCCTCGGTTGGCGAAGAAGCGCTGCTGCGGCTTGGCCTGCGGCCAGAAGCTCTCCGCGGCCCTGATCGGCATGCTGGATCCGATGAACACCTGGGCCGGATCGGGCAAACGCGCGCTCAACGCGCGGACCACGTGTCCCTCGTGGAGCGGGGTCGAGACCATCGCCGCCGCGATCGCCGCCGCCGCGCGCTTTCCCGCCGACACCCACTGGTCGCGCCACGCTGAGCGCTCGACAGGTGGCAGCGCCTCGAGGAGCGGCTGCGGGTCGCAGGCCATGATGCTGGTGGCCACCTGGTCCTGGTCTCGCCACGCTCGGTCTGGATCGATGAGGAAGGTCGGGGCGGACGCCGCCGCCAGCCACCGGTTGAGGGCGCGCGACGTCGGGGTGGCGCCGAGCCTGATCACGAGGTCGGGCCCGTGCTGGAGCGACCAGCCTGCCCGCAGCAGAGCCTCATACGAATCCACCGAAGCGCCGGTCTCGGCGCGGCGGAGCTGAGAGGTCGGCTCGGCGAGGACGGGCAGGCCCAGCCGGTGCAGGGCCGGGGCGAGGCGGTCACCGTCGCGCATCTCGCCGGCCACCACGAGCGGGCGCTGCGCGCGCTGCAGGGCCATGGCCAACGAGGCGACCTGGGACGGGGAAGGAAGGGTGCGGCCGACCGAGATCGACTGCCCGGCCGTCCCGATCGCCGGCGCGATGTGGCCAGGCTCAGGCACCAGGGGCTCGCGAAAAGGCAGGTTGACGTGGACGGGGCCCGTCGCCGCTTCGGCGTAGGCTCGCGCGGCGAGCCTTCTCCAGACCCGACCGGCATTGGGCATCTCGATCGGCGCACCGGGGTCGACGAACCAGCGCACGGCGGTGCCGAAGATGCGTTGCTGGTCGATCGACTGGTTGGCACCGACCCCCTGCAGCTCCGGTGGCCTGTCCGCGGTCAGGACGATGAGAGGAGCGCGCGAGTAAGACGCTTCGACCACCGCGGCGTGAAACTCCGCAGCGGCCGTGCCGGACGTGCACAGCAGCACCACCGGCCTCCCGGTCGCTTTCGCGAGGCCGACCCCGAAGAACGACCCGCTGCGCTCGTCGATGTGCATGACGACCTTGATGCGCGGATGGTGCTGCAGGGCCATGGCGATGGGCGCTGACCGTGATCCCGGCGACACGCAGGCGTATTCGACGCCCTGCGCCGCGAGCTCGTCGACGAAGGTTGCGGCGAAAGACTGCGTTACATCCATACGATCTCGCTGTGATTCTCGACGGAAAGGACGTGCGGCTGAGCTATTTCGTGGAAGGGGACGGCGCGCCCGTCACCCTCCTGCACGGCTTCACGCAGAGCG
>DATKSS010000112.1:0-2124 GCA_035531515.1 Candidatus Dormiibacterota bacterium | reverse complement strand
GGTCGATGATCGAGTCTGCAGCGCGACCTCGAGCAGCGAGCGGGAGCTCGACCTCGATGACCTTTTGGTGCGAGGCGGCACCCTGTATCTGGTCGCGCCCGCCGAAGAGGCCGAGCGCTGCCGGCCGCTCTTCTCGGCACTGATCGCCACCCTGCTCCGCAAGGCCACGCTGCGCGCGCGGACCCAGGGCGGAGTCCTGACACCGCGTCTGCTCCTTGCCCTCGATGAAGCGGCCAACTTCGCCCGCATCCCACGCCTTGCCGGATACGCCTCCAGCGGCCCCGGCCAAGGCATCCAGCTCCTGCTCTGCTTCCACGACCTGGCCCAGATCGAATCCGGTTATGGGCGCGAGGAAGCGCGCACGGTTTGGAACAACTGCCGCGCCCGCCTCCTCCTCCCCGGCCAGGGCGACTTGGTCACGCTCGAACACTTCAGCCGCGCCATCGGCGATGAGACGCGCACATACAGCGTCCGCCATGGCAACGCGCGCAGCTCGAGCTCCTCCGAGCAACGCACCGGGCGACCGCTATGCAGCCCGGATGACCTGCGCCGGCTGGGCGAGTCAGTGCTCGTCTACGCCTCGGCGCCACCCGCCCGCTTGCAGCTCAGGCGCTGGGACCAGATCCCCCACTTCCGCCGGCTGGCCGAAGGAGGCGGCCAGGCCGCCGTGTCCCAGCGCCGCCCACCACTTGTGCCGTCGGTCCTGTTTCGCCGCATCCGCGGCAAAGGAGGTTCCTGAGTGATCTTTCTCAGCGGTTCGGATATCAGCATCCACCCCGACCTGAGCGGCCTGCCGGCCAACGTGCTCCAAGGGCTGGTGCACCTGGCCAACAACGCGGCCGGTTTGCTGGTCCTGGTCTCGGCGATCGGGATCGCGGTCTCGCTGATCGGCTGGGTCTTCGCCTCGTTCACCTCCAACCCGCAGCTCGCCGAGCGCTCCAAGTCTTCGCTTGGCGTATCGATCGCGGCCATCGCGTTCCTCTACCTCGGCATCGCCGCCGCCAACTACGCGGGGCACCTCTTCTCGTGAACCCCTCCCCCGACATCTACTCCGGGTACGCCAACCAGATCGTGCAGGCGATCACCGCCTGGGCGATCAAGGACGCGCTCTGGGGCATCAGCAACCTGATGCATTCCTTCGGCGACGCCACCGAGCCCGACTTCGTCGCCCTGGTTCCCATCTACAACCGCGTGCTCGCCATCTCGCTCTTGGTCCTCGGCGCCGTGGTCGCCTTCGGCATCGCCGAGCGGATCTTCGGCGGACAGCTCGGGCTCGACCTCTCGGTGGTGCCGCGGGTCGTCGCCTGCGTCTTCTTCGCCTACTCCGGTCTTGCCATCGTGCAGTACGCGACTGTGCACGCGGCGCTGCTCGGTCACGCCTGGGACAAGGAGCTCTCCGCGGCCAATCCCAGCACGGTCGTGTCCGCGGGCAATGTCGACCTCTCCCAGGTCCACCTCAACGTGGTGGCCCTGATCATCATGGCCCTGCTGATCAGCTTTCTTGCCATGGTCGTCTACCTCGAGCTGATCGTGCGCGCGGCGCTGGTGCTGACCATCACCGCCTTCGTGCCCCTGGTCTGCGTGCTCGCCATCTGGCCACGCTTGGCGGGCGGCGCGACACACCTGGCCGAGTTCGTGATCGGTCTGCTGCTCGCCAAGTTCGTCGTCGCTACAGCATTCGTCGTCGGACTATCGCTGCTCCTGCCGGCGGTGCTCGGTGAAGCACCGAACAACGGCAAAGCGGACTGGATGGCCAGCGGCTTCGCGATTCTTCTCATCACCGCGATCTCGCCGGTCGCCCTCTTCCAGGGCATCAAGTTCGCCCACGGCACCGCCGGCACGGTCGCCCGCGGCTGGGGCGGCACGGCCGCCTACATGCTCCCGATCGGCCTCGTGACTCGTCGAGCGGGTGGTCTTCTCACGCCGTTGACGGCTGCTGCTCAGGGCCGAGCGGTCCGGGCTGTGAAGGCTGGTCGCCAGCGCCTGAATCGGATTCGGAGCGCTGGCCGGTGACAGTTCCTTCGATCACGGAGCAGAGCTTCGCGGTGTCTGCTAGGCCACAACCAACGCCATCGGCGAGATCTCTAGTTTCCCAACGGGCAGCCAAATCCTCATATCTCTCCC
>DATKSS010000111.1:0-73462 GCA_035531515.1 Candidatus Dormiibacterota bacterium | reverse complement strand
AGGGTGCTGACGGACTCGTACGTCACACGGCTCGGCGGAGCGCGCCGATTACGAACGGCATGTCCTGATCCGAGGGGAGCGCCGGGGTCAGGGGCCTCACGGTCCAGACCCGTGCGGCATGGGCGTGAAGCCTTGTGGGGCCGGTGGTCGTTGCTACTCAGGGGCCGGGGCGAAGTCGAAAGCGCCTGCCTCCAGGTCCCCGTACAGCCTGGAAATGCCGATGATCGAGTGTGAGCACTTCGAGGACCCCATAGCGCTGGCCAAGGACCACGATCGAAGCGTCTGCGAGGCCAATTTCAAGCTCTCGATAGCGCCTGAGGATGAAAGCAGCCGACGCTACGTCGTCGGCGCCGAACGGCTCCAGCCGGTAAGCCCCTCTGGCCACTTCGCCGAGCAGAGCTTGCTGGGCGCGACGACTGACCCTGGTGGCGAGTAGATAGTCGAGCTCGGCCAGAACGAAGGGCGACAAGAGAAGAGGTCCGGTCGCTTCACCTAGGGCCGCTGCGCACTCTGCGTGCCGGTTCTGACTGCCGTCGATAGCAGCCAACAAACCACTGGTATCGAGGAGGATCACTCCTCGCCGAAGCCAGCCAACAGCTCGTCGACGTTCTCCGCCAGATTAGGTTTGCCGCTGGTGAACAACGGGAGTCTGGGTTTGGCGTGGCGCGATTGCAGTAAGCGTTCGACTCCCTCGCGGATCAGGTCCGCCTCGGTCCGGCCGGCTTCATGGGCGGCTCGGGCAAGGCTGCTCTTTAAGTCTTCGGGCAAATAGATTGTGGTGCGTTTCACGCCATACATTGTGCCATACGCTTGAAAATCTGTGACCTCCCTGTGATCTCCGGCGTTCCAGGCCACAGCCAAAATGGTCGACTTCGAATACAAAGTTTGGTCGGGGGCCCGGGATTTGAACCCGGGGCCTCACGGTCCCGAACCGTGCGCGCTGCCAAACTGCGCCAGCCCCCGACTTCGCGAGACGAGGTGTCGATTCTACCGGGCGGCCGGATCCCTGACCGGGCGCCCCCGGGCCTTCTCCAGCCTCTGGTTGAGGAAATGGCCGGCCACGATGGCCACCACGATCGCAGCCCACACCGCGTACATGTAGCTGTGAAGCCTCAGAAACTCAGCCAGCCGGTTACCGAAGTTGATCCCGATGATGATCACCACCCCAGCCCAGATCGCCGTCGAGATCGCGACGCTCGCGGCGAACAAGGGGTAACGGACGCGGAACACCCCGGCGGCCACCGTGATCGGCACCCGGAAGCCCGGGATGTGACGGCCGAAGATGATCGCCAGCACACCGTACCGCTTGAACCACCGCTCGGCCCGCGTCAGCCGCTCCGGGCTCAAGTGAACGTAGGCGCCGAAACTGCCCTCCGCCAGGCGACGCCCGTACCGCTTCGAGATGAAGAACAGGTTGGTCGCCCCGAGCACGACCGCGACGATGAGTCCGAGCCAGGCGGCCAGATAGGAAAAGAGGTTCCGGGGGACGTGCGCGCCCACGTACAGGACGAACACGTCCCCGGGCGCGGGCAGCGGGATCCCGGACTCCTCGATGTAGAGCAACCCAAACCCTGGTAGGTAGCTGTAGTGGCGCAAGAACGCGCGCAGTCCCCTGGTTCCTGCACTGACGAAGCCCGGCAGGTCTCCTTCCAGGACGGCGGAAATCGCCACCGCGATCAAGACGACCAGGGCGATGACGGCGATGCGCAACCAGTTGTTAGTTCGAATCGTGCCGAGCATCCGCCGCATCATGACCGTGGACATCCGAGTGAGCTTATGCGACCCCGAGGGACCCTGTGCCGCTTAACAAGGCCGGTTTCGCCCCGCTGGCCTCCGCTTTCTATAGCGGGTCGACGGTCGTTTTGGCTTCCATCAGGGTCGCCGTCGCGTCGGCTACGCGCGAACCGTCGTCCCGGTTCTCGATGAAAGCCGAAACGTAGACAAGGCTGCGCCGGACCCGTTCCACCTTCCCCACGATCCGCACCGGCTCCCGCAGGCGCAGCGGCCGGCGATAGCTCACCTGCAGCCGGCCCGTGACGCCCGGATGCCCCGCATGCCAGGCCGCCCAGCCGACCGCCTCGTCCAGCATCAACGCCATCACTCCGCCGTGCACCATCCCGGCCCAGCTCTGGAACCGCTCGGGCACCTCGAACTCGGCCACCGAGCCGTCCGGCCCAGGGGTGAAGCTCAGCCGCAGACCCTCGAGATTGAGCGGTCCGCACCCGAAGCAATGGCCGTCAAACCGAACTTCCACCTTCGATCAGCCTTTGCAGTTCCAGCGGCCGGTAATGCGCTCGGCGCCGCTCTTGCCCGACGTCGCGTTGGTGAGCATGGCGTCCACGGATCCCGACTGCTGGCTGTGGTCGACGATGAAGACGACTTTGTCAGGGGCGAGGTTCAGCCAGGCCTTCGTGTTGTCGAGCGTCTGCAGCTGGACGTTGACGTCTCCGTTGTCGTAAGTGCCCGGACCGCGGAAGTTGCCGATGAGGAAGATCACCTGCCACTCCTGCCCGCTCGAATCGAGGGTGCCGAAAAAGCTGTCCGACCACGTCTCGCCGTTGTGGGTGCGCGACCCTGTGCAGGCGCTCTGCTGGACCGCGGTGTCGGGGACGATACCGGTCATCTGGCCGGGAACTTCACCCTGGAAGGTGAGAGTCTGCGACCAGTTCCCCTGCGCGATCACCGGCGACGGAGACGGCACGGTCGTGGCGCTCGTCTGACCGCAGGCGGCCAGGACGAGGAGGGCGACGATGCCCGCAACCCGGAGCATGTGGTCGAATGTTAGTCGTGGCCGCCGGATCGGAGCAGCTGACCCGGGCCATGGAATCCCTGGAAGCCGCCTTTTTGATCGGCGTCGAGGGCGTAACCGAGATCTGGCTCGTCCGCCACGCCGACTGCTATCAGGACCTCACCATCACGGAGGATCCGCCGCTCAGCGCCCTCGGACGGCAGCAGGCCGCACGCCTCGCCGAACGGGTCAGGCGGGTCAGGCACGCCGCCGTGTATTCGAGCCCCTACCGTCGCGCCATCGAGACGGCGCACGCGATCACCAGCGACGTACGGCAGGACAGTCGGTTGGTCGAGATGGAGCTCGAGGTCGGCGAAGACGGGGCCTTCAACTTCATCGAGGACACCGATGCCGTGATCGCCAGGATGCGCGCCGTGGTGGACGAGATCGCGGCCGAACACGCGAGCCACCGCGTGGTTGTGGTGAGCCACGCCGCAGCGATCGTCGCCTACCTGGCCGACGCGCTCAAGCTGGATTCCGGCCGGCTGCGCGCGCTTCCGTATTTCACCAGCGTCAGCATCGTGCGCGTCCTGGGCGACCGGCGCGCGGTGAGCACCTTCGGCGACGTGGCGCACCTGGAATGACCGAGCAGATCCGGGCCGACCTCGAGCGCGAATGCCGGATCCGGATGACCAGGCCGAACCTTCGCGTCACCTCTGTCGAGCCCATACCCGAAGGCCATTCTGGCTTCACGTACTTCGTGTCGATCGTGGATGACGGCGCCGCCGGGCACTACGTGCTTCGCCTGCCGCCGCCCAACGCCCGCATCGCCGGTCCGGCCGACGTGGTGCGCCAGGGCCGCATCATGGCCGCGCTGCATTCGGCCGGCCTACCCACACCCGCCATCCCCGCCCAATCGTCGGACCCTGTGGTCGACGGCCGGCCGTTCATCCTGATGGAGGCCGTCGAGGGGACGCGCATCGAGAAGGCCGGCGCCGAACAGAAGGCCCTGGACATCGCCGGGGCGGCCGTGAACGTACTCAAGCGCCTCCACGCTCTGCCCCTGGCCCAGACCGGCATCGGTGACGAGGATCCCGTCGGCCTGCAGGCCGAGATGATGCGCTGGGCCTGGCTGATGCAGCGGGCGCCCGAAGACCTCACCGCTCGCGCGGGCGACCTGGGCGGGTTGCTCGCCGTGCAGATGCCTGTCGAGCGGGCTCCGACCCTCGTCCACGGCGACTACCACTACGGCAACATGCTCTTCCGCGGGGCACAGGTCGTGGCCGTGCTCGACTGGGAGATCGCGCAGATCGGCCAACCCCTGCTCGACCTCGGGTGCTTGTGCATCGTCTCCATCCGCCGCCAGTACCCGGGCGCGCCCAACCCGGGCGGCGCCATCGACGTTTCGGTCCAGGACCTGTACCGCCTGTACGGCGTGGACGCGTCGGAGATGCTTTGGTACGCCGCCATGAGCCTGTACAAGTACGCGGCGATCTTCGGCTACAACCTCATGCTGCACCGCCGCGGCAAAAGACCGGACCCCATGTACGAAGGTCTGACGGATACCATCGTCGGCATGATCGACGAGGGCATCGGCCTGCTCGATCGCAGTGTTTAAGGAGGCTCGCCAATGAGCTGGGACTTTTCGACCGAGCCTGAATTCGAAGCCAAGCTCGAATGGATGCGCAAGTTCATGCGGGACGAGGTATATCCGCTCGAGGTGCTCGAGACCGACGAGCACGGCTTCATGCGCGCCATCCGCCCCCTGCAGGAAGAGGTGAAGCGCGAGAAGCTGTGGGCGACCCACCTGCCTTCAGAGCTGGGCGGGCAGGGCTACGGGCAGGTGAAGCTCGGATTGATGCACGAGATCGAGGGTGCGTCGATGTGGGGGCCGATCGTGTTCGGCAACCAGGCTCCCGACTCGGGCAACTCGGAGATCCTCGCCCACTTCGGCACCGAGGCGCAGAAGAAGCGCTGGCTCCACCCGCTGCTGGACGGCAAAATGCGTTCCGCCTTCTCGATGACAGAGCCCAACACGGCCGGCTCAGACCCGACGCTTCTGTCGTCGACGGCCGAGCTCAAAGGCGACGATTGGGTCATCAACGGGCACAAGTGGTTCACCTCGAACGGCATGATCGCCGACTTCTTGATCGCCATGGTCGTCACCGAGCCAGACGCCGGCCCGTACCAGCGCGCCTCGATGATCATCGTGCCGGGCGACACGCCAGGCCTGAAGAAGATCCGCAATGTTCCCACCATGGGCGGCGCCGACCACTTCGGGTACGGCCACGCCGAGATCGTCTACGACGACGTTCGCGTGCCGAAAGACAATCTGCTCGGCGAGCGCGGGGCCGGTTTTCTCATCGCGCAGGCGCGCCTGGGGCCCGGGCGCATCCACCACTGCATGCGCTGGCTGGGCCAGGCGCGTCGCGCGTTCGACATGCTGTGCGAGCGGGCGCTACAGCGCGAGGCCTTCGGCAAGAAGCTCGCCGGTCATCAGTCGGTGCAGAACTGGATCGCCGACTCCGCAGCCGAGATGCAGGCCGCGCGCCTGATGACCCTCCACGCCGCCTGGGTCATCGACACGCAGGGCGCCGCCGCCGCGCGCAAGGAGATCTCGCTGATCAAGTTCTTCGGCGCGAAGGTGCTTCATGACGTGATCGACCGCGCGATCCAGGTCAACGGCTCGCTCGGCTACTCGTCCGACCTTCCGCTCGAGGAGATGTACCGGCACGCTCGGGCGGCGCGCCTGTACGACGGGGCGGACGAGGTGCACAGAGTTTCGGTGGCGCGACAGATCCTGGCCGGCTACAAGGCGCCGAAGGGCGATTTCCCGACGGACCACATCCCGACGCGCCGCGAGGCGGCCCGCCGCAAGTTCGCCGATTTGCTGGAAGCCGCCACGACCGACTCCTGAGGAGGTCGCCGGCGGCGCTCCTCCCAGCGCCGGCTGGGCCCAGGGCGCGTCGCGAAAGCTACAGGTGGGATTCGGCCAGGTGGAGGCGGTCCCATTCCGAGTACTCGCCGTTGACGTGGATGATCCGCTTCAACCCGGCCTGCTCCAGCAGGCTCGCCGCGATCCCGGCCCGGTAGCCGGACGCGCAGTGCACGGCGACGGGGGCCTCCGTCGAGATCTCACCGGCGTGGTGGGCCACGTCGGGCACGTACATGTGGACTGCGCCGGGCACGTGTCCGGCCGCCCACTCGTGGTCGTCGCGCGTGTCGATGATCGTCATCGGCTCGGCATCGAGGATCCATTGCGCCATGTCCTCTACGTCGACGGTCTCGAAGGCGGACAGCTGACGCCCGCTCGCCTTCCAGGCGTCCATGCCTCCGTCGAGCTCGCCGGCGATCTGGTCGAAACCGATGCGCAGCAGCTGACGCTGCGCGTCGTGGTGCTCAGCCGCGGTTCCGCCCGCGAGCACGATCGGACGGTCGCGCGCAATCAGCCAGCCGACCCACGCGCTGACCGGGCCGTCGATCCCGACGCTGTAGCTGCCGGGAATGTGGCCTCGGTCGTAGTCGCGTCCGACCCTGACGTCGACGACGGCGGCGCCTGAGTCCATCAGGCGCGCGACCGCCGGCGCATCGAGCCGGGCGAGCGGCGGCAGCGTGGGGCCGATCAGCGGAGCGCCGGCGCTGTTCACGGCGGCCATTTCCCTGTAGTAGCTCGGATACCGATGCTGGTTGAGCACGCGCGCCAGGAACGGCATCACCTCGGTGGTTTGAAAAAACGGATTGGTTGCGCGCTCGTGCCCCATCGTGGACTCGTGGCCACTGCGGCCGTCCGAGCCGCAGAACGATCCGCTGCCGTGGGTAGGAAACACGGCGACGTCGTCAGGCAGCCCACGCAGCCTCACGTGCAGAGTGCGCATCGCCTCCAGCGCGAGATGCACCGCGCGGTGGGGGCCGAACAGGTCTGTGCGCGCGATGGCGCCCAGCATCACGGCGCCCCCTGAGAAGAGGGCGCGGGGCCTGCCGTTCTCGCTGAGCAGGTAGCTCTTGTGGTCGGGCGTGTGTCCGGGTGTCGAGATCGCATTGACGGCCTGGTCGCCGATCTTGAGCTCCGCTTCCGTGCTCAAGTCGCCGATGTCGGTGCCGGCCTCCGCAGCCAGCTCCCGGCGCCCCGACACGTAGTCGTTGTGCAGATGGGTGTCGAGCGCGTGGGTGAGCTTGATATGGAGGTCCGAGGCGACCTTGAGATAGCGGTCGATATCGCGCAGAGGGTCGATGACCACGCCGACCCCGCGGTCCGTGTCGGCGACGAGAAAGCTCGCGTTGCCCAGTTCCGGGGCGGGAAAAGCCTCGACCCTGTACATGGGTCAGCCGAGCTTCAGCGGTGCGGTCGTGAGCAGGACCCAGATCGTGACGAGGGTGACCGCGACAGCGCCGCCATAGAAGATCGCCTGGGCGGGCGTGCTCTTGGCCGCGGGGACGCCGAGGTCGACGAGCAGGTAGCGCAACCGGTGCGCGAAGTGGAAGAACGGCACGGCGATCAGGACGAGCAGGTACAGCTTCACGATCGGATTGCCGAGCAGGTTGATCCAGGTGTCGTAGTGACGGTCGACCACGTTCACCCAACCCAGCGGCCCCAGGATGCCCTGGATCAGGACGTGGACCGGGATCAGCACCGCGGCGATGACGCCACCCTGGGCGAACATGAACCACCAGAACAGATGGGCGAGCGCGGGCCTGGGCTCGTGAGCCGGCGCGCTCATCGACCGAACCAGATCAGCACGAAACCGATCACGATCGAGGCGGCCGCCCACAGGCCGAACTGCGAAAGCACGATCAACCTGGAAGGGACCGGACGGTCGAGGAACTTGACGTGGATGATCACGCCGGCGAGGCTCAGGAACGTGATGCTGTGGTACAGAGCGAACATGAGGCAGACCACGCTGAACGCCACGAACAGGGCTGAGCTGTGCGGCGCATACGAGGCGGGGCCGTCAGCCGCGCGTTTGATCTCGACCAGGAACCACAGCAGCCACAGGGCGAGCGGCAGGGCCGTGAACTCTCGCAGCATGTAGAAGAAGTAATGGCGCTTGCGAGTCCACCAGTTGGCGGGCATCGACCATCGGTACGTGCTGGAGAGCGTGCGGCCCGCCTCGCCGGCAGGAAGGCTCACTCGCGGTTCCCGTAAGGCAGGACGAACCGCATGGTCGTGTCGAGCTTGGTCTGCTGGATCGCCTTAGCTGGGTCGACGCCCTTGGGGCAGACCACCGAGCATTCACCGACGAAGCTGCACTCCCACACCCCCTCCGCCTCGGCGATCACGGGCAGGCGGTCCTTCAAGCCCTGGTCGCGAGAATCGAGGTTGTAACGGCGGGCCAAAGCGATCGCGGCCGGCCCGAGAAACTCGTTGTTAAGACCGTAGACGGGGCAGGCCGCATAGCAGAGCATGCAGTTGATGCACTGGCTGAACTGCTTGAAGTCGTCGATCTGCGACGTCGTCTGAACGTGCTCGTGTGCGCCCAGCGGGATGTCCTGCTTGCGGATGATCCAGGGCTTGACGGACTTCAGCTTGTCCATGAAGTCCTCCATGTCGATGACGAGGTCGCGGACGACGGGGAAGTTGTTCAGCGGCTGGACGACGACGGGCTGCGGCCAGTAGTCACGCAGGAATGCGTTGCACGTCAGCTTCGGCGTCCCGTTGACCATCATCCCGCAGCTGCCGCAGATCCCCATGCGGCAGGACCAGCGGTAGCTGAGCGTCCCGTCGACGTGCGCCTTGATGTAGTTCAAAGCGTCGAGCACGACCATGCTGTCGTCGCTGAAGGGGATGTCGTAAGACTGCAGGCGCGGCTTGGTGTCCTTTTCGGGGTCGAACCGCGTCGCCTGGATCGTGATCCTCTTCGCCAAAACGACCTCCTAGTAGGTGCGCGCCTGCGGCGTGAAGCTGGTGATGCGGACGTCTCGGTAATCCAACCTGGGGGCGAGCTCGCCCGTGTGGAAGGCAACCGTGTGCTTCAGGTACTTCTCATCGTGCCGGTCGGGGAAGTCGCGCCGCGCGTGCGCGCCACGGGACTCCTCGCGGGCGAGCGCCG
Organism: Candidatus Dormiibacterota bacterium; assembly: GCA_035531515.1. Lineage (GTDB taxonomy): Bacteria > Chloroflexota > Dormibacteria > Dormibacterales > Dormibacteraceae > DATKSS01. The sequence goes on along the minus strand of DATKSS010000111.1, from coordinate 64,687 downwards.
AATACGCGATCGTGTCGGAGATCTCGAGCATGTAATCGAGCTCGAGCGCCGCCGTCAGCTCCGTGTTGAAGGTGCGGCTCGAGTCCTCGATCTTGATGCTCTGGAATCGCTCCCGCAGGTCGCCCAGGCGCTTGATCAGCGCGTGCAGCCCCTCCTCCGTGCGGAAGACCCCCGCCCCGGCGTCCATCTCGCGCTGCATGTCCTCGCGGATGTCGCCGATCCGCTCTTCCCCACCCTTCTTTTCGAGGTAGGCGCCTTCGACCCGCCGCGCCTCGTCCCAGAGCATCGCGTCAACTGCGTTCGAGGTGAAGGCCCCGGCCGAGCTGGCGTAATGGGCGGCCGCGCGACCGGCCGCGGCCCCGAAGACCAGGCACTCAGACAGCGAGTTCGATCCCAGGCGATTGCCGCCGTTGAGCCCCACGTTGGCGCATTCCCCGGCCGCATACAGTCCGAGGATCGCCGTCGCGCCAGAGATGTCCGCGTCGACACCGCCCATCATGTAGTGCTGCACCGGGCGCACCGGGATCGGCTCGGTCACGATGTCGATGCCCAGGAACTCGCGTCCGAGCTCGCGCATAAAAGGCAGCTTGCGGTCGATCACGCTCTCGCCGAGGTGCCTGACGTCGAGGTGCATGTACTTGCCGTGGGGTCCCTCGAAGCCTCTCCCCTCTTCGAACTCGGTGGTCATCGCGCGCGAGATGATGTCGCGCGGCCCGAGCTCCATCTTGTTGGGCACGTACCGCTTGAGGAAGCGCTCGCCTTCGCTGTTGGTCAGGTAGCCGCCCTCGCCGCGCACGGCCTCGGTGATGAGGATGCCGGTGAACGGAAGGCCCGTGGGATGGAACTGGACCATCTCCATGTCTTTCAATCCCGCGCCGGCGCGATAGGCGAGCGCCATGCCGTCGCCCGTGCAGATGTTGCCGTTGGTGGTAAAGGCGTAGACGCGGCCGAGGCCGCCGGTGGCGAGGATTACCGCCTTCGCGGTGATCGCGTCGAAACGTCCGCTTCGCATGTCCAGAGCGACCACGCCGATGCACCGGCTGTCCTCGACCAACAGCTTGGTCACGAACGCTTCGTCGTGGCGTGTGATCTGCGGGTACTTGAGCGAGGTCTGGAAGACCGTGTGCAGCATGTGGAAGCCCGACTTGTCCGCGGCGAAGCAGGTCCGCCAGGTGGTCATGCCCCCGAACGGGCGGGCGGAGATCTTGCCGTCTGCGTCGCGGCTCCACGGACATCCCCAGTGCTCCATCTGGATGATCTCGATCGGGGCCTCTCTCACGAAAGCTTCGACGACATCCTGGTCGGCGAGGTAGTCCGATCCTTTGATGGTGTCGAAGGCGTGCGTCTCATACGAGTCCTCCGGCCGCAGCACCGCCGCGGCTCCGCCTTCGGCGGACACCGTGTGGCTGCGCATCGGGTAGACCTTGGACACCATTCCGACCTTGACCCGCGGGTTGGCCTCCACCGCAGCTATCGCGGCCCTGATGCCGGCGAGTCCCCCGCCCACCACCAGGACGTCGTAGCTCTCGAATTCCACCGTCGTCAATGCTATCCGCAGCCGAGAATCCGCCGCCCTGTCGCCGAATCGGCGAGCTCGAGGCGTTAGCCTCTGAGCTCGTGGCGATCTTGAACACTCCATGGTGGCCAGAGCCGCCGGACCGCTACCCCGGCCGCCTGCCGGACAAGGCCGACGTGCTCGTGGTCGGCGGCGGTATCGCCGGCACGAGCCTGCTGCTCCATCTCCAGCAGCGCCGGATCGACGCCGTGCTGGTGGAACGTGGGCATCTGGCGTCCGGCGCCAGCGGCCGCAACGCCGGATTCCTTCTCGCGGGCGTGGCCGCGAGCTACGCCGAGGCGGTGCGGACCTACGGGCGCGAGAAGGCGCGCCAGGTGTGGGAGATCACCAACGAGAACCACGACCGCATGGTCGAGGCCGCGCGCGGCCAGGAGGTCGGCCACCGCCGGCTCGGCAGCGCGACCCTCGCGTCAGGCGACGAGGAGCGCCAGCAGCTCGTCGAGTCCGAGCAGCTCCTGCACGAGGACGGGTTCAAGGCCAGCTGGGACGGCCGCCGCCTCGTCCACCCGCGCGACGGCGAGATCAACCCTTCGTTGATGGTCGCTGCGCTGGCCCGTCAGGCTGCCGAAGGCGCAATCCGCGAAGGCGTCGAGGTCACCGAGCTCCGCGCCAGGCGGAATGACGTCGAGGTGCGTGCAGGCGAGGACATATGCGTCGCGGGCGTGGTCATCCTCGCCACCAACGCCTACACCTCACTCTTGGTGCCGAGCGTGAAGATCCGGCCCACACGAGCGCAGATGCTCGCGGCGGAGCCCCCGACCGGGACGGTGTCCGACATGCCGACTTATTCGCACTTCGGCTACCGCTACTGGCGTCAGCTTCCGAGCGGCGAGTTCCTGATCGGCGGCTGGCGTGACACGTCGATGGAATCGGAGCTCACCACCGACGCCGAGCCGACGGACGACATCCAGCACCACATCGACGAGGCGCTGCCAGGACTCGGGGTCACGACGCACGTGACGCACCGTTGGGCGGGGATCATGGGATTCACCGAGTCGGGCCTGCCGGTGGCGGGGCCGCTCCAGGGGATGCCGAACGTCTACATCTGCGCTGGGTTCAACGGACACGGGATGGGCTTTGCTTTCATGACCGCGAAACAGGTGGCGGAGTCGATCTAGACCGGGAGGGAGCGCGAAAGGAACTCCAGCCAGTTGGCCCCCATGATCCCTTCGACCTGGGTCCGGCTGAAGTGGCGGCGCAGGCGCGACCGGAGCTCGCTCAGCTTCGCCACGTCGTCGATCGGCGCATAGCGGGCGTCGAAGCCGCCATCGAGGTCGGTCCCGATGCCCACGTGCTCCGGACCGCCTGCCGCCCTGGCGTGGTGGACCATGTGCTTCTCGACGTCGTCCAGCGTCGCGCGGCCCGACAGCCGCAGGTGGTGCTGGTAGAAGCTGACCCCAACCACGCCGCCGCGGCGCCCGATCTCGGCCACCGTCTCGTCGCTCACCTGGCGGTCTCCGCGGACGAGCTCGCGGGCGTTGCTGTGAGAGGCCATGATCGGCCCGCGCCAGAGGTCGAAGGCGTCCTCCACCGACTCCTGGGCCATGTGGCTCAGGTCCAGGATCACCCGCTTGCGCGCCATCGCCTTGAGGAGCTGCCGGCCGAGGTCGGTCAGGCCGCCAGGCGCCCCGGTGCCGCCGCTGTAGCGCGTCCCGCCCCATGCCGGACCGACGATGCGCACCCCGTAGTCGGCCCAGGCGCCGAGCTGCGCCGGCGACTCAATCGGGTCGGCCCCTTCCATCAGCAGCACGGCTTTGAGCTGCCCCTTCCTCCACCCATGCCGGTAAGCGGCGAGCTCGGTCTTGTCGCGGATCAGATCCAGGCCGCAAGAACGGTAGTAGTTGACCTGGGCGACGGCCATGATGTGCGCCTCGTGGGCGTTCTCGTATACGAATCGGGTGCGCATCGCCCGGCCGGCGCGAGCGGGAGCCGTATAGATGGTCGCGAACACCAGGCCGACCCCTGCCCCCACGAGCGACTGGCGGTTGACCAGGTAGCCCTTGGCGGGCGGTGCGAGGAAGCCACGGCCGTCGGAGATCGCGTTCCAGGCGATGTCGAGATGGGCGTCGACGATCATCGCGGCGCCGGCGAGGTCGCGCTGCACCGGCCCTGAAACATGACGAACAGAATAACTTGAGAGCTAGAGCTGTATGTACTCATAATGAAGTCATTCACTATGAATTCCCCCGACTTGAAGCAGTCGGACCTGACCAAGATCGGCTGGGAGCTGGCGCGTGACGAGAACGGGCTCCTGTACAGCCCGCGGTTTCGCGAGGTCTTCGGCCCGCTCAAAGTAGGGATCGAGACGGTGGAGGCGCTTTCCGCCCTTCACTGGGCAGGCCACTCCTTGAGCCTGCTGCAGGACCGCTGGGCCGAAAAGCATGGCCTCAGCGAAGGCCGTTTGGGCGTCCTGTTCCGTCTGTATCGCGGCGGGGCCACGGCGCTCGGCGACCTGGCCCAGGACTTCCACACCTCTCCGCGGAATGTAACCGGCCTTGTCGACCATTTGGAGAAAGACGGCCTCGTGGAGCGAGTGCCCGACCCCGACGACCGGCGTTCGGTGCGGGCGCGACTGACCGAAGCGGGTCGCGTGCGGATCGAGGCGATCTGGAAAGAAGGGTTGGAGAACCAATTCGAGGTGGCTGAAGGGCTGAGCCAGGACGACCTGGCCAGGCTGCGCCACCTTTGTCTACTGCTGGTGGAGAACGCCAGGAAGGAGCTCGGGCGGTGAGCACGACGACAGGACTCTCGAGAAGGCGCGTCATCCTGGCCACGGCCGGCACCATGCTGGCGCTGCTGCTGGCCGCCCTCGACCAGACGATCGTCGGTACCGCCATCCCCCGCATCGTGGCCGATCTCAACGGCCTCGACCGGTTGGCGTGGGTGACGACCGCCTACCTCGTGACATCGACCACGATGACCCCCATCGCAGGAAAGCTCGGCGACCTGTTCGGCCGCAAGCCGTTCCTGCTCGTGGGGATGATCGGCTTCGTCGCAGCGTCGGCCCTTTGCGGCCTTTCGCAGGACATGACGCAGCTGATCGTCTTCCGCGGCATCCAGGGCATCTTCGGAGGCGTCCTCTTCGCCACCGTGTTCACCGTTATCGGCGACCTGTTCCCGCCGGACCAGCGAGGCAAGGCACAGGGCCTGTTCGGCGCGGTCTTCGGCCTGAGCTCGGTCGTCGGGCCGACGGCCGGGGGCTTCATCACCGACCACTGGAGCTGGCGCTGGGTGTTCGAGGTGAACATCCCCGTAGGCATCGTCGCGGTCGCGGTCGTGCTCGCCGGCCTGCCTTACGTCCGCTCCAAGGCCTCGTGGCGCGACATCGACTTCTGGGGCGCCTTCACCTTGGCCGGCGGCGTGGTGCCGATGCTGATCGCGCTTTCCATCACGCGCGACCACGCATGGACCTCCCCGCAGGTGCTGGGCCTGCTGGCCTTCGCCGCCGCGATGCTGGCCGCGTTCGTCTTCGTAGAGTCGCGGGTCGAGCACCCGATCGTGCCCCTGGAGCTGTTCAAGAACCCCACGTTCACGGTGAGCATGATCGTCGGGTTCCTCACGGCGTTCGGGATGTTCGGATCGATCCTCTTCACGCCCCTGATGTTCCAGGGGGTGCTCGGCATCAGCGCCACGAACTCAGGCGCCCTCATCACACCGATGATGTTCGGACTGATCGGCGCCAGCACCCTGACCGGCTTCCTCATGAAACGGATCAAGTACTACCGGTTCCTGGGCACCGTTGGCGTGGCCGTGATGATCTACGGCATGTGGCTCCTGTCTCAGGTCACGCCCTCCAGCCCCGAATGGCACGTGGTGGTGGACCTGATCGTGGTCGGCACCGGGATCGGCGTCACCTTCCCGCTGTACCTCACCGCCGTCCAGGTGGCCCTGCCCCGCAAGTTCCTCGGTGTCGCCTCGAGCCAGATCCAGTTCTGGCGCAACCTGGGTGGCACGGTCGGCAGCTCGATCCTGGGGGCCGTGCTGGCCAACCGCCTGCCGGACTACCTGAATACCCGTGTGACCGCCCTGCACCTGCCTCCGCAGGCCCTGGCCAGCCTACCCAGCGGAGGCAGCGCGAACTCCATCCTCGACCCGACGCTTCTCGCGAAGCTGCCGGCCGCCTTCGTCCACGCCATCCGGCTGGCGCTGTCCGACACGCTTCACGACATCTACGTCTTCGCGGGAGTGATCCTTGTCGTGGCCCTGGTGTCGACCGTGTTCCTGCGCGAGGTTCCGCTGAGCGGGGCAAAGTCGGGCATGGCCTTCGGGGAGGAATCACCGGTCGAGGTGGACGAGGAGCCGGAGCGCGAGGCGATCACGGCCTAGCCCTGGCTCGGCCCTGGCTCGGCCCCGGCTTGACCCCCGCTCGAAACCGAGCCGCCAAACTCGAGCCAACCGCGTTAGAATCGCCACCGCAACGCTGGAGGGGTAGACCGGTCGCCATCGTCCGGGCCTCTGAGCGAGTTTTGAGGGAGGCCTAACGGTGAGTTTCGTGGATCGGACCTTGACGTGTCGCGACTGTGGGCGGGAGTTTCTTTTTACGGCCGGCGAGCAGGAGTTCTACCAGTCACGAGGGCTCCAGAACGAGCCGCGGCGATGCCCGGAGTGCCGGGCCTCGCGGCGCACGACCGACGGTGGCGGCAACGGCCGCTCCCGGGTCATGCACGACGTGATCTGCTCCAACTGCGGGAAGCAGACCCAGGTGCCGTTCGTGCCGACCGGCGCCCGTCCCGTGTACTGCCTGGACTGCTTCCAGACGGCGGGGCGGCGCTAGAAGCGCCCGACCACGCCTGAGCGGGGGCTCAGGCGATCGCGATCGGACGGACGGGTGAGCCCGTGGCGCCCCGCATCTTGAGCGGGAGGCACACGAAGCCGAACTCGTGCACGCCCGCCGCCGCCAGCTCCTCGAGGTTCAGGTTCTCGATGATCGGGATCCCGGCCCGGACCAGCAGGAGGACGTGACCCGGCAGCGTCACGCCCAGCTCCGGGTCCATCGGGCCCATCAGGTCCCAGGCCAGGTTGTCGGCACCGACCGCCTTCACCTTCTTTTCGATGAGCCAGCGCGAGCCGGCAGCGCTGACGCCCGGAGCGCGAAGGTACTCGGCCGGGTCTGACCACAGCGCGCCGTAACCGGTCCGCACGAGGGCAACGTCCCCCTCGCGCACCTCGACGCCGGCGCGGCCGGCGGCCCGTTCGAGGTCCATCGGACTGATCGAGTACTCGGGCACGAGCTTGCGCTCGGCGGCCACGTCGAGCAGCACGCCGCGACCCACCAGCGGCGCCATCGTCTCCACGCCGAGGACCTTGAAGCCCGCCGACGTCTGCACGCCCTCGTCGACGTGAATGCCGCCGTGGAGAGTGAGGTTCTCCGCCTGGTGGGCCAGGGCGTCGATGTGGGTCCCCGAGTGCTCCGGCATCACCACGACGCCGGAAGCCCCCGTGCGCGCCTCCGCCGCTCCCCGCGCGTGGTGCCGGTGGAGGAAGTAGTTGAAGCCGGGCAGATGCGCGGGATGTGACGGCGCGCCAGCGTAGCGAAGCTGCTCGAGGTCGAAGACACGCGCCGAGCCGAGGGCTTCGAGGATGCCCGGCAAAGACCTACTCGCGGTAGCGGTAGACGATGCGACCGCGCGTCAGGTCGTAGGGCGAGAGCTCGACGCGGATGCGGTCGCCCGGCGTGATCCGGATGAAGTAGCGGCGCATGCGGCCCGCGGCGTAAGCGATGAGCTTGTGGCCGCCTTCGATCTCGACCTCGAACATGGCGTTGGGCAGCGCCTGGGCGACCACCGCGTCCATGACGACCGCGGCCTCTTTCTGGCCGCCGTCGTCCTTCTCCGCCTTGGCCTTGGGGGGCTTACGCGGACCTCTGCGCTGACTCTTGAACTTTCCCAAGACTCGTGAAGTCTAAAGGCGCGGGGCAATGGCCGCGAGGCGGGCCTCGATCGCCCTGGCCGTTTCGACGGACAAACGGTCGACGGCGACGAGCCGATTCAACGTCTCGATCCACCGCACGTCCTTGCGCACGGCGGCCGCCATCAGGGCACATCCGCCGTCCACGTCGCCCTTCTCCGCCATGTCGAGCCCGGTCCAGAACTTGAGCTCGACCAGCTCAGGCGCGAGTCGCAGCCCTTCGGCTCTTTTCTGCCTGGCCGCCTCCTGGTCGCCAAGCTCCTCCAGGCGGTCCGCGTCGGTGCTGGTCATGTATGCGCGCTTGAGGCGGAGCAGCCGGCGCAGCTCGGCGAGAGGGTCGGGGGCGTCCTCGACGCGAAGGTCAATGACGCGGTCCTCCCACGATCGGCCCGTCGGCGTGCCGGACACGACGAGCATCGCCGCCGACTGCCTGCCGCGGATGTCTCCGCCCTCCGCCTCCGCGGCTTCGAGGGCGGCCATCATGCGCTCGGCAAGAGGGACTCTGGCCGACGTGTAGGCCGCGCACATGGCGTCCCACACGGTAGCCCTCTCCATCAGGTTGGCCTGGCAGCTGAAGCCGTCCCCGGCCCTGTGCCCGGCGGCGGGAATGCATTTCGAGCCGGTGTGTGCCGCGACGTTCCCCGCCGCGTCGACGATGGCGACCTGGCGGCTCTCGGCGCCGGGGTCGCCGGCGAGGAGCGCCTTCAGGGCCTGCTCCGCGGTATGGCCGGCCTGAAGCAGGTCGAGGCCGAGCGGGCCGAAGCTCACGTTGACCTGAGACTGGGTGGCCACCGCTCCGACGCCGGAGCGCGCCCACGGAACGACCGGGCCGACCTGGAAGTAGTGCGACTGCACGGCAACGCCCAGCTCGCCCGAATCCTGGTCGCGCGCCACTATCGAGTAGGTCATCGGCCGAGGTATCGTAAGCCGCCTTGGCGTACTACCGAAAGCCCGACTGGTTCACTAACCACGTTTTCAACCCTGCCGTGGCGCTGATGACACGAGCCGGCATCAGCGTCTGGGGCTCCCGCGTGCTGCGTGTGCGCGGTCGCAAATCCGGCGAGTGGCGCAGCCAGCCCGTGAACCTGTTGACCTTCGAGGGACGGCAGTACCTGGTCGCGCCCCGAGGGCTCACCCAGTGGGTCCGCAACATCCGGGTCGCCGGCGGCGGCGAGCTCTGGCTCGGCAAGAAAGCTCAGCCTTTCAAGATCGTGGAGATCGCAGACGACCAGAAAGTCCCGCTCCTGCGCGCTTACCTGAAGCGGTGGAAGGCCGAGGTCGGCGTCTTCTTCCACGGCGTCGGGGCGGACTCGGCGGAGTCCGAGCTGCGACAGATCGCCCCGGATCACCCGGTTTTCCGGGTCGAGTCTCTGCCCTAGCCTCGAGCTAGCCCTGGTATTTCGGTTCGCGGGGCTTCCCCGCGCGCCAGCGCTCGATCCACGTGCCCTGGATGCCGGTCTGCCTGGGCTCGGCCGCCAGGGCACGCACAGCCTTCTCCACGCGCGCGGTGAACTCGCGCGAGCCCTCCTTCAGCTCGGGCGCCATGGGCATGCCGATGCGGACGCGCGCGGGGCCAGGCAGGGGCAGCTTCTGGCCGCGCGGCATGATCTGGTAGGCGCCGCGGATGTGGACCGGCACGACCGGCGTTCCGGTTTCGTTGGCCAGGTGTCCGACGCCGGGCTTGAACTCCTGGATGCGGCCGTCGGGCGAGCGGCTCCCTTCCGGGAACAGGACGAGGTTCCAGCCCGACTTCAGCAGCACGCTCGAACTGTGCAGCTGGGCCTGCGCCCCGCCAGTGCGAGAGAAGGGGAACGTGTTGAGGAACAGGCTCACCAGGTTGCCGAGCATGGGCCGCTTGAACCAGTAGTCCGCAGCCGCCGCGACCACCGTGCGGTCGCGGGCGCGGTCGGTCAGCGCGTGAAGGATGAGCGAAGTGTCTGCGTGGCTCGAGTGGTTGGCCGCGAAGATGACCGGCCGCTCGAGCTCGCGCACCCACTCGCGCCCTTCGACCTTGGGATGGGCCATCACCTCCGTGAAAGGAATCAGCAGCGCGTGCTGGATCAGGTAGCGCAGCGATCGGACGGGCTCCTGGCGCGCCCAGCCGAGATCGCTCGCAGGCGCCGGCACGACCGCGCCACGTTCGGGCCACGTGCGCGGCCGAGGGGTGTCCCAGTGCCAGGCGCGGCGGACTTGGGACACGTCGTCCACGAAGCCCCTGACGGTGCCCGCCAGGCGGACGGCGCCGCCTTCGCCGGAATACCAGGTCACGCTTCGACGTCGGCCAGCAGGATCGGCGGCATGCGCATGTGGGTCACGCTGGGGTACCGGCCGACGGTCTGCTCGGCCATCTCGAACGCGTCGTCGAGGGTGGTCGCGCATTTGAAGCCGAGCCGGTGCACGACGTCGCGGTCGCCGCCGACGATGATGATGTCGCCGGCGTGCTCCATCCCGTGCGCGGCCCAGTACCACGCATAGAAGGGGTGGGCGCCGTGGTATGCGTGCGACTTGCGGTACAGCTGCCGGAACCACGGGTCCTCGGCAAATCGCAGCTCGTACTTCTTCTCGATCTCGAGCGGGTCGGTGGTGTCCGCCAGCACCTCGTCGTAAAAGTCGATGTAGCTAGGGTGCTGCACGGCGTCGAACTCGTACCGGCAGGGATGGGTGAGGATCAGGACGCCGCCCTTTCGCAGCACCGGCTTGTTGCGGTAGAAGTTGAAGAGGTAGCCGATACCCATGCAGACGACCAGCACGGGGTTCATCGGAGCGTTCACGTTGTAGGGGCCCAGGTAGGGCACGCCGATCGTGACGATGTCGGTCTGGCCCTCGACCCGAACGCTGAGCTGTGCTCTCACGGCCTCCAGGGTCTTGTCGTGCACCGCGTCGACCTGGCCCGCGTGCACCGAGGTGAGCCCATACGGCGCGCGCATCGCGTGGAAGATGTTGCGCTTGAACGCGGGCGGAGCGAGATCGGTCATCTGCTTCATGCCGAGGAACATGGCCTGGTCCTGCGCGGTCCAGTCCGTCTCGCGCTTCTGCATGAAGTTGGCGATCGCGGGAAAGGCGTGGTTGTTGACGGTGGTCTCGATGTGGAACACGCGCACCGTGTCCTCGATGAGCTGTCCCTGCCGCATGCAGGAGTGGTGGAGCGCCGAGTCAGGCGGGTTCATATAGGAACGTGAGGCGAGCAGCGTCTTGACGTTGTGGTGAGCGCGGATGCCGCGGTACGAGGCCAGGCCGGTCGCCATCGACTTGTGTCCGCCGTCCATCGGGACCAGCGTCAGGTTGACGTAGACGACCAGGTCCGACTCCGCGGCGCGCCTGTGCAGCGTGACGTCCTCGCCCTCGGACGTCTTGCCGATGTACACGTTGTTCTCTGGGTCCTCGCCGTCGTGCTGATACAGGCGGTCGGGCCAGAACGTGCTGAAGATCCGCTCGCCGACGATGTGGCGGATCTCGTCTTCGGTCATGCGCCGGTGCAATCCGAGCGCCGCGATGATGTGCAGGTCCTCGACCCCCGCCTCCGCCGCCATGTCGATGACCTCTTCCATGACCAGCTGGCGAACATCAGGCGCGGCCATCGGCGGGAGCGGCAGCGATAGGTCGTCGAACGCAATGGTCAGCTTCATCCCGGATCGCAGCAGCGACTTCAGCGGATCGTCCTCGAGGGGTTTGGCGAGCGCTCGCTTGATCGCCCGCTCGGGATGGGCGATGGGGTCGAGCGGATCGGGCGGGTACACGATTCGTGAGCCAAGGGGCAGCCGCTCCAGCCGCATCCCCTCGCCGAAGTGGAACAGCACGGGCGGAGTGTTGCGATCGACCTCGATGACGGCTCCGGGTCTTGGCACTACGCCCTTAATCCTCGCAGGTCGAAACAGACCTTCACCGCCCCCAGGCGGCCGGCGCTCATCGCGTAGGCGATCGCGTCGCGATATTCACCCAGGCCGAAGTAGGGACCGGTCAGCTCATCGAGGTGCAGCTCGGGCGCGGCCTCTAGAGCGAGCTCGAACGTGCGTTTCCCCTTCTTCTTGGCCTCGGCGCCATACGCGTACGCGCCCATCACGGTGAGCTCGCGCTGCCAGATCGGCGCCCAGTCGACCTTCTCCTCGCCCGGCATGCCGACCGCCACGACCGTCCCTCCCTCCCGCGTGAACCGCACCGTGTCGTTGAGGCTGTCCGCGCTGCCCACGCATTCGAACGTGATGTCGGCGCCACCCAGGAGCAGCGAGCGGTTCATGCCTTCGAGCCGGCGTGCGGCGGTGGCAAACCTGACCCGCTGGAACACGTCTGCCGGCGCGACGACCTGGTCGGCGCCGAGCTTGCGGGCGAGGTCGCGCTGAGTCGGATGCTTGGCAATCGCGATCAACCGCCTGGGAGGGGTGAAGAGCTTGATCGCGGCGATGGTCAGAAGACCGATGGTCCCGGCGCCCGACACCACGACGACGTCATTCTTGGTCGCGCCGCCGCGGAGCGCCGCGTGCACGCAGCAGGCCAGCGGCTCGATGAGCACGGCGGCCTCGTCGCTGAGCGTCGAGGGGACTGGGTGCAGCTGGCTTGGATGCGCGACCAGGACCTCTCCCCAGCCTCCACCGGTGTCTGCGCAGTAACCGGTCTGCAGGCCGACCTCGATCGGTCCCTCGGTGACGTTGTAGCAAAGGCCGGGCCTGCCCTCGGCGCAGCGCGGGCAGGGCGGTTCGATGCCGCGCACCTTGCAGCCGAGCGCAGGCTCGACCACGACGCGCGATCCGTCGTCGAGCGTGCCCACCACCTCGTGGCCGGGCACGAACGGATAGCTGGTGAGCGGATCGAGGTAGAGCGATGCGTGCCCGCCGATCGCGGCCAGGTCCGAGCCGCAGATCCCGCTGAGCGTGGGCATGACGCGGACCCAGCCGGCGGGAAGCACCGGCTCGGAAACGTCGCCCAGCTTGAGCATCGAGAGCGCACTCGTCGCCACGTCGGGGCGGCCGCCCGCGGCCTTGACGATGGCGAAAGAAGGGATGCTTCTGTGGAAGGTCAGCGCGAGCATCTAACCCTCATCGGCGCACCGCCTCCCGGTACTCCGGCGAGCGCGGGTCGGGCATGGGCAGCCGCCAGTTGCCCGGCGCCATCTTCCATCGCTCGACGCGCCAGCCGCGCTGCCCGGCGACCTGCGACAGGCGAGCATCGGGGTTGACCGCGACGGGCGTGGCCACGAGCTCCAACATCGGCAGGTCGGATAACGAGTCGGCATAGGCGAAGCTCTCAGAAAGGACGATCCCGTTCTTAGCCGCGTATTCCTCCAGCAGCGTGCCGCGGGCCTCCCCGGCGGGAGGTGGCGCCTGGAGGTCTCCGGTCAGCCGCCCCTCCTTCACGAGGAGATGTGCGCAGTCGACCTCCACGTCGAGCAGCTCGGCCAGCGGCTCGACCACCACGTCCAGCGCGCCCGTCAAGAGCAGGACTCGATGACCCGCGCGCTTGTGCTCGCGGATACGGCGCATGCCTTCCGGGTAGATGCGGCGAAGCGTCACCGCGTCAAGCGCCTCGCGCCCCAGCTGCTTCATCACCTCGTACTCGAGCCCGTTGTATTCGCGATAGAAACTGCGCTGGAACTCGGCGCGCGAGCGCCGCTCGAGGTAAAGCCATCGCGGCGCCTCGCGCAGCATCTGCGCCATGAACGCCGGCCAGTCTTCGAGCGGCTGCGCGCGCAGGCGCATCCACAGGAAGTATTCGACGACGTTGGTCTCGACCAGCGTTCCGTCGACGTCGAACACGGCGAGCACGTCGGAGCGGCCCTTGCGTCGGTCGATCGCGGCGCGCACCGAGCTCGATTCGGCCTTGGCCACAGTGCTCCCGGACGGTTGCTTGCCTTTGCGCGCGACCGTCTCCGCCCGCGACATGCGCACGACCGTCGGAAAGTGAACGTCCTGGAAGTAGTGCTCCCAGTCGTAAAGGGCGGGGTCGAAGGGGAACGTCTTGCGCTCGTCCTCGGGCACCCGGTCCCACAGCGCCGTCACGTTGCGGGTGTCGAAGATGCAGTCGACCTCGGTGTAGACGCCGTAGAGCTGGATCAGGTTGACTCCCCTGTCGAGGCGCTCCTTTTCGGCGTTGAGGTCGTCCGAGAGCTGCGCCACGCTGGCGCCCAGGGGCAGCCGCTCGATCACCCACTGGGCCGCCTCGACGAAGCGCAGCGCCGTGCGCGCTCGGGTGGCCAGCTCGCCCCGGGTCGGGTACGTCCAGGTCGGAGTCCCGATCGCCTGTCCGTAGCGGTCCCGCAGCGGGTTCTTAGCGAAGTACTTGCCCGCCTCGTCGGTCATGGTGCGGAAGCGCAGCGGGTTCCGGCTCCCCGATGCGGCGTGATACACGCGAGGCTTCGCGTCGGGCGGCGGGTTGGCCGCCACGGCCAGGACGGTGTTGACGACGAAATCCGCCGGGATGATGTCGAGCAAGGAGTCGGGCAGGCCCGAGAAATCGCGCAGGATCCCGCGGCCGAAAGCAAGGATGAGAGGCTCCGCCATACGGAATCCCTCGAGCCATCCGGGGAAAGGCTCCGCCAACGCGCTTTCGATGATCGACGGTCTCACGATCGAGAGCGGGATGTCTCCGTGCAGCTCGACGACAGCATGCTCCGCCATCGCCTTGGTGAACGAGTAGATGTCCGAGAAACCCATCGCGTTGGCGTGGACGCGCCCACGTTCGATCAGGCGGTCCTTGACCCACCTGTCCCTCAGGCGCTCGGTGGCGCGCGCGACCGCTGGCGTGCCGGCCGGGCCCATGCGCGATCGCGCCTCACGCCGAAGGCGCTCGAGCACCTCGGGCCGCCGCGACTCCTCTTCGACCGGACCGCGGAGGTTGGCCAGCACGGCAGCTTCGTGGCGCCAGTTCAGGCCAGGGTCCAGGGGCGCCTCTTCGCGCACGAGGCCGCGCAGCATGCCGCCCACGTACGCGGTGGAGACGTGGACCAGGTGGGGCAGCGCGCCGGTGGCCTTCAGCGCTTCGACCATCCGCGCGGCACCGAGCAGGTTGGTCTGCGCAGAAAGGTCGGCGGGGTTGTCAAACTCGACCGCCGCGGCGGAGTGGATGACGATGTCACAGGACCGCAGCTGCTCCCGGCCCCGGTCGGTGAGCCCAAGGCCGTCTCGGCCCAGGTCGATCTCGACGACGTCGAGCTTCGCTTTGACCAGCTGCGCGAATCCCTCTTCGCCGAGCTCCTCTTTCAGCCGCTTGAACGCCGGGCTGGTGAGGACCTCGCGCTCGAGGCGCTCCAGGGCAGGCCTGCGGGCGCTGGAGCGAATCGCGAGGTTGATGCGCGCGATCGCGGGAATCGAGCGCAGGCACTTCTCGACGATCGACTTGCCCAGGAAGCCGGTGCTGCCGGTGACCAGGATGGTCTTGCCCTTGAGGGCGTCGGCGATCACGACCGATTGATTCTAGGGTGAGGCTACGCCTGGGCTCCGTGATCCACGCGCGGAATCGTCACCAAAGGCGACCCGTTGGCATCGGTCCAGCCGAGGTTCGTCCTGACCGTGACCCAGAACCAGTAGCTCAGCCCCCGGCCGCCGTGGAAGACCTGTGACGTGGCGCCCGTGCCCCCGCTGATCACCCTCATCGAGCCGTCAGGGCCGACGGCATAAACCGCGTACACGTTGCCCGACCCCGGGCTCGACCACGAGACGTCGATCGCCGTCGTGTCATCGGCGTCCGGCGCCGCGTTGACGCTCACCTGTGGCATCGGGATCGAGGCAAAGCGCGGCGACCCCCCGAGCCACAGGTCGCCGAGGTCTTTGGAGTACGGGTCCGGGGTCGAGGCGGTCCAGCCGTACGGATCGACCGGGCCGTCGCCGTTGACGTAGTACACGCCGAAATGCAGGTGAGGGCCGGTCGCCGTCCCCGTCATGCCCGAGATGCCGATCACCTGGCCGCGGCTCACCCCCTGGCCCTTGGTGACGTTGATCTGCGACAGGTGGCCGTAGTAGGTCAGCAGGCCGTTGCCGTGGTTGATCTCCACCGTCAGCCCGCTGAGACAGCTGTGACAGCTCGCCACGGCCCAGCCGGCCAGCATCACCTGGCCGCCGGCGGCGGCGGCCACAGGCTCGTAGTTGAGGCCGTAGTCGTACCCGTCGTGGCCTTCGTAATAGAGGTAGTCGTGCTGGCCGGGGGTTTGGGCAAAACCCTCGGTGAAGGACGGGTCTGGTCCGCCCACGGCGGCCGAGGCGACCACGCCGTCGTAGCGGCACACCTTGCCGTGCAGGCCGTAGTTCGGCCCGCAGTGGTCGAAGATCGAGGTTATGTAGTGAGGGCCCATGAAGGGCAGGGTGAGGAACGCGCCGGGGGCGGGCGGGGTCCCGATGTTGCCCGTACCGTCCTCGATCGGACCGTACGACATCTGGCTGGGGTAGCTCCAGCGGTAGTACTTGCCCGGCTTCTGCCCGGGCGGCAGCGCCGTGGAAGCCTGCACGGGAACGCCGTGCAGCAAAACACACAGGAGGGTGACGATCAGAACAACTACCCGCATAGCCCCTTGAACGGAGAAGACAGAGCTTACGTTGCGCTCCGCACGGCCCGCCTGGGTTTTGGTTAAGTTTCGCAAATGGCCTCAACGCCGCCGCAAACCCAGACCCTGAGCCAGGGCCTCGCCGCCGTGTACGAGGAGCCGATCGGGCCGGCAGGCGTACGCGTCCGCGAGCTGCCCACGACCGACCCGGCGCCGGGCAGGGTCGCGGTCTCGATCCGCGCCGCCTCGATCAACCATCTCGACCTCTGGATGGCCCACGGCGCCCAGCGGGTGACGCCGCCACGGATCATCGCCGCCGATGGGGCGGGGACCGTGCACTCGTCGACCGACCCGGCCTGGAAAGCCGGCGACGAGGTGGTGATCTTCCCCACCCTGTGCTGCTGGGAATGCGAATGGTGCCGGGCCGGCGAGAACGTCAAGTGCTCGCGCTTCGGCGTGCTGGGCGAGCACGCCGACGGCACCGCCTGCCAGCTCTTTCACATCGATTCCCGAAACGTCTATCGCAAGCCCGCCGCCCTTTCGTGGGAGGAGGCGGCCGCATTCCCGCTGACTTTTCTGACCGCCTGGCGCATGCTCACGACCAGGGCGCGTCTGCGCCGGGGCGAGACCGTGCTCGTCGTCGGGGCGGGCGCCGGCGTCGCGGTGGCGGCGATCCTCATCGCCAAGCACCTTGGAGCGCGTGTGTTCGCGACCAGCCGGTCCGGAGCCAAGCGCGAGCGGGCGCTCGAGCTCGGCGCCGAGGCCGCGTTCGATTCGACGGGTTTCAGCAAGGCCGTGCGGGCGGCGACGGGCGACGGCGTCGACGTGGTTTTCGAGCACGTGGGGCCCGCCACGCTCGACGAGTCGATGCGCTCGCTGGCGATGGGCGGGCGGATCGTAACCTGCGGCTCTACGTCGGGCGTCAAGGCGGAGGTGGCGATGCCGCGACTCTTCTTTCGCCAAGCAGACCTGTTGGGGTCGACCATGGGCAACGCGGGAGAGTTCGAGTCCGTGCTCGCGGCGATCGACGCGGGGATGCGTCCGGTGGTCGACTCCGTCTATCCGTTGGATGAAGTGCAGGCCGCATTGATGCGGCTCGACGCCGCGGAGCAGTTCGGCAAGGTCGTGCTGTCGGTCCCGGCGATTGAGTAGCAAGGAGACATGCGAATGAGAGGTTTCAAGGCTTTCCTGCTCCGCGGCAATGTCGTTGACCTGGCCGTCGGTGTCGTCATCGGCGTGGCCTTCGGCTCGGTGGTCACAGCGTTCGTGAAGGACCTGGTCACGCCGCTCATCGCCGCCATCGGCGGCAAGCCTGACTTCGGCGGGCTGTTCTTCACCGTCAACAACAGCAAGTTCCTGTACGGAGACTTCTTCAACGCGCTGATCGCTTTCGTCATCGTCGCCGCGGTCATCTACTACTTCGTCGTGGTCCCGTTCACCGCCCTGGTGGCGAGATCGCACAAGGAGCCGCCGGCGGACCCGACGACCAAGAAATGTCCCGAGTGCCTGAGCGAGATCCCGATCGGGGCCCGCCGCTGCGCGTTCTGCGGGGAGGCTCAGCCCGCGCGCGCCTAGATCAGCGGGGGATCGCCCATAGCTTCGCGGCCGTCTCATGGCTCAGAGTGAGGTCACGGTCCCTCACCCGGACCCGAATCGTCTTGGCCACGTCGTCCACCTCGACCACCTCGATCTCGCGACCGGGCACGAGGTCACGTTCATGCAGATAAGCGAGGAGCCTCGGCGCCTCGCGCTCCGCCACCTCCGAGACACGCGTCACGCTGGCGACCGCACCCGCGTGGAGGGACGACATCCGCACCTCGCGCGGCGACGCCTCAGAGTGGCCGGGGATCGGGTTGCCGTGCGGGCACGTCCTCGGCCGTCCGAGGACCTCGTAGAGCTGCTCCTCGACCACTCCGGAGACCGCGTGCTCCAGGCGCGCCGCCTCTGCGTCGGCGGCGACCCAGTCCAGGCCCAGGACGTCGGTCAGCCAGCGTTCCATGATCCGGTGCCGGCGCACGATCGACTCCGCCGCCCGGAACCCCCGCGGGGTGAGCTCGATCTCCTTGTGGCCGTTCATCCGGACCAGGCCGTCCAGCGTCATCCGGCGCACCGCGACGGCCACCGTCGGCCGGCTCACCCCGAGCCAGTCCGCCAGGCGTGAGCTGCGCAGGGGCTCGCGCTCGGCCCACATGTAGTAAACCGCTTCCAGGTAGCGCGAGACCACCTCGGAGGGCTCGTGTTGGCCGTCGTTAGACTTATCTAATTCCATCTTTCGTGCGTACTAACTGCGTGAGACAACTATGAGCCAAGGAGCCGCGGTCGCACTCGGCGCGATCGCCGGCGCCACGGTCTTCCTCGGCCTGCCGGTGGCCCGCATGCGCGGGCTGCCGAAGGCTCTGCAGGGCTTCCTGAACGCGTTTGCGACGGGCATCCTCGTGTTTCTGCTGTGGGACATCCTTTCGCACGCCGGCGGCCCGGTCGAGGCGGCGCTGAAACAGGGAAACCGAAGCTCCTTCGCGGGCATGGCCGTGATCTTCGCGGTCGGGGTCGGAGCGGGCCTGCTGGGCCTCGTCTACTTCAACCGGGCCCTGTTCGGACAGCTGCGGCACGGGACCCCAGGCCCGAGCCCGCGTGCGCTGTCCCTGGCGATCGCCACCGGCCTGGGCCTGCACAACCTCTCGGAAGGCCTGGCGATCGGCGAATCGGCCCACGTCGGAGCCATCGCCTTCACCGGCGTGCTCGCGGTCGGGTTTGCGCTGCACAACATCACCGAGGGATTCGGTATCGCGGCTCCCATGACCACCGAGTCCAAGCCTGTGTCCTGGTCGTTCCTCGGCGTGGCCGGCCTGATCGGCGGCGGCCCGACCTTCGTCGGCACATGGATCGGATACCTGGCCAGCTCGACCTACTTCTCCATCGCCTTCCTCGCCGTCGCGGCGGGGGCCCTGCTCTACGTGCTCAACGAGCTGTTCAACCTCGGCCGGAAGATCAGCTCACCGACCACGTTTGCATGGGGCCTGCTCTTGGGTTTCCTGACCGCCTACGCAACCGACCTGCTGCTCACGGTCGCCAGCGCCTAGCCGGCGTAGTCGTAGGCCCCCGGCTCGCCCTGATGCTCGACGTCCGGCTCGATGTCCTCCCAGTCGGGGAAGCGCCACCTGAAAAGGCGCTCCTGGACCTCGAAAAGGCTGTCCAGCGTGTCCTGGACCTGGCCGCCGTCGCGCAGCGGCTCCCGGACGTGGTTCGGCATGTTCTCGGCCACCTCCCGCAGCTCGGCTCGGACCGGGCCGGGCACCGTCTTGACCCCGTCTCGGTTCATCTCCTCGAGCCGCCAGAGCACCCGGTCGGTGGCCTCGAGCATGCGCTGGAACGCGTACCGGCGGCGGTTCTGCCGTCGGAGGGCCGTCTCCTGCTTCTCAATCCGGCTGCTCGTCTGATCGATCATGTCAGCTACCTTTCCTAGCTTACCGGCTCGAGGAGTGCCCTTGACTGAGTTCCTGGCCGAGGTCGAACGTTTGTTCAGCCCGATCGATGGGTGGGGTGAGTTCAGGCCGGGGGCGCGGCGGGCGGCGGTGACGTTCATCCTGTTCCGGCGTGCGGGCGCATGGTGGGTGCCCTTCGTCAGGCGCCGCGCCGATCTTCGCGACCACCCCGGCCAGGTGGCGCTGCCCGGAGGCGGCGTGCAGGGCGGCGAATCCGCCTGGCGGGCGGCCGCGCGCGAGATCGAGGAAGAGATCGGAGTGCCGGCGGGTCGGCTCGTCCCGCTCGGCGCCGGCGAGCCGATCTATGCCGCGGTCTCGAACTTCTCGGTCGTCCCGTTCGTCGCCCACCTGCCCGACCCGGTCCCCGACTTCGTGCACGACGAGCGCGAGCTCGAGGGCGTCCTGTCCATCCCGCTCACCCGCCTGCTGGACGAGACGGCCTGGCTGGAGTCGGCCGCGCCGTGGCATTTCCGCTACCTGGCGCACGAGGAAAGCGTCGTGTGGGGCCTGACCGAACGCATCGTGGCCGGGCTCGCACCCAGGCTCAGGGCGGCGCTCGCCTCAAGTCAAAGCCCGGATCCCCCAGCCTCTCAGCGCTGATCACCGCCCGAGTTGCCACGAGGTGGCGCGCCCCGCGCCACGGCACGTTGTGACGGTGCCGATCGGACCCGGCGCCGACGGCTACCGCTTTGGTCGTTCTAGCTCACGCAGATGTCGGAGCGACCAGGCCAGATACCCGCCGAGCATGGCGACGCCGAACGCATATGCGAGGACGAGGTATGTCATGGCACCGGTTCCGTGCCCATCTCGGCGCCGCGGGCCTTGACCACCACACCAGGCTCCGACACGCGCTCCCGCGCGTCCAGCAGGGCTTCGATGCGATAGCGGACCGCGATCATCGTGGCGCCGAGGACCAGCGTGCACGCCATGGTCAAAAGGAACGTCCCGAGCATCGCCGCCGGGAGCGCGTCGGTGACGATGACCGGGCCCGGGTGGAAGGTGCGCCACCAGGTCACGCTGAAGTAGACGATCGGCACGTCGATGAACCCGAAGATCCCGACCACGGCCGCAAAGCGCGCCGCCTGCCGGCCGGGCTCGGCGAGCCGTCGCACCAGCAGGTAGCCGGCGTAGATGATCCACAGGACCAGGGTCGAGGTGAGGCGTGCATCCCAGGTCCAGAACACGCCCCATACGGGCTTGGCCCACAGCATGCCCATGACGAGCGTCACGGTGGTGAACACCACCCCGACCAGGGCGCCCGCCCGCGCCAGGCGGTCCGCCGCTGCGCTTTCGCGCCACAGGTACACGATGCCCCCCACGAGCACGACCGCAAAGCTCGCAAAGGCGGCGATCGCGGAGCTCACGTGGAGGTAGAAGATGCGCTGCACCGGGCCCTGGAGGGCGTCGGTCGGCGCGTACAGGAAGATCGCGCCGGCGGCCACCAACATCAGCGCGACGGCTCCCGTGGCCGCCTTCTCGTAGTTATTCATCGAGGACGAAGCGAGCGGCGAGCGAGGTCAGCACAACGAAAAGTATGTCCAAATCGATCAACAGGCCGATCGCCTCGTCGTAGCCCCCGCCCAACCCCATCGCGGACTGGACCGCCTGTCCGCCCGCGACGATGAACGGGATCCACAGCGGGAGGGTGAGCAAGGGGAGAAGCAGCTCCCGCGCGCGGATGCGAGCCACCATGGCGGCGAACAGACAGCCGAGGGCGGCCATGCCGATGGTGGCGAGCAGCACCGCGGCCACCACCTCGCCTGAGACCTGTGTGCCGAAGAACAGCGCCAGCGCGGGGAGCATGACCGCCTCGCACAGGACGAGAAGGGCAGCCGAGGCCAGCGCCTTGCCCGCGAACAGCGCAACGGGCGACGCGGGCGTCATCAGCATCGCCTCGAGCGTCGCCTGCTCGCGCTCCGCGGCGAACGCGCGCCCAAAGGCGACCAGTCCGGCGAAGACGAGCGCCAGCCAGAGGATGCCGGGCGCGATGCTCGGTGCGTTGTGGGGGTCGATCTGGAAGCCGAAATTGGCGATCACTAAGGCCAGGACTATGAACTGCGCCAGCGCGGGGACGAGCTCGCGGGTTCGCCATTCGGAGCGCAGGTCCTTGCGCGCCACCGCCAGCGCGACCCTGACCGGGTTCACTTGACCACGTGCAGCCGGGTGGGCGTCCCGGCTGAGCGACCGTGGCGGAGCACGAGCGAGCGAGGGCACAACCGGCTCGCGAGCGCGTGGTCATGCGTGGCGAGGATGACGGTGCGGCCGGCCATGATGCCGGCAAGAAGGTCGCCCGCATCCGAGCCGAGGCTGGCGTCCGGCTCGTCGAGGACCAGCAGGCGTGGGTCGTGGAGGACCGCGCGGGCGATGGCCAGCCGTTGCTGCATGCCCCGCGAGAGCCGGGCGGCGCGCCGGTGCGCGACCTCCCTGAGGCCGACCATCTCCAGCGTTTCCGCGGCGCGCGAGCGGCTGACACCGTAAAGGTCGCAGAAGAACTCGAGGTTCTCCGTCGCCGTCAGGGCCGGGTAAAGGCCGGGCGAGTGCGCGACGAAGCCGATACGGCGGCGAAGCCGCGCCCGCTCGCGAAATGCGTCGAGGCCCAGGATCTCGAGCTGGCCGGAGGTCGGGCGCGCGGCCGTGGCCAGGATCCTGAGCAACGTCGTCTTGCCGGCGCCGTTCTCGCCGAGCACGGCCAGGTGCTCGCCCGAATCCATCACGAGGTCGACTCCCTCCAGCGCCGGATCGGAGCCGTACCACTGGGTCAGGCCGTTGGCGACCAGGATGCTCATCTCCCGGGCGGCTCCTCGGGCGGAGTCTTGATCAAAGGCCACAGGATGAACGGGCCGGCGGCGAACAGCAGCAGCGTCGCGACGATGATTGCCATCAGTGTCCCGGCTCCGAGGTCCGACGCAGATTTCGCGGCATCGGCGGCCAGAGCCAAGGATGGGGTGGCGCGGCGAGGAGCGCATCGCCAGATGCGTGACGAGGCCGCGACGGGCCCCCAGACGCCGGCTTCGGCGCCACTCCCGGGGTCCCCGCGGAATCGCCAGATTCCGTGGGGTGGTCTGGCGCCCGGCCGCCTAGGCCGCGAAGATGCGAGGAACTTCGGAGGCGGGACACGTCAGCCCGGCACCGGCACCGAGACTGTGCGCCGCACCGGCGCCGCGGCGGCGCTCCTCTCACCCACGTTGCCCAGCACGACGCCGAGGATGATGATCGCACCGCCCGCCCAGATCCAGGTGACGAGTGGGTTGACGAACACCTGGAACGAGGCCGAGCCATCGGGATTCGTCCCGACCAGGACGACGTAGACGTCCGCTACCGGGGTCGTCGAGATGGCGACGCGGGTCAGCGACTGGCCGCCCAGCCCGGCATAGGTGGCCCGCGAAGGCTCCAGCGTGCTGCCGCCAAACCTCATCGCCGCCACGAGCTCGGTGTGGTCCGGCAGCTGCCGCTCCTGCGAACCGGTGTAAATGAGCGTGTAACCGGCGACGGTGACCTGTCCGCCCGGGGCGAGCGTCACCTCCCTCTCCTGCTGCCAAAGGTGCGACCCGGCGATTCCGGCCGCCAGAACGACCAGGCCGATGTGAGCGAGGTAGGCGCCGTAGCGCCGGCGCTTGAGGACGAGGCGGCTGGCCAGCCGGGCCCAGTCGCGGCGAGAGGCCACGACGGCTCGTCCGTAGACGGTGGCGCTGGTCGCCGCGGCGCCGGCCATGAGCGGGAACGCGACCAGGGCCGGGACCGACCGCGCCCCAGCGGCCAGCATGACCACGAGGGCGACGAGAGCCGCCGCGCCAGGCCAGCGCAGGGCGCGAAGCGTGGAGCGCCCCGGACGCCGCCAGGGCAGAAGGGGCCCGGCGGCCATGAGGGCCAGGATCGCGGCGAAGATCGGCGCCGCCGCGCGCTCGTAGTAGGGCGCCGCGACCACGCGCTCGGCTCCGAGCATCCCCGAAACGAGGGGAAGGATGGTTCCCCACATCACGACCGCGATCACGCCCACGAGGAGCAGGTTCTGCACCACGAAGACACCCTCACGCGAGACGATGGGCGCCGCATCGCGAGCTCCGTCGACGAGGCTGCTCGACCGCAGCGACAGCAGAGCGGCCGAGAAGACGATGCAGGCGAACAGGAATCCGAGGAACCAGGGACCGATGGCGCTTACGGCGAAGGTGTGCACCGACGGCACCACGCCGCTGCGCACGATGAACGTGCCGAAAACCACGAGCAGGAAGGCGAGGATGACCAGGGTGAAGTTCCACGTCCTCAACCGCCCGCGCTTCTCCTGCACCTGGGAGGAGTGCAGGTACGCGGTGGTCGCGAGCCACGGCATCAAGGCAACGTTCTCGACTGGGTCCCAGCCCCAGTAACCGCCCCAGCCGAGCACGTGGTACGCCCACCACATACCGAGCACCAGACCTGCGCTCTGTAGGCTCCATGCCACCAGCGCGAAGCGCCGCGTGTGCGCGATCCATGCGGCGTCGGTTCGTCCCGCGAGCAGCGCGGCCGCGGCAAAGCTGAAGGGGATCGCGAACGAGGCAAACCCCGCCAGGACGACAGGCGGATGGATGAGCATCCCGCTGTCGCGGAGCACCGGGTTCAGTCCCAGGCCGTCGGGAGGTGTGATCGAGAGCAGGTCGAACGGGCTCGCCACCAACACGAGCACGATGAGAAAGAAGCTGAGAATCGACGCAAGCACTCCGGCCGCGTAAGCGGCAAGCCGCTCGCCGAGCGCCGCGCTCGCCACCAGCGATGCGCTGCCGAGGAGCCCGAGGATGAGCGCCCAGTACAAAAGCGACCCTTCCTGGCCGCCATAAAACCCTGACGCGACGAGCGCGGTGGGCGTTGACAGATCGGTGTGCTCGGTCACGTAGGCGAGCGAGAAGTCGTGCGTCAAGAGGCCGACCTCCAGCAAAACGCCGGCAAGAGCGACCATGGCCGTGGCTGCGTAAAAGGCCCGGCGACCGACCTGGACCATGACCATGTTCTCCCGCCAGCCGGACCAGAACGACAGGACCGCGGAGAAGCCGCCCATCACAAGACCGGCCAGTAGCGCGCCGCCTCCGAGGTAGCCGATGATCACGCCGACATCACTGCGTGTAGGGCGTGGTCGAGAACCGCGACGGGCACTTCGCCAGCAGCGTCGTCGCGTGGAAAACGCCGTCGGCGCCGAGCTTGCCCTCGGCGACCACCGTGATGCCGGGGCGGAAGATGTCGGGGAGCGTGCCCGAGTAGTCGACCGGCATCGATGCGGTGTTGTCCTTCTCGGTGAACGTCACGTGGAAGCCCCCGTCGCTTTTCTGCACGTCGTCTTCCACGATCCCGGCGACGCGGACATCGCCCGCCGAAGCGTGCGACTGCAGCTCTGAGACCGTGAGGTAGTACTCTGACGCGCCGCCTGACGCCGCATAGATCAGGTAGCCGACGCACCCGACGATGACGAGCGCGGGAATCCCCCACCTCATGAGCACGTTCATGCGGCGATCAGCGCGAGGTAATGCGCGAGAGTCGGTGAGTCGAGCGGCCCCGAGAAGGACGCGACGACCAGGCCATGGGAATCGATGAAGAACGTCGCCGGAAGGCCGGCCACGCCGTACGACTGGTAGGTGCCCGCGACGATCGGCCCGGCCGGGTACGGATGGGGGTGGCTCTGCTCGAAGGCCAGAAAGCCGCCGGCGGTGTCCTGGTTGTCGGCGCCGACGAATGCAACATCGGGCCTGGCGGTGGCGGCGCCGGCCAGCACGCCCCCCTCCTCGACGCATGACGTGCACCAGGAGGCCCAGAAGTTGACGACGACCGGCTTGCCCTTCAGCTGTTCCACGCTGACCTGGTCGCCCGCCGCCGTCCTGATGGCGAGGTTGGGCGCGCTCTTGCCCAAAAGCGGCGGGTTGGCGAGGGCGGCGTGCTGGAGGCCCCACGCCAGCGAGAGCATGAGCAAGGCCCCGAGGATGATCACGCCCGCCCCCACCGCCGCCGACCTGCGGGTCACGCGCTTGAGTTTAGGGGCAGAGCGTTGGCGGTCGCTATGCGCGCATACAGGCGCCCGCTCGGCTTGATCGTGCGCTCGAGGCTCTTGCGGTCGACCGAGATCAGGCCGAAGCGCATCCCGTAGCCGCGTGCCCACTCAAAGTTGTCCATGTTCGTCCAGTGGAAGTAACCCCTCACGTCCACCCCGTCCTCGATCGCGAGCTGGACGTTGGACAGGATTTCGGTCAGGTAGCGCTGGCGCCACTCGTCGTCGTTGCTCGCCAGCCCGTTCTCGGTGATGTAGACCGGCTTGCCGAGGCTGCGCAGCTCATTCAGCACCGCTCGCATCCAGGTCGGGTTGCCGCTCCAGCCCATATCGGTGACCGGCTCGCCGGGCACGTTGAAGCGGCGGATGAACTGGTCCTGCGGCCGGCGTGGGTCGAAAGCGCACATCTGGCCCCAGTAGTGCGCGATGCCGATGTAATCGCTCGTCGCCTCGACGATGCGGCGCAGCCGGCCGGCGGCGACGGGCCAGCGGTCGAGCACGAGCTGGGCGGTGTTCGCGGCGAGGCGGTCGCGCCTGTGGTCGGTGGCCGGCATGAACAGAAACTTGTGATGCGAGAGGCCGACCTGGGAATCCGGCCACTTGCGTTTGATCGCCGCGTAGGCGAGCTCATGAGCACGTCGCATGTTGGCAGTGACGCGATAGACGGCGGCGATGTCTCCCTTGTGCGCGGGAGGAAACTCCCCTGTGATCCAACCGTTGCCCGCGTAGATGCTCGGCTCGTTGATCGTGCACCAGATTCCAATGAGGTCGCCCAGCTCCTCCACTACGCGATATACGTAATGCATGAAGGCCTGCGGAGAACCAGGTGCGGCCCAGCCGCCTTTGTGGGCGAACCATTGCGGGCTCGTGAAGTGGTGCAGCGTGACCATCGGCAGCATGCCCTGCTCGCGCAGCTCGCCCAGGACGTCACGGTAGTGACGGATCTGGCGTGAATCGAAGACCCCTTCGGTCGGCTCGATGCGCGACCACTCTATGGACAGGCGGTGCGCGTTCTGGTTGAGCTCGCGCAGCAGGGCGAAATCCTCGCGGTAGCGGTGATAGTGATCGCACGCGATCGCCGACGTGTCGCCGTTGGCGATGCGGCCGGGCTGCTGCTCGAACTCCCACCAGTCGGAGTTGCGGTTGTCGCCTTCGACCTGGTGAGCCGCGCTTGCGGTTCCCCAGAGAAAGCCGGCCGGGAAGCTGCTCTGCGGCACGCGACGATCAGGCCGCTGCGCTCGCCGGATTCGCGACCTGGGGCGGCGGGATGTACTCCCAGGATTTGGGCTGGTCACCGTCCATCTCCACTCGCAGCATCCCAGCCTTGTCGAAGCCCTTGCGATACATCTCGCGCTCGTTGTGAGCCCGGCCGTCGAGCAGGATCCAGGCGGCGTTCAAGGGATCCGCGTGGCTCACCAGGGCAATGGTCTCGCCCGGGTGCTCTCGCGCCAGGCGGCGCACGACCCCCAGCACCCGGGCGCCCATCGTCTCGATCGATTCGTCGCCGGGAAGCAGTCCTCGCTTGGCCTTGTGGACAAACCAGAGAGGGCGTCGTAAAGGGATCTGCCAGTACGGCAGGCCCTGCAGGTAGCGGCTGAACTCCGCCTCGCGAAGGTCGGGGTCGTCCTCCAGGAGCGCTGGCCGAGCCAGCTTCCCGCTCACGATCCGCGCGGTCTCGGCTGCTCGCGCCAGCGGGCTGTGCACGATGCGGTCGAGTCCGCTCGCATGCAGCTGTTCGCCGATGGCCGCAGCCTGCACGCGGCCGAGGGCACTCAGGTTGAAGCCGTCGAGGTGGCCGTAGAGGACCCGGCCGGGGTTCTCGACGTCCGCGTGGCGGATCAGGTAGAAATCGCTCAGCTTCGGTAAGCGCCGATCGAGGTTCGGTTGGTGCCGGACGAACGGCCGGCCTCGAGCGCGTGGTAGGCGTCCTGGATCAGGTTCCCGGTGTACTCACGCCGATTCATCATGCCGGCCTCGGTCTCGGCGCGCTGTGGGATGGCGTCGATGGTCGCTGCGCCGCAGCTGACCGTGATGCGCTGCCAGTTCCCCCCGGTCGCGAAGTCGTGGGTTGCGATCGAACGCCTGATCTTGTCGGCCGCCAGCGCCGCTCCGTGGTCGTCGGTTTCGGGCAGGACGATGGCGAAGTGAGGCGCTCCGTCGGCCTCCAGGAAGGCGAGCGTGTCCGTGTCACGAATAGCCTGACCGAGCCGCTCGGTGATCTCGCGCAGCAGGCTTTCGAGCTGGATCTGCTCCAGCTCCCCGTGGATGTGCTCGGCGTGGTCGAGCTCGATCAGGAGGAGGGACAGAGGTCGGTGATAGCGCACCGCGCGGTTGGCCTCCTGGCCGACCAGCGCGCTGACGAACTTCGCGTTCCAGACCCCCGTCGTCGGGTCGACCACGCCGAAAAGAGGGCTCGAGGTCCGGTCGGTAAGGCTGTGGCCGCAGCTGGGGCAGTATTGAGACGTCTCGGGCACGTCCGTGTTGCAGTACCAGCAGGCGCTCATGGGCCGCATTCTAGGCAACCTGCCTCGCTGCCGCTCTCAGATCAGAA
Organism: Candidatus Dormiibacterota bacterium; assembly: GCA_035531515.1. GTDB lineage: Bacteria > Chloroflexota > Dormibacteria > Dormibacterales > Dormibacteraceae > DATKSS01. The sequence goes on along the minus strand of DATKSS010000111.1, from coordinate 36,697 downwards.
TCTAATCCGTGGCCGACCAGGGCGAGCTTTTCCCGATGCCCGTCTCGTCTAAACCCGGCGCCCCGCTGGCGACCCTGATGCGGCCGAAGAGCTTCGACGACCTCGTAGGCCAGCGCAAGGTGGTCGAGGTGCTGCGGCAGCTCACGCGTTCCGGGCACCTCCCGAGCATCGTCCTCTGGGGGCCTCCGGGTAGCGGCAAGACGACCCTCGCCGGGCTCCTCGCCACCGAGACCCGGGCCCGCATGGTCGCCCTGTCGGCTGTGACCGCCGGGGTCGCCGATTTGCGCAAGGTCGTCGCGGAGGCCAAGGTCCACCGGCGTGCGGGCCTGAGGACCGTCCTCTTCGTGGACGAGATCCACCGTTTCAACAAGGCCCAGCAGGACGCCATCCTCCCCCACGTCGAGGACGGGACCGTGACCCTGATCGGCGCGACGACCGAGAACCCGTCCTTCGAGGTCATCGCACCCCTGCTGTCGCGCAGCCGCGTGTTCCGGCTCGAGCAGCTCGACCGCGACGAGCTCAAGCAGGTTGTGGAACGCGGCCTCCAGGAGCTGGACGCGGCCATGGAAGAAGAGGCGATGGACGACCTCCTGGAGACGGCGAGGGGCGACGCCCGGGTGGCGCTGAACGGCCTGGAAGCAGCCGCGGCGCTGGCGGGCGAGGGGCGGATAGGAGTCGACCACGTCGAGCGGGCGATGCAGCAGAGGCACCTCCTCTACGACAGGGCGGGAGACCAGCACTACGACATCGTTTCGGCCCTCATCAAGAGCGTTCGCGGCAGCGATCCCGACGCCGCGGTCTACTGGATGGCGCGCATGCTCGAGGCGGGCGAGGACCCGCTGTTCGTGGCGCGGCGGCTCGTGATTCTCGCGGCCGAGGACGTCGGGCTCGCCGATCCACAGGCGCTCCCGGTGGCGATGGCTGCGCAGCAGGCGGCCCACTTCATCGGCATGCCGGAGGCCGTCCTCCCTCTGACCGAGGCCGCGCTGTACCTGGCGCTGGCGCCCAAGTCGAACTCGGCCCTCACCTCGTACGGTGCCGCGCGAGAGCTCATCGAAGAGACCGGTAACGAGCCCGTGCCGAAGCACCTTCGCAACGCCCCGACGGGCCTGATGAAGTCGATGGGGTACGGCAGCGGCTACCGATACGCACATGACTACCCACCCCACGAAATCTCCGATTTCGCGGGGACCCCGGGTGGTCTCTCGTTGGGCAGGGACCCAGATGAGGGCCACCAGGTGCACATGCCGGAAAGGCTCAAGGGCCGGAAGGTGTACCGGCCCAACCCCCGCGACCGACGCCCGAGTCCGTAGCATTGCCCCTCGTGTCCGACGCCCTGGTGATCTTCAAGCCCGACGCCGCATACCGCCTGGCCGCCCGTGATGGGATCTGGAGCTGGCTTTCCACCGAGCGTGGCTGGAAGATCCGCTCGCTCGAGTGGTTCCAGCCTCCGGCCTCCCTGATCGAGAGCCATTACGACTTCCTGCAGGGCCGGCCTTTCTTCCCGTGGCTGGTCGACTTCATGACCGCGCTGCCCCTGGTCGTCGGCCGCGTGACGGCTTCGGCCGACGTCCTCAAAGATATGCGCCACGACCTCGGCGAGACACGGATCGCCCAGTCGCGGCCCGGCTCGCTGCGCGAGCGGTTCGGGATCTTCGGCGGTCTCAACTGCCTGCACTTGTCGGACGCCCCCGAAACCGGCGAGGCGGAGGTGGCGCGGTGGGCGAAGTCGGTTCAGCTGGACAAGGTCGCGGTGCAGCTGGACAAGACCAGCGAGCTGCCCGACCACACCTACCACCTACGCTCCCTGGCGACCCAGGTCAACGCGGGCAACCACGTCGAGCTGGCGTCGAAGGCGATGCGTGAGCTGCTGGCGGAGGAGTCTCAGCTACAGGGCGAAAAGCTCGATGCGCTCTGCCGGATCACTTTGGGGGCTCTGGCTTAGCCTCTCCAGCTTCCGACTTGGTCTCGGCCACGCGCTGCACGGCACCGACGTGCACCGTCACCGGCTTGTTGAATAGCTCCGAGTTGGGGACGACGAGCAGGTCACCCGATTCGGTCTTCACCAGCGTGACGCGAAGCTTCACCTCGAGGATGCTGCCGGAGCCGGCTCCGTCCAGCGAGATGCGGTCGCCGACGCGCATGTGGCGCTCCAGGAGCACGTAGTAACCGGAGACGTAGTCCTTCAAGAGGTCCTGCACGCCGAAGCTGGCCACGATGGTCGCCAGGAGGATCCCGGCGAGCGTCAGGTTCTGGCTCTGAAACGCCAGGCCCACCGCGAAGATGACGCCCAGGGCGATCAGCAGGAACGTGACCACGCGCCCGCCGATGACGATCATGTCGGTCCGCATGTGCCGGCGCTGCAGAGCGGAGACGACCACCTTCGAAATGATGCGCGAACCGACCACAAAAACCAGGAAGACGACGACCGCGACGGCGATGAACGCGAGCTGAGAGTTCGAGAGCGATGGAATCAAACCGCCCATCGGCGGGGCGGTCATTCCTTTGACTCGGCGGCTTCCTCCGCGCCTTCGCCCTCGCCCTCGGCGCCGGCCTCGCCCTCGGCAGACACGGCGGCCTCGGCGGACGGGATCTCCTCTTCGACCTTCATCTCGCGCTTGTGCACGATCTTGACGATCAGCTCCTCGGGATCCAGCAGCACGGTCACGCCCTTGGGCACGCTCAGGTCCGACACGCGGAGCTCGGCGTCGATGTCCTCGAGCGGGGTGATGTCCACCTCGAACGCCTCCGGGATGTCGGAAGGTAGGCACTCGACGCGGAGCGAGTGGACGGGCTGAAGGACGTCGGCGTCGCCGCGCTTGACCGCGGCCGATTCGCCGGTCAGGTGGACCGGAACCTCGACGGAGATCTTCTCCTCCAGGTTGACCTGGTAGAAGTCGACGTGGATCGGGCCGAGCCGGCGCGGGTGGGTCTGGATCTCGCGGACCAGGACCTTCTCGGTGCGGTCCCCGTCCACGAGCAGGTCGACCAGGTGGGTACGCCCGGACTTGATGAAGACCTTCTGGAACTCCATGCGGTCCAGGACGAGGGATGTGGGCTGGGTGCCATGCCCGTAAACGACGGCCGCGAGCTTGCCCTCGCGGTGCAGTTGGCGCGAGCGCTTGCCGTTGGTCGGTCGGATGGAGGCTTTGAGCTGCATAGATCGGCCTCGGGTTGGGAGGCGCTGGTTATGATACCCCAAAGCCGCTCGGCGACCCGCCGAGCGCGATCAAATCGAATACCCAGGAGGGCATCCCGGCATGCAGAACCCACCGCCTCCCCCACCACCCAGCGGCAGCCCTCCGCCTCCCCCGCCGCCGGGTGGCGGAATGCCGCCGATGATGCCTCCCCCGCCACCGGGTGGCGGAGTGCCGCCGATGATGCCCCCAGGCGGGGGCTACGCGATGGCAACCCCGGGCAACCTGGCCAGCCCCGGCACGCGCATCGTGGGCGGGCTGATCGACGTGGTAATTCTCATCGTCATCAACGGGGTCGTCGGCGTGATCCTCCAGAAGGTGACCGGGCTCGCGGGCCTCGTCAACCTGATTCTCGACGTCGTTTACTTCGCCTATATGTGGAGCTCGCAGGGCGCCTCGATCGGCATGATGCCGTTCGGGTTCAAGGTGCGGGACATGGCGACGGGCCAGTACCCGACCATGGGGAAGGCTGCTCTGCGGGGATTCATCTGGGTCCTCGAGGTCGGCTTCACGATCTGCATCATCGGAGCCATCGGCTGGCTGTGGCAGCTGTGGGACCCTCAGAAGCAAGCTATCCACGACAAGGTCGCCGGGACGATCGTCACGACCAACTAGCAGGTCTGTCTGCGCTGGGCCGCCCGGCGGCGGCCCGGCGCATCACTCCCCTGCCCCGCCGGCGACTTGCCTCAGGCGCCCTCGGGAAACCTCTTCTTCAGCCACTCGACGATCGTCTGGAGGGGCGTGCCGGGCGTGAAGATCTCCGCAACGCCCTGCTTCTTGAGGGCCACGATGTCGTCGTCTGGGATGATCCCGCCGCCGAACACCGTGATGTCGGTCGCCTTGCGCCGCTTCAGCTCCGCCACGACGGCGGGGAAAAGGGTCATGTGCGCGCCCGAGTGGATCGAGAGCCCGATCACCTGGGCGTCCTCCTGCAGCGCCGCGTCGACCACCATCTCGGGCGTCTGCCGCAGCCCCGTGTAGATCACCTCGTATCCCGCGTCGCGCAGCGCGCGCGCGACGACCTTGACACCGCGATCGTGGCCGTCGAGGCCAACCTTGGCGACGATGATGCGCACCGGTCGGACGGCGGTCTCCGGCATCGCTAGACCACCGCTTGCTCGGTGTAGGTGCCGAACACGTCGATCATGCTCTGCATGATCTCCCCCTCGGTGGCATACGCCCGCACAGCTTCGAGGATATACGGCATCAGGTTGTCCGTCCCCGCCGCCGCCTTCTTCAGCCGGCTCAGCGCGTTCGAGCACCTTGCCTGGTCTCGCTTCTTCCGCACCTCGCGCACGCGCGCCACCTGCTCGCTTTCGAGCTTCGGGTCGATGCGAAGGATCTCGATCGGCGGCTCGTCGTTGACGGTGAACTCGTTCACGCCCACCATGAGGCGCCGCTTCTGTTCCAGCTCCTGCTGGTACCGGAACGCCGCGTCGGCAATCTCCTTCTGGAAGAAGCTCGCCTCGATGGCCGGGATCACCCCGCCGAGCTCTTCGATGCGCTTGAAGTAGACCTCGGCCTGGCGCTCCATCTCGTCGGTCAATGCTTCGACGAAGTAGCTGCCGCCCAGCGGGTCGATGGTGTTGGCGACACCTGTCTCATACGCAAGCAGCTGCTGCGTGCGCAGCGCCAGCCGCGCCGCCTTGTCGGTTGGCAACGCAAGCACCTCGTCCATCGCATTGGTGTGCAGAGACTGCGTGCCCCCGAGCACAGCGGCCAGGGCTTCGATCGCGGTTCGCGCGATGTTGAGCTCGGGCTGCTGCGCGGTCAGCGACACGCCGGCGGTCTGCGTGTGGAAACGCAGCTTCCACGAGCGCTCCTGCTGAGCTCCATAGCGCTCCTTCATCCAGCGCGCCCAGATGCGCCGCGCCGCGCGGAACTTGGCGATCTCCTCGAAGAAGTCGATGTGCGCGTCAAAGAAGAAGGAGAGGCGCGAGGCGAAGTCGTCGATGTGCATGCCACGCTCGAGGCACGCATCGACATACGCCATGCCGTCGGCGAGCGTGAAGGCAAGCTCCTGCGCCGCGGTGGACCCGGCCTCGCGTATGTGATAGCCGGAGATCGAGATCGTGTTCCACTTGGGGACCTCTTTCGCGCAGTACTCGATGGAGTCGACCACCAGGCGCATCGAAGGCGCCGGAGGGAAGATGAACTCCTTCTGCGCGATGAACTCCTTGAGGATGTCGTTCTGGAGGGTTCCACCCAGGCCCGACGCAGAGACGCCCTGCTTCTCCGCCACCGCGATGTACATGCAGAGCAGGATCGCGGCGGGCGAGTTGATCGTCATCGACGTGGTGATATCGCCCAGCGGGATGCCGTCGAAGAGAGTCTCCATGTCCGCAAGCGAATCGATCGCCACGCCGCAATGGCCGATCTCGCCGCGGCTTGTCGGCGCGTCGGAGTCCTGTCCCATCAAGGTCGGCATGTCGAACGCGACGGAGAGCCCCGTCTGCCCGTTCGCGAGCAGGTACTTGTAGCGGCGATTGGTCTCCTCGGCGGTGGCGAACCCTGAGAACTGCCGCATCGTCCACAGCCGGCCTCGGTAGCCGCTGGTGTGGATGCCCCTGGTGTAGGGGAACTGGCCCGGCAGCTCCTCCTCGCGCCGCGGCAGGTCGTCACCCGTGTACAGCGGCTTGAGGGGAACGCCCGAGATAGTCGAGGTTTCGATGCCGTCGTCGCGGGCGGCGCTCGCCTCGAAGTCCTCCTTCCAGGCTTGCTTGGAGTCGCGGGCTCGGACCTTCATCGCAGATCCATTATCAGCCCGGCTTGCGGTCCAGGATCTCCTCCGCGGTGTTGTAGGGCGTTCGCTCGTCAAACAGGCGCGCGGCCAGCCCGGGATCTTCGTCGAGCGCCCGCCGCACCCGTTCGCGCGCGAGCTCGGCCGCCACCTCCGCCGTCTCGTCCTTCAGGCGCTGCTCGTGAAGGCGGCGTCCCAGCCCGCTCGACTCGAGATGACGGCGATGCTCCAGCACCGCGGCCCACAGCTCGCCGATGCCTTCTTCACGTGAGGCTACTGTCGTGATGATGGGCGGCTTCCAGGCCCTCGGCTCCCCACCGAGCGAGCGCGGAGCGGCCAGGCTGAGCATCGTACGGAGCTCGGTGACGACTCTCATGTGGCCCTCGATGTCCGCCTTGTTGACCACAAACACGTCGGCGATCTCCAGGATGCCGGCCTTGATCATCTGCACGCCATCGCCCTGGTTCGGGGTCAGCACCACGACCGTCGTGTCCGCCACGGCGGCGACCTCCAGCTCCGACTGGCCGACGCCGACCGTCTCCACGACCACCTGGTCGAAGCCGAACGCGCCGAGCAGGCGGATCGCCTCGCGCGAAGCCAGGGACAGCCCTCCCAGGTGACCGCGCGCGCCCATGCTGCGGATGAACACCTTGGGGTCCAGCGCATGTCGCTGCATCCGGATGCGGTCCCCGAGGATGGCGCCGCCGGTGTACGGCGAGTTGGGGTCGGTCGCGAGCACCGCGACGGAGAGGTCCTGCTTCCGGAGCAGGTGGACGAGGGCGTCGACGAGGGTCGACTTGCCGCTTCCAGGCGCTCCTGTGAAGCCGACGACGCCAGGCGTCTTCTGCGCGTGTCGAAGCTCTTGCTCGAGATCCCTCACCGACGCATCCCGACGCTCGACCAGGCTGATCGCCCTGGCCAGGGCACGAATGTCGCCAGATCGAAAGCTCGACGCCAGGTCTGGGCCGGTCAGATTCTCACTCGCCCAAGAAGCGTAGGGCGAAATCGTGTCCGAGCACCACGACCAGGCCGTAGGTCTGCTGGCCGGCGGCCGGCGCCGGGTTGGTGGGCGTCGCCTGGACCACGGTGCCGCCGAAGAAGCTCTGCAGCCAGGCGGCGGTGAGGGGGAACTTGCCGCCCGAGTAGTCGAGGATCACCGTCTGCGCGGAAGGCTTGTGGGCCACCGGGTCCGCGAGCTGGAGACCGGTCGGGTCGAACATCGTCGTGACGAGCGAGTCCAGGCCGGCGAAGCTGGTCGACCCGTTCACGAACTGCACGGGCGCCTTCTCGGCGAGCGTCTTGGGGTCGATCAAGACCGAAGCGAGGTACTTGTGGATCATCGTGAAGGTCGGATCGTCGGCGCACAGCTGGGAAACGTAGGGACCGAGCCCGCAGTCGCCGTAGTCGAGCAGGTTTCCGGGAGCGGCCCCGGAATTCGCTGTCAGCGCCACCCTGATGATCGAGGTGTCGGGCAGGTTCTTGCCCCAGTCATAGATCGCTTTCATGTCTGAGATCGACATGTCCGTGTTGATGTTCTTCTGGAGTGCGTCGAGGAGCTGCGGAGCTTTCTCGAAACCGTTGACGGTCGTCGCCTTCTTCTTGATCGCCTCCATGATGTTCTGCTGCCGTTGCGCGCGGCCGAAGTCCGACGCCTGCTGCGGCTCGATCGCATGCCGGGAACGCGCGATCTCGAGCGCCTGCTCACCGTTGAGGTGCTGGCATCCGGCCTTGAAGTGAATCGGCATGAAGCCGTTGTGGTAGTTCGGGTAGGACAGGTCGTCCAGGTTCGTGGAAAGGCACACGTCGACGCCACCCAGGGCGTTGACCATGTCGCGGAAGGCGACGAAGTCCACGGCGATGTACTTGTCGAAGGTCAAGCCCGTCACCTTGCCGACCTCGTGCTCCGCGGCATACCCACCCCCGGTCCGGCCCGTGTACTGCGAGGCGACGCAGCAGATGATGTTGGTGTACGGGACCTCGTACGCGGCGTTGATCTTCTGAGTCCAGGTCCGCGACGGCGGGTTCTGCAGGTTCATGTGCACAGTCAGGTCGCGCGGGATCGACGCGAGCATCACGCGATTGCTCGAGGGATCGATGGTCACGGCCATGATCGAGTCGGTGAGGTAGGGGGCGTCGTTCTCATATCCGCCCATACCGAGCAGCAGGATGTTCACCTCCTGGCCATGCTTCAGCTTGTACGCGATCGTGCCCTGCGCGGGCTCGACCGCCTGCACCACCTCACCGATCGGGTTGATGTGGTGACCCGTGGTCGCGTTGACGAAGTCGTCAAGGCGCTTGTATGTGAGCGTCGCTCCCACGAGCACCGCGAGCAAGAGGACGGCAACGACCGCCGCAGGGACCGACCTGGTCAGGCGGTAGGAGACGTTGTAGCGGGATCGCCTGGCCTTTCGAGGCCTGGCCCTAACCATGCGCACGGAGATTCTACGGTCCAGGTCCCATGAAACGGCGACGCGGGCGAACTGGTTACGTCACGGGCTCGGTGAGCTGAACGCTCCGGAGTGAATCGCGCCCGACAGGTAGAGGAAGAAAAATCCGACGCTGGCAAGAAAGCCGACCACGCCGAGGATCAGCCCGATGATCGCGAGCGTCCCGCCGCCGAGCGTCCCGCCGCTGGACGCGATCCGCTGGCGCGAGATGAAGCCCATGATCGCTGAGGTAGGGCCGAGCACGATGCCCAGGCATCCAAAAGAGCAGACCAGGCCGATGATCCCGATCACCAGCGAGGCGATGGCCAGGCCGTCGGTGCGCCGCGCGGCATAGCCCGCCCCCGCGGTGGCAAAGCCCCCCGGCGGCGGGGGGACGAATCCTCCGCCCGGAGGCGGCGGTGGCGGCGGGGCATACCCTCCACCACTCGGGGGCGGCGGTGGCGGCGGGGCGAACCCTCCACCGCTCGGAGGAGGAGGAGGAGGCGGCGGGAAGCTTCCGCCTGACGGCGGGGGTGGCGGCGGCAGGTCCGACATGTGACTCCTCCTTACACGGCTTTCGCAGGGCTCGAGCCCTGCTCGAAACAATGAACGATCCAGGCCTGCATGGCCAGCGAATAAGCCGTGCTGAAGAGGGCTCCGACGCCGCACGCGACGATTCCGACCGAGCCGATGAAGCTGGCCGCGATCAGCATAAGGCCGGCGACCAGGCTCGCCGCGATCGAGGTGCGGGCGGCGCTGACCACCTTCAGGACCCGCAGCCCGCCGGCGATTCCCCCTCGCTCGGTGGCAAGCACGATCGAGGGCATGGCGAAGTTCAGCGCGAGAGTGCCCAGGGTTGCGAGGCTGAAGCTCAAGAGGCTGAGCAGGACCGCGCCAGACACCGCCGCGGCACTGGCGCTGCCGCGACCCTCGTGGACGAAGATGAGCACGGCCGGCAGGTACACCAGCCCAGCGATCACGCCGATCGCGAGCCCGTAAACCAACAAGACCAGGAAGAGGGGGAATCCGCGGCCTAGATAGCCCAGGTTCGAAGGCGGCAACCCGTCCTGGCCGGAGCGCACCCGGTCTAGCGCAGCGAGCATCCAACCGATGCCGTTGATCGTGCCCACGACGGGGATCAGCAGGATCAGCCCGATCACCACCACCTTGGAAACCCATACCGGGTCGCGGGCCGGCCAGGCGAACGCCTCGGTGACCCGGTCCATCGCTTCTCAGCCCGAGAAAGTACCCGAGACGGCCACCAGGACGATCACCAGCCAGACCAGGGTCACCACCGCTCCGATCGCGGTCGCGACGACTCCCATGACCCAGCCGGCGACCGCGGCGCCGCGGCCGCCAAAGGCTCCTTGCGAGCCGTCGATCCGTTCCACCGCCGCCTTGCCGAGGAAATACGCGATGGGACCGAGGACCAAGCCGGGGATCCCGAGCGGCAGGCCGAGCAGGAGCCCCATGATCGCCGCCAGCAGGGCCGCCACCGCGCGCCCGTCGGTTCCCCTTCCTGATTGTCGGGGAGGCGGAGATGACGGCGGCGGGTAATACGGTGCGACCGCCGGGATGGGCGGCGGAGGCGGCGGGGCCGCGCTCAACGCAGCAGCGCCCTGGCCACCACCACGCGCTGGATCTGATTGGTCCCCTCGTAGATCTGCGTGATCTTCGCGTCTCGCATCATCCGCTCGACCGGGTAATCCGAGATGTAGCCGTAGCCTCCGAGCAGCTGTACGCAGTCGGTGGTGACCCGCATCGCCATGTCGGAGGCGAACAGCTTCGCCATCGCGGCGATCTTGGTCAGGTCCGGCGCCTTGCCGTCGACCTTGGTCGCAGCACGATACACGAGGTGGCGCGCGGCCTCGATCTGCGTCGCGATGTCAGCGAGCATGAACTGGATGCCCTGGAAGGTCGAGATCGGCTGCCCGAACTGCTGCCGTTCCTTGACGTAGTTGAGGGCGTAGTCGAAGGCCCCTTCCGCGATCCCGAGCGCCTGGGCGCCGATGCCGGGCCGCGAGCGGTCCAGCACCGCGAGGGCGATCTTGAAGCCGGCGCCCTCCTCCCCAAGCCGGTTGGCGGCTGGGACCTTGACGTCCTCGAAGACGATCTGCGCGGTGGGCGAGCCACGAATCCCGAGCTTGTGCTCGAGCTTCGGCGCCAGCCACGGGCTCGTCTCGCGCTCGAGCACGAAGGCGGAGATGCCCCGATGGTCGGCTTCGGGATCGGTCTGCGCGAAAACGACCAGGGTTCCGGCAATGCTGCCGTGGGTGATGAACTGCTTGGTGCCGTTCAGCACGTACTCGTTCCCATAGCGCTTGGCGCGCGTCTTCATGGCCGCCGCGTCGGATCCGCTGCCCGTCTCCGAGAGCGCGTACGCGGCGACCTTCTCGCCCGAGGCGAGGGGCGGGCACAGCCTCTTCTTCTGCTCCTCGGACCCCGCGACCAGGATCGGGTAGGACCCAAGAGCCTGCACCGCCAGGATCAGGGATGAGCTCGCGCACGCCTTGGCGATCTCCTCGATCCCCATGCAGATGGTGACCGACGAACCGGAGATGCCACCGTACTGCTCGGGGAACGGTATGCCCAGGATCCCGTTCTCGGCGAACAGCTTCTCGATGTCCTTGGGATACTCGGCCGTCTGGTCGATCTCCGCCGCGCGCGGGGCCACACGGTCCTGCACCAGCTCCCGGATGGTCTCCCGAATCGCGATCTGCTCGTCGGAGAACTCGAAATCCACTGGCCTGAGCTTAGCGGAGCAACTCTCTGGCGATGACCACGCGCTGGATCTGATTCGACCCCTCGTAGATCTGCAGCGCTTTGGCGTCGCGAACGTGTCGTTCGAAAGGGCTGCCGGAGACCGCGCCCGGTTCCCCCGCCACCTGGAGCGCGTCGAGCGCGATCTGCATCGCCGTGTCGGTGCAGTGGAGCTTGGCCATCGACGCCTGCCGGGTGAAGGACCGGCCGCGGCTGCAAAGCCACGCCGCGTGGTAAGCGAGCAGACGGGCCGATTCAAGCCGGGTCGCCATGTCGGCGAGGAGAAAGTCGTCGCCCTGCTCGTGGCCTCTTTCCACCATGAGGTCTCGCGCCTCCTCGAGGGCCGCCTGCGCGATGCCTAGGGCCTGGCCGGAGATGCCGATGCGCCCAGAGTCGAGCGCGCGCATCGCGACGGTGAAACCCTGGCCTTCTGCGCCCAGCCGGTTGGCGCCGGGCACCTCGACGTCCTCGAGGACGAGCTCGCCCGTCGGCGATCCGTTGAGGCCCATCTTCTGGAAGACCTGGCCCACGCGAAGGCCCGGTGATTCCGCCGGGACCAGGAACGCGCTGACACCGGCTGCCCTCTCATCCGGCCCGGTGCGGGCGAAGACGACGTAAAGGCCGGCCCGCCCGACGTTGGTGATGAAGACCTTGGTCCCATTCAGGATGTAGCCGGTCCCGCCGCGCCTCGCGGTCGCCTTCAGCGAAGCGGCATCCGAACCCGACGCCGGCTCTGTCAGGGCGAATGCGCCGAGCAGCTCGCCCGAGGCGAGGTTGGGCAGCCACCGCCGCTTCTGGTCCTCGTCGCCGAAAAGGAGGATCGGCTCGCTACCGACGCTCGTATGCACGTCGACGATCACGGACGTCGAAGCGCATGCCTGGGCCAGCTCCTCGATGCAGAGCGCAAAGGCCAGCGCGTCCATACCCGCGCCGCCGTATTCCCGCGGGATCAGGACGCCCATCAGACCGGCGGCGGCGGCGGCGGCTACCGCTTCAGCGGGGAACCGGTGATCGCGGTCGACCTCGGCCGCCAGCGGCCTGACGACCCCCTGCGCCAGCTCGCGAACGGCGGACCGAAAAGCCGCGTGCTCGGGCGCCAGTTCAAGGTCCAAGTGAGGCCTTAACTAGAATAAGGATCCGGCATGGAAGCAGGACCCAGATATCTAGAGGGCACCACTGTTGGCAGTGGGCGCGACATCATCGGCGTGCGCCGCGATCGCATCGCGGACATCATCAGCACGGGCCGCGAGATTATCTCTCGTGGCAAAGCGGAGAAGATCCTGCCCGAAACCATCACCGGCGCAACCGCCGCCCTGCTGGTCACGATCGCAGGCTACGGCGAACCTCTGTCTGAAGGCCAGTGGCGCGAGCTCGCGGGCGTGGTCGGCGGGATCATGCGCGACAGCACCTACGCCGACCTGGCGCGGCTGCGCACGCTGATCACCCAGGAGCAATTTCTCAACGTGGCGCGAAATCAAGGGTATGCCCGCTTCATCCGCCGCCTCGACGATGGGCGGTGGGTGTGTGAGCTCGCCCCCAAGCTTGAAGACCTCCCCGACGAGTAACAGCGTTCGCGGTCGTCCTTGCCGCCCCGCCCATGCAGAGCCTGGACCACCACGGCGTCTGCAGATGGCGATGTGACCACCCGCGGATTCCTGCTCACCGCCCCGGGCGCGCCGCGCGGCGCTCGACCCTCCCGCCACCCCGGTCTATCCCACTCCCGACCCGTACCTGCGACGTCCCGTCCTTGGCGCGCCGGTCCCGCAGGACGACTGGGACCGCGGCAGCGGGCTTGAGATCCTGAGGCGGTGCGTCGGCGAGACCGACGCGGGCCCCCCGATCTATCACCTGACCGGACTCCGGCCGATCGAGGCGCTCGAAGGGCGCTGCACATTCGTGCTTCCTGCCAGTCCCTGGCTTGCCTCCCCAAGGCCCTTCCTGTACGGCGGCGCCATCGCCCTGCTCGCAGACGCCGCCCTGTCGGGCGCGGTGATGACCATCAGCCCTGCGGGATCCTCATTCGCACCGCTCGACCTCAAGGTCAACTTCCTGCGGCCCGTCGTTGCCGACGGCGGCCTTCTGAGCGCGCTGGCCACGGTTGCCCATCGCGGCCGCACGATGTGCGTGGCGACGGCCTAGCTCTACAACGAGGCGGGCAAGCGGATCGCGCTGGCGAGGGCCAGTCCCAACTAGACCCCCTGCGATCGAGGAAACCGGGAAGATAGTTGCTGTCTTTGTTCTGAGTCCCGATCGATCTTCACCTTGGTGTCTTTCGAGCAACCTCCCCCGCAACTGTCCCCTGACGGCAAGTTCTACTGGGACGGCCAGCGTTGGGTGCCGATGCAGACGGCCGTCGCCTCTCAGCGACGGGGCATGCCGTGCGTTACCCGTACCGGCTGCATGATCATCTTCGTCGTCCTGCTCGTCATCATTGTCGCCGCGGGTATTGGGACTGCTATCAGCCACGGGTCGGGGTAAGCCACCAGAGCGCCTTAGCGTCAGGTCGTGCGTGGCCCTGGCTGAAGGTCGGATCTAAGCCGGGTCCTCGTCACCGCTCCAGTCGGCGTTTCGCGTCGTCCTGGACTTGAGCCTCTTCTTCTGCAATCCGTTCCTCCACGGCAACGAATGCTTCGCCTGCCTCGTCCGTGAGTGTCATCAGTGCCTTGAGGACTACCACCGGCGTCGGGTCGTCAGTGATCGGCTTGCCGTGAACCATCAGCGACGTTGTTACCTGCAGCAGAGAGATCAGCGCCTCGTGGCCTGGATCGGATAGTCCGATGTTGGTGGCTCCTGCCAGCGGAGTGGTGATGTCGCCCTGCGTGATCAGATTGAGCCGTACACCGCGCGAACTGGCATGGACTCCCAGGTGAGTCGCCCAGTCGTAAAACGGCCGCAGATGGCCGAGGCGCGCCAGATCCTCGAGCTTCTCAAACGTCAGATGCGCCTTGGGTGGAAACAACGGGGCGGCCCATCCGTAGTACCCGTCGCCGAACGACTTCCCACAGCGGTTCAGGACTTCATCCCGTCGCGCATGGACGAAGTCAACATCCTCCTTGGAGTAGGGCTCATAACCCGGACGCCCCGCGAGCTTCGTCTGATACGTGTCCAGACTTCTGGCGTCCTCGATGGCATCGTGGAGCAGGAATCGCTCCGCCACCTCCGGATGCTCAGCGATTACACCTGCGAAGACGGCCAGCTCGTGCAGCGTTCGGCAGCGAGCGTGCGCACCACGAGCGTGCCCGGCTTTGAGTAGCTCCAAGACCTCACCGGCGACTCGGCACGCTTGGGCGTGGAGAGAGACGAGAGCTTGAAACGTGAAGTCGCTTTCCTGGTCGGCCTGTGCCCCCTGGGCGAACTCACGTCCACCATCGAGCGTTCCTTTCAGGACGATCTCGTAGAGCTTGAGCGGTTCGCCCCACTTCTTTGCCAGCCGCTTCTTGAAACCTTCACCCAGTCGCCTGTACCTTCGCAACACCGCCGAGTCGCGCAGTTGTTTTGTCAGAGCGACCCTGCGCCGCTCGATTTCTTCTTCGGTGAGCAGACCATCCGGTCGTGGCATTTCGTGGTCATTGTCGGCGCTTCTTGGAAGCTCGGCTGCCGACCTCGGGTCGCTGGGTCTACTCGACCGCGTACGACTATCCGGACTGCGGCCACCGATTCAGCCGGTAGCCGTCGACAGGAACCCCTACGCCACGCGAGGCTCCCGCCCCGGGCTGAACCGTCAGCAGCCGAGCAGGCGCGCGATCAGCATCCTCTGGACCTCGGAGGTCCCCTCGCCGATCTCGTTGACTTTGACGTCGCGCCAGTAACGCGCGACCGGGTAGTCCTCCATGAAGCCGTAGCCGCCGTGGATCTGCACCGCATTGTCGGCGGCCCGCTTGCAGGCCTCCGACGCGTAGAGCTTGCACATCGCGGCGAGCATGCGGCACTCGTCCGTCGTCTCCTTGCCCGTGTGCGTGTAAGCGGTCGCTGCCCGGTAGACCATCGTCCTGGCCAGCTCTGTCTCCATCGCCATGTCGGCGAGCTTGAACTGGATCCCCTGGTGTTTGGAGATGGGTTTGCCAAACGTCTTCCGGTCCTTCGCATACGAGAGCGCCGCATCGAGGCAGGCCTGTGCCAGTCCCACCGAGAGGGCGGCGATGGCGATTCGGCCACCGGTGAGGGTGTGCAGGAACTGGCGGTAACCGCCGCCACGCGCTCCGAGCAGGTTCTCCTCGGGCACCCCGCAGTCTTCGAAGCTCAGCGGATGGGTGTCGGAGGAATGCCATCCGAGCTTCCGATAGGACTCGTGCACGTGATAGCCCGGCGTGCCGGTTGGGATCATGATCGCGGTGATCTCCGGCGAGTGGCCGTTGGCCGGCCCCGTCACCGCGGTGACGGTCACCCCGGCCGAGATCTCCGTGCCGCAGTTGGTGATGAACTGCTTGGCCCCGTTCACCACCCACGTGCCGTCCCGCAGCTCGGCATGGGTCTTGGTGGCGCCCGCGTCCGAGCCCGCTTCCGGCTCCGTCAGGCCAAACGCCCACAGCTTGCGACCGGCGAACAGCTCCGGCAGCCAGCGCTCCTTCTGCTCCTGGGAGCCGAAGTCTTGGATGGGCGCCGCGCCCAGGCAAACCGCAGCCTCGAGCGTGATTCCGACGCCCGCGTCGGCCCTCGAGATCTCCTCGATGGCAAGGCACAACGAGAGGAAATCGGCTCCGGCGCCCCCGAACTCCTCTGGGAACGGCAGGCCGAACAACCCCAGGTCGCCCATCTGCCGGATGACGTCGTAGCCGAACGTGTGGTTGCGGTCGAGCTCCTCCGCCGCCGGGGCGACGACCCCGCGGGCGAAATCGCGGCAAGTGTCACGGATCGAACGCTGCTCATCGGTGAGGTCGAAGTTCACTCTCCCATGGTTGCACGGGCAGCCACTAGATTGGAAACGTGGCCGAAGCGCTGTACCGCGACGGGACCAGGATCGTCGACGGCCTCCACGACCTCGACGGGCCCAACGTCAACCCGGCGTGCCACACGCGCCTGTACTCGCACGGGACGCGGACGAAGCGCGCGCTCGTCCTGCTCCACGGATTCACCAGCTGTCCACAGCAGTTCGACCTGATCGGCCGGATGTTTCACGCGCAGGGCTGGAACGTGCTCATCCCACGCTACCCGCGCCACGGGTACAAAGACCGCTTGAACACATCGATCTCCGAGCTCCGCGCCGAGCACCTGCTCGCGCTGGCTAACCGGTCTGCAGATGCCGCCCACGGTCTCGGCGAGCACGTGACGGTGGCAGGCATGTCACTCGGCGGGTCCCTGGCGGGTTATCTCGCGCAGACCCACGAGCACGTCGAACGCGCTGTGTTGATCGCGCCGATGTTCGGACTTCGCCGGATACCGGGCATGCTCCAGCGCCGGCTGGGCACCCTCGCCTACGCCCTACCCAACTTCTACCTCTGGTGGGACGGGTCGCTGAAGGACCGCCTGCCGCCCGATTACGGCTATCCCCGTTTCTCGACTCATGCGTATGCATCGCTTCTTCAGATCGCCTCCGACACGGCGGACGCCGCCCAGACCGCGGCTCCGAAGGCGAAGGAGATCGCCGTGCTGACCAACGCCAACGAACCCGGGCTGGAGAACCGATTCACATACCGCCTGGTCGAAGCGTGGCGCGCGCATGGCGCACGGGTCACCCGCCACGAGTTCCCTGTGACCGATCGCCTTCCCCACGACCTGATCGATCCGTCTCACCCTGCGCAGAACACAGAGCTCGTCTATCCGATCGTGGCGCGACTGATCCAGGGAGGGGACGTTTAGAGAATGCGCTCCATCTCGAATTCCATGCGCGGCTGGTCGGGGACTATTGGCTGCGTGGCACCGGTGCGAACGAAACCGCACCGCAGGTACAGGCGCTCGGCCGCGACATTGCCCTCCGCGAACCACAGGCGGACTGCCGGATAGCCCTCGTCGCGAGCCCAATCGACGACCGCCTGCACGAGCATCCCGCCCAAGCCCCTGCCACGCACGCTCGGGGCGACCCACATGGAGATGAGCGCAGCGTTCCCGTCATCTGAGGCGATGCCACCGACCGTTCCTGCGACGTTGCCGTCCACCTCGGCCAGGAACTGGCACCTGCCGGCGAGCCTTCGGCGCCAGTTGTCCTCGCCAACGCGCACCTCGCGCTCGTACGTCGAGCCGAACGCATGAGGCGCGTCCTTCAGGGCGGCGAGGCGGACCGCGCGGAATATCTCCCAGTCGTCAGGGGACAGCCGACGGAGCCTAGTTTCCGAGGACGAACACCTTGAGGGCCCAGCTCATCAGAACCGCGCTGAGGACTCCCACGCCCAGGACGCGCCACTGCACCGGGGTGAGCCGTGGCGTCCAGGTGCGGCCCGTGAGGGCGCCCGCCGCCACGCCCGCCGCGCCCACGAACGTCCCGGCGAACAGAGCAGGCCCGAGGGGGTACAGCCTCACCGCGTCGGCCACGTCACCGCGCCACATGTAAGCGAAAGACCGCGTGCCGCCGCAAAACGGGCAGGGGTGTCCGGTCAGGTAGTAGAAAGGGCACGGAGGCATGGCCACGTGAGCCGCCTGAAGGGCCCAGAAGATCCTCGTGTAGGCGAGCCACAAGACCAACGCAGAAAACAGACCGAGATCCCGCAGCCGGTCGCCCGGCACGGCCCGCGCCAGCGCGATGGGAATCGCGCTCACTTGAGCAGTCCCACGATCTGGTCGGTCGTCTCCGCCACCGCCACGCCCGCTTTGCGGAACGCCTCTTCCTTGCTCTTCGCGGTGCCACGGTTGCCCGAGATGATGGCCCCCGCGTGGCCCATCCGCTTGCCTTCGGGGGCGGTGCGGCCGGAGATGAACGCGACGGTCTTGAGGCGCGTTCCACGCGCGAGCACCTCCGCGGCGTGCTCCTCGTCGCTGCCTCCGATCTCACCGATCACCACCAGGTGGGTGGTCGCGGCGTCCTTCTCGAACAGCTCGATCACGTCGCGAAACGTGAGGCCCAGCACGGGGTCGCCGCCGATCCCGACGATCGTCGACTGGCCGAGCCCGGCCGCGCTCAGCGCCGTGGCCACCTCGTAAGTGAGGGTGCCGCTGCGCGAGACCAGCCCGACGTGGCCGGGCCGGGTGATGGCCTGCGGGATGATGCCGATCTTCGCGGCGCCGGGGGTTATGAGGCCGGGACAGTTGGGCCCTATGAGCCTGGCCTGGGGATGGCCGCGGAGGTAATCCTTGACCTTGATCATGTCCTGGATCGGGATCCCCTCGGTGATGCAGACGATCAGCGTGATCCCCGCCGAAGCCGCTTCCATGATCGCGTCGGCGGCGAAGGGGGGCGGCACGAAGATCCCGGACGCGGACGCGCCTGTCGCCTTGACCGCATCCGCGACGGTGTTGAAGACCGCCACACCGAGGTGCGTCGTTCCGCCCTTGCCCGGGCTCGTCCCGCCCACGACCTTGGTGCCGAGCGCCTGCATCTGCTCGGCGTGAAAGGTGCCCTCACGGCCTGTGATGCCCTGGACGATGACCTTCGTGCCTGCGTCTAGGAGGATGCTCATGCGCGGCCGGCCGTGCTGGTCAACTCGACGATCTTCTGCGCGGCTTCCCAGGCGCTTACGCCTGGCTCGATGCCGTTCTGCTTCAGGATCTCGCGGCCTTCCTCGGCGCGCGTGCCGCTGAGTCGCACGACCAGGGGCACTTTCATCTTGAGGTTGTCGCGTGCCGCCACGAGGCCCTTCGCGACCTCGTCGCCCCGCGTGATTCCGCCGAACACGTTCATCACGACGCCTTTGACGTCCGGGTTCATGAGGATCACGGCGAGGGCGTTCTCAACCACCTCGGCCTTGGCGCCGCCGCCGATGTCGCAGAAGTTGGCGGGCCGGCCGCCCGCGCGCTGCACGAGGTCCAGCGTGCCCATGCACAGGCCGGCGCCGTTGCCGATGATGCCGATGTCGCCGCCCAGCGACACATAGGTCAGGCCGCGCTTCTTGGCTTCGACCTCGTACGGGTCTCCTTCGAGGACCGAGCCGTACTTCGCTTCGAGGTCCTTACGCCTCCACATCGCGTTCTCGTCGATCTCGAGCTTGGCGTCGCCGGCGATCACTTCGCCCTTCTTGGTCACGACCAGAGGATTGATCTCGGCGGTGACCGCGTCGAGGTCGGGAATCGCACGGTAGAGCTTCTTGATCAAAGCTGTCAGCGGGCGGGCGAGCCCACCGAGGTCGGCGTCATACACCAGCTGCGCCAGCTCGAAATCGAGCGGGCCTCGCCACGGGTTTGGATAGAGGCGCGCGATCGACTCCGGCGACTCCTCAGCCACCTGTTCGATCTCCATCCCGCCCTTCGCTGAGAGCATCAGAATGTTGGCGCGGGCGTCCCGATCGACCGTGAAACCGAGATAGATCTCGCGCTCGATCTCAAGCGCCGACTCGCAGTAGACCAGCGGCACCTTGAATCCCTTGATTTCCATTCCGATGATCTGCGCCGCAGCGGCGCGTGCCTCGTCAGGCGACTTGGCGAGCTTGATGCCGCCGGCCTTGCCACGGCCTCCCACCGGTACCTGGGCCTTGACGGCGACAGGGCCCAGCTCAGCGCACGCGGCGGCTGCCTCGTCAGGTGTGTGCGCCACGCGGCCCGGCGGGATTGCGATGCCAAGCGAGGAAAGCACTTCCTTGGCCTGGTACTCGAGGAGCTTCAAATCACGCTAAGTGTATTGACCGCTCACAACGGGATGTTCCCGTGCCACCGTGGGCTGCGGCGCCTCTCCTTGCGCATCGCCATTCGCAGCGCCCGGATCAGTTCCAGCCGCGTCCGGCCCGGCTCGATCACGTCGTCGATGTACCCCCGCTCCGCCGCGATGTACGGGTTGGCGAATCGCTCGGTGTACTCGGTGACCAGCTCACGCCGTCGTCCCACGGGGTCCGGCGCCGCCTCCAGCTCACGATGAAAGATGATGTTGACCGCCCCCTCCGGACCCATGACCGCGATCTCGGCGGTCGGCCAAGCGACGTTGAAATCGGCGCGGACGTGCTTCGAGCACATGACGCAGTACGCGCCCCCGTACGCCTTTCGCGTGATGACGGTGAGCTTCGGCACCGTCGCCTCGCTGTACGCGTACAGGAGCTTGGCCCCGTGACGGATGATCCCGCCGTACTCCTGGGCCGTGCCGGGGAGAAAGCCCGGGACGTCGACGAACGTGACCAGCGGGATGTTGAACGCGTCGCAGAAGCGCACGAAGCGTGCCGCCTTGACCGATGCGTTGATGTCGAGCGCTCCCGCCATCACCTTCGGCTGGTTGGCGACCACCCCGACGGGATGGCCGTCAAGGTGAGCGAAGCCCACGACGATGTTCATCGCGAAGTAGGGCTGGACCTCGAAGAAATCGCCGTGGTCGACGACCATCTGGACGACTTGCTTGATGTCGTAGGGCTCCTTCGGGTTGTCGGGGATGATCGTGGCGAGGCCCGGCGCCTCCCGCTCCGGGTCGTCGGTGACCTCGACCGCCGCCGGCGGTTCCTCGCAGTTCTGTGGGATGTACTTGAACAGACGGCGCACTTGCGCAAAGCACTCGTCCTCGCTCTCCGCGAGGAAGTGGGCCACACCGGACTTGACGTTGTGCACCTCGGCCCCCCCTAGCGAGTCGAAAGTCACCTCCTCACCTGTCGTCACCCGGATGACCTCCGGGCCGGTGATGAACATGTAGCCCACGCCATGCACCATGAAGGTGAAGTCGGTGATCGCGGGAGAGTAGACCGCGCCCCCGGTGCACGGCCCGAGGACGAGGCTCAGCTGCGGGATGAGACCGCTGGCCTCGACGTTGCGCCAGAAGATCTCGGTGTAACCGGCGAGCGAGACCACGCCCTCCTGGATGCGTGCGCCACCCGAGTCGTTGATGCCGATGATCGGGATCCGGTTGCGCAGTGCAAGGTCCATGACCTTGATCACCTTCTCGGCGAACACCTCGCCGAGCGACCCGCCGAAGACGGAGGCATCGTGGCTGAACAGCACGACGTCGCGACCTTCGATCTTGCCCATGCCTGTCACGACGCCGTCACCCGCGATTCGCCTCTCCTCCATGCCGAAACCGCGGGCGCGGTGCGTGGCAAAGATGTCGATCTCTTCGAACGAGTTGCGGTCGACAAGGCGAGCGATCCGCTCGCGCGCGGTCAGCTTGCCCTTCGAATGCTGCCGGTTGAACGCCTCGGCGTCTCCGTGGCCCGCCTCATACCTGCGCTGGCGAAGCTGGTTTAGCGGGTCGACCTTGCGATGACGCGGCGGAGTTTCCGGCATCAGCTTTGAGTGAGCATCCGGCGGTGACCTTCGAGGTCTTCGGCCCGGTATCTCTTCTCGACCGCGCCTTCCTCCACCGGCGACAGTATGGTGGCCCTAGCATCGCTGGGCCCGTACCCATAAGCGATCATCGGGATCACGTTCGGTTGGTCGCTCATCACACCACCTCTCCTGGCTGATATTCGCCGAAGACTCCGCGGAGCACCGCGCAGCACTCGCCAATCGTCGCGTAATCGGACAGCGCAGATTTGAGCGGCGGCATGAGGTTGCCCGAGCCGCGCGCCACGCGCTCGAGCTCGACCAGGTCCCGCGAAACCGTTTCTTGGGAACGCCTGGCGCGCAGCCGCTTGAGGGCTTTTGTCTGTGCCACCTGGTGTTGCGGGCTGATCCTGGTGATCTCGACGGGGGACGATTGCGTCTCGGTGTAGCGGTTGACGCCCACGACCACGCGCTCGCCGGCCTCGATCCTCTGCTGCAGCCGGTAGGCGCTGTCGGCGATCCGCCGCTGGGTCCAACCGGCCTCGATGCACGCGACAGCTCCGCCTAGCTCGTCGATCTCCGCCATGATCGCGAGCGCCTCCTCCTCGACCTTGTCGGTGAGGCTCTCCACGTAGTACGAGCCGCCGAGGGGATCCGCGACCAGCGGGACCGCGGTCTCGTATCCGATCACCTGCTGCGTCCGCAGGGCGAGCTCGGCCGCGCTTTGAGACGGCAAGCCGAGAGCCTCGTCGTAACCGTTGGTGTGCAGCGACTGCGTGCCGCCGAGCACGGCGCTCATGGCTTCGAGCGCGGTCCGGACGACGTTGGTCAGCGGCTGCTGCGCGGTCAGCGTCACCCCGCCCGTCTGCGTGTGGAAACGCAGGGCCAGCGACCTCTGGTCGGTCGCGTGGAAGCGGTCGCGCATGATGCGCGCCCAGATGCGCCTGGCGGCGCGGAACTTGGCCACCTCTTCGAAGAAGTCCATGTGCGAGGCGAAAAAGAAGGAGAGGTGCGGCGCGAAATCGTCGACGGCCAGCCCGGCGACCTTCGCGGCCTCGACGTACGCGATCGCGTGGCCGAGCGTGAACGCGATCTCCTCCGCCGCCGTCGAGCCCGCCTCGCGGATGTGGTAGCCGGAGATCGAGATCGTGTTCCAGCTCGGTAGATGCCGGCCGCAATACGAAAAGAGGTCGGTGATCAGCCGCATCGAGGGTTTGGGCGGGAAGATGTACGTCCCTCGCGCGGCGTATTCCTTGAGGATGTCGTTCTGCACCGTGCCGGTGATCTTCTCCGCGGGGCATCCCTGCTTCTCCGCCACCACCTCGTAGAGCAGCAGCAGCATCGAGGCGGTGGCGTTGATGGTCATCGACGTCGAGACCTTGTCGAGCGGGATGTCCTTGAGCAGCACCTCCATGTCCTCGAGCGAGTCGATCGCGACGCCGACCTTGCCGACCTCGCCGTTGGCCATCGGATGGTCCGAGTCGTAGCCGATCTGGGTCGGCAGGTCGAAGGCGACCGAGAGGCCGGTCTGCCCCTGCTCGAGAAGGAACTTGTATCGCTTGTTCGACTCGGCCGCGCTGCCGAAGCCCGCGTACTGGCGCATCGTCCACAGCCGCCCGCGGTACATGTCCCTGTGTATCCCGCGCGTGAACGGGAATGTCCCCGGAGGCGGCTCCTCGGCGGTGCGGTCCGCGGCCGAGTACACGGGCTTGAGAGGCAGGCCGCTGTCGTTCGAGCGCGGGTCGGTCATGCCTCGACGAGCTCGGTCAGCACTCCGACGGCGCTCTTCGGGTGGATGAATGCGATGCGCGCGCCGTGCATCCCCATCCGCGGCTCGGCGTCGATGAGCTCCAGGCCCGCCGCCCGCACCTCTTCGATCGCCTTACCGAGGTCGGTCACCGCATACGCGACATGGTGCAGTCCTGGCCCGCGCCTGGCCACGAACTTGCCCACCGGCGAGTCCACCCTCGTCGGCGCCATCAGCTCCACCTCGGAGTCGCCCATGCGCATGAAGGCGGCCTCGAGTCCCTCGTTCTCGTTGGCCATGCGGTCCAGCAGCTCCGCGCCGAAGACCGACCGGTAGAGCTCGATCGACTGGTCGAGGTCCGAGACCGCGATGCCGACGTGATGGATTCTCACCGCTGATACCGATACCAGCCTTCGCCGGTCTTGCGGCCAAGCTTGCCGGCCCTGACCTTCGCCTCGAGCTGAGGCGACGGCTTGAACCGCTCGTCGCCCGTCGTACGGAACATGTGGAGGCGCGCCTTGTACGTCACGTCGAGGCCGCTGAAGTCTCCGAGCCGGAACGGTCCCATGGGCCAGTTCAAACCCTTCTCGACCGCAGTGTCGATGTCCTCGAAAGAGGCCACGCCGGCGTCGAGCAGCCGGTAGGCCTCTTGCGTCGCCGAGTGCAGGACGCGGTTGACGATGAAGCCGTCGATCTCCTTGTTGAGGAGCACCGGCGTGCGGCCCATCTCGCGCGCCACCGACATCGCGCGCTCGACCGTCTCGTCAGAGGTCGACGGCCCGCGCACGATCTCCACCAGGTCCATCACCAGCACCGGGTAGAAGAAGTGCATGTTGACGCAGAGCCCGGGCCGCGACGTCGCGCCGGCGATCTTGCTGATGCCCATGGTCGAAGAGTTGCTCGCGAGGACCGTCTGAGGCGGGGCGATCCGGTCCAGCTCGGCGAAGATCGCGCGCTTGACCTCAAGGTCCTCGAAAACCGCCTCGATGACGAAGTCGGCGCCGGCAGCCGCACCGCGCAGGTCCGTGGTCGTGTGCACACGCCCCAGCGCTGCCTCGGCGGCGGATGGTTCGAGCTTTCCCTTTTCGACCCGTCTCATGATGTGAGCGCGGTTCGACTCGACCGCTTTGCGGAGCTGCTCCTCGCTCTGGTCCTGCAGCCGCACCTCGATGCCGTGGACAGCCGCCTGCTGCGCGATCTGTGCGCCCATGCTCCCGGCGCCGACCACGGCGAGCGTCGTCACTGCACCGAAAAGATTCGCGTGACCGTGTTGAGGGTGGAGATGTTGCCGAGCAGGCCTTCGATCCGGAGCTTGCCCCGCACGAGCTTCAGCGCCACGCCCCTGCCGACGCTGTCGTAGTAAACGGGCAGCCCGAGGAATCCAATCTTCAGGTTGCTCAGGTTCATCACCGTTTCGGCTTCGGCGCGGATGGTGATGGTGCGCCGCGGCCGGAGGCCGTTGTGGACGGTCATCGAACCGCCCTTGAAGTCGAGGGTCACGCCCTCGTCGATGTCCGTCACCCAGATCCCCACCCGGGCGACGAGGCCGTCGAAGTCGCGCTGCCGCTCGGGCCGGGCTTTGACGTTGGCCTCGATCAGACCGCCCAGCATTGAGGCGAACGCGCTCGGCTCGATGTCCGCGTAGTCGACCAGGGGAATCCTCTTGCCTTGCGTCTTTACTTTTCGTCGGGCCATTCGACCTCGACCCGGGTCGTGCACTCCGTGAGCTCTTGCGTCGCCTTGGTGTAGCGCACGATCGTGGGAAGGTCCCCCTTCAGCTTGAGCTTGCCCTGCAGCATCCCCTTGGTGGCGTCTAGCTCCTTGGTCGCGACCTGCTTCCAGCGCGAGTACGGGGCCGTGACGACGAAGTCGCACTTCTGCGCGTCGGCGGCCGGCCCGACCTTGATGGCCCGCGCCTGGCCGTCGAAGAGGTCCATCACCACGCCCCTGGTCTCCGGGAAATGCTTGTCCGGCTCGGCTTCCACCACCAGGCCGACCGTCCACTTCCAGCCCTTGGCCGCCGCTTTGTAAACGTTGGACTTGTTGATCTGCTCTTCGAACTTTCCAGCCCACTCGCTCGAAAATGCCTTGACGCTCATAGCGTTCCTCCCCAGTCTTGACTGAACCTTGCGCTTGAAGGTTACAGACCTACGAGATCGCCGACCGCCAGCCGTCCCGGGCGGGTGACTCGGCAGTAGACGCCCATGCAGGTGTCATGGGTCTCGGCCAGGCGCCGGAGCAGCTCCGGAGAGCTCACCGTCGTGTCTGGATCGCGCGTGATGACGACACATCGCTCGCACCTCAGCACAGCCAGGAGCTCGGCTTCGCCGGCTTGGATGCGCCGGCCGAGCCACTCGAGCTCCCCCTCCGGCGCAAGTCCGTCGACGTAGACGTTGGCCCTGAACCGGCGGTGGTCGACCTGCTGCCCCGCCTCGGCGGCGAAGGCGCGAATGCTGGCGAGGTTGACGACCAGCACCGGCGAGTCGTCGAAGTTGGCCCCGGGACGCTCGCGGAGCTGCAGCGGCCTGCCCGATTCGGCGGCGAGCTCGCCGAGGAGCCGGTCGTCCAGGGCGCGCAACCCGCCACCCGGCGTCAAGACCTCGACCCCCTCCCCCGACAGCTTGGCGCGGTAGGTCATGAGGCGCTCGTGCTGGCGGATGGTCAGCAGCTTCCCCGCTCGGTTAGGGGCTCCGTCGACCAGGGCCCAACGTCGGTCGCCCTCCAGCCCGTCCTCACCGGCCAGACATGATTGGACACGATCGCCCGCCATCGACTTGACGGGATAACGCCAGATCTCCTCGATGATCGCCAACGGTCCACAAGGGTACCGACGCACTTACGATGGCCGCCGTGGACGTAAAAGCGGCCGGTCCCTACTGGGAGCCGCTGTCCGCGCGCGACGCGTGGTTCCTGTACGCGGAGCGGCCGGCGACGCCTGAGCGCACCCGGACCCCGGCCTTATGGAGGACTCGGCGCCTACCGTGGAAGGGCCTGGTCGATTTCACCGGCAAGGTGGTAACGCCACGGCCCGACCTGTTCTTCAACCGCAAGATCGGGCCGCAGCGCACGGGGCGAGGATTGAAGGTGCCCCTCAGCGCGTTCAAGTCCCTGAAAGACCGCTACGCATGCACGGTCAACGATGCCGTCCTGGCCGTGGTCTCCGAAAGCCTGTTCCGATGGTTCAAATCGAGGGGCGAGGGCGTGCCGGAGAAGGTGCGTGTCTTCTGCCCCGTGAGCATTCGCACCGACGATGGGAGAGGTCGCCTCGGCAACCAGATCAGTGGCATGGTCCTCGAGCTGCCGACGGGAGCGCTGAGCATCGAGGACCGCCTCCGGCGCATCAACGTGACCACTGGCGACTTGAAGCGGACGCGGCAGGCCGTCGCCGCCGACAAGCTGGCAGGTCTGGCGGACTGGGCGCCACCGTCCCTGCTCGTGCTGGCGGGTCGGTTGATGTCGACGCCGCAGGCGGGCGCCAACATCAACGTGACCAACATCCCCGGTCCACAGTTCCCGCTTTACTCGGGCGGCGCGGAGCTCGTGGAGGTGTGGCCTTTCGCGCCGCTGTACCCGGCCATGGGGCTCGGCGTGGCGATCGTCTCCTATAACGGAAATGCCTATTTCGGCCTGACCGCCGACCCGGCATCGTGCGCGACGTCGAGGATTTCACCAGCAGGTTGCGAGAGGCGGCCGCCAACTGCACGGCGCTCGCCCAAGCTTGAGAGGCAGGAGGCCAGATGACCGGTAAGGACGTGCTTCGCTTACAGCTCGACGGTTCGTTCAACCTCATCCGGGGGCGGCTCGAAGAATTGGGTGACCAGGAGTGGGACCGGCGCGCCCTTCCAGGGACGAGCAAGCTCGGGTTCATCCTGTGGCACTGTGCGCGAATCGTCGACTGGACGGTGCATTCCGCGATCGCGGGGCAGCCCGAGGTGGCAGACGGGCCGAGATGGCGTGAGCGGTTCCCCAGGAGCGCGCTTTACGGTGCGGGAATTCCCGACTCGGTGGCCGACCAGGTACCCGCCACGACTTCAAGAGCGGATGTGATCGACTACCTCGGCGAGGTGCGCGCGGCGGCGACAGGGTGGCTTGACCGTCAGCCGGAGGCCGCCCTCGACGCCAGGGTCCCTTTAAGGGCCAATCAGTCAAGCCGCGCGGACTACCTGGAGCCGGCGGTCTGGGCGGCGGTCCAGGACCTCGACGGTCTCCCGGCCTGGCAGCTCCTCGCCCGTCCGGCCATCTCTCACATCAGAGTCCACGCCGGCGAGTTTGACGTGCTGCTCAAAGCCTTGAGATCCGAAGCCGCGGCCGGACCGGCCTAGCTACGACTCCAGCGTGAAGCGCATCGTGTTCTGACCGACCGCGATCAGGTCGCCGTCGGACAGCTGCTTTTCGATCACGGGCTCGCCGTTCACGAGCGTCCCGTTCGTGCTGCCGAGGTCGCTGATCCAGAAAGACCCGATCCGCACCTCGATCCTGCCATGGTGGCCGGAAGTGGCGGGATCTCCGACGACGACGTCATTGTCCGGCGCCCTGCCGATGGAGACCATCTGGCTCGGCAGCGCGACGATCCGTCCGGCAAAAGGCCCGCTCTCGAAAGTCAGCAGCGCGGCGTAACCGGCCCCGTGCGCGAGCTCCTCGGGTGGCAGAGCCTGCAACGAGACGGTGGCCTTCGACTCGGCGGGCGAGTGCTGCCAGGCAGGAATGATCGAGGTCGCCTCTTCGAACCCGTCGGATCCCACCTGGTTTCCATTGCCGGCGGGGATGGCGGTCGAGGTGCTGGGCCACGCGACGATGGTCGACGTGACGTTAGGGCTGAAAGCCGGCGCCGGCGGGCGCGTCGCCGCGGTGATCTCCCGCTCGGTCTGAGGTGACTCCAGCGCTTCGGCAGGCGGCTCTGAGCCAGAGCCCGGCTCGTCCAGCGACACTTCCGCCTTCGGCTCCGGCAGGTCGGTGCTCGCGACGGCAGGCTCGACTTCCTCGGACGAGCCCTCGGGGGCGGTGGCAGATGGCTCTGACCACGGCTCGGGCTGCGGCTGCGCCGGTTCTGCGTCGGCGCTCGTCACCACCGGCGCGACGGCGGGTTCGGATTGGGGCTCGGCGGCGGTCACTTCTGGCCCGGCCTGGTCCACGTCCTGTGCCCAACCATCCTGCTGCGCCTCGACCTCGGCCGGCTCGGCGGGTACGACCGGTTCAAGCGTCTCCGGCTCGGCGGCCATCACCGCTTCGGCTTGGGCCTCATCCGCCGCCGCGATGGGTTCGCCTTGCTGCTCCTCGAGCACCGGCTCGGGCAGGTTGGGCAACGCCTCCGGCTCGGCGATCTCGGGCTCGAGGCCCGCGGGCTCCGGGGGGATCTCCGGCTGGATCACGGGGAGCTCGCCGGCGGGGAGATGCTCCTCCAGCACGGGAGCGGGCGGCAGATCCGGGGCGGGCTGAGCTTCGGCCTCCAGCCTCGACTCTTCGATCGGTTCGCCAGCGGGCTCCGGCTCCAGCTCCGCGGGCGGCTCGGTCGGCAATTCAGCCGGCAAGTCAGTCGGGTGGAAGACCTCGATCGCGACACCAGCTGCCTCCACTCCAGCCAGCTCGGACGGCGCTCCCGTCGCCGCCTCGGCGGGTGCTCCAGGCGAGGGCGCCTCCTCGAGCTCGGGTGGGAGTGTCGTCGTGGACATGGCGATCGTCTTCGCCCATTCGCGGTGGGCCTCGGCCGGCACCCGCAGAACCTGCGTCGCGGCCTCGGACGTCCGGTCCACCGCCGCAGTGCCGAGGAAACGCTCGAACCAGCCGCCGATCCGGCGCAGGCGCTCGACCCGGCGGTCCGGCCGGCCACTGCGCGACAGATCGTGGGATTCATCGGGAAACCGGATGAGCTCCACCGTCTTGCCCAGGAGCCGCAACGCGCCGAATAGCTCCTCCGACTGCGAGATCGCGCAACGCAGGTCCATCTCGCCGCACGTCAGGAGCAATGGGGTCCTGAAGTTCTGGACGTACCGGATGGGCGACCGCCGCCAAAGCTCGTCCAGGTCGGGCCAGGGCGGAGGCCCCAGCTCGAGCGCGCCCCAGAGCACGATGTCGTGCTGCGAGTACTCGCTGACGAGGTTCGAGATGGAACGCATGGAGACCGCGGCCGAGAAGCGGTCGGTCTGACCCAGGATCCAGTTGGTCATGTAGCCGCCGTACGAGCCTCCCCCGACGCCCATGCGGTTGGTGTCGATGTAGCCTGTCTGGTCGACGACCTGGTCGAGCGAGCTCATCAGGTCGGCATAGTCCTTGCCACCCCAGTCGCGCACCACCTCGCGCCTGAACCGCTCGCCGTAGCCGTCCGAACCTCGTGGGTTGAGATAGAAGACGACGTAACCCATGCCCGCGAGGACTTGCAGCTCATGGAAAAAGGCCCACCCGTACTGCCCGTGCGGGCCTCCGTGGATCTCCATGACCATCGGGTAAAGGCGATTCGGGTCCAGGCCGTCCGGCTTGAGGATCCAGCCCTCGAGCTGCCAGCCGTCCGGAGCGGTGAACTGATGGTGCTCGGGCTGGGCGACGTAACGGTCGCGCAGCCAGGGGTTGAGGTAGGTGAGCCGGGCCTCGGCGCCCTGTGTGAGCATGTACAGCTCGCCCGGTTGGTCCGTGTCCGATGCGCAAAAGGCGATGACTCCTGCTGTGACGTCGAAGTCGTAGACCCTACGCCGCCCGCCGGCCTCGTCGCGTACGTTGCCGTCAAGATCGACCGAGTGAACGCTCGTCACACCCGGGCCGCTGGCCGGGAAGTAGATGCGGTCGCCCTCGGCCGACCAGCAGACGCGGGTGCTGTGACCCGCTCGCATGTCGGTGATCACGCTGTCGTTCACGCCGCGGTCGAAGCCGGCGGTGAGGCAGCGTGGACCTCCTCCGGCGAGGGGCACGACCCACAGCCTCTCGAGCAGGCCCGCGTCCAGGCCGTTGGGAGCGATGAAAGCGATCTGGTCCCCGCGCGGCGACCAGATCGGAGAGCTGAGCAGAAAGCCGCCGCCAAGGCGCTGGCGGTTGGCCCCGAGATCGACCAGGTACAGGTTGAGCTCACGCTGCAGGTCGGCTCCCGGCTCGGCGTTGCCCGCGACCACGAGCCTCGTGCTGTCCGGCGCCCAGTCGAAGCCGCTCACGTCCCATGCTCCGCTGGTGAGCTTGGTAACGTCGCCGCCTTCCGGCGACACCACGAAGAGATGGTGATACCGGCCGTCGACGAAACCCTGGCCGTCGTGCTTGTAGTCGAGGCGTCGTACCACCCGGGCCACCGGAGTGCGGCGGACCTGGTCTGGCAGGTCCGGCGGTCGAGGGTCGTCGACCACCGCCCCGGGGTCGGAGCGAACCATACCGATGAAAGCGATCCGCGAGCCGTCCGGCGACCACGCCGGGCTGGAGACACCCTCGGGCACTGCGCTCACCTGCAAGGTCTGACCGGTGGCGAGCTCGGTCACGAAAAGCTGGTCGGCGGGGCCGACCCGGCTGATGAATGCCAGCCGGCTGCCGTCGGGAGACCATTCGGGCGAGTGGTCGCGACGCGCGCTGGCCGTGGGTTCCACCGGCTCGGGGTCGAGCAGGCGGCGGACCACGATGCGGCTGCGGTTCTGCCGGGACGAGGCGTCCGCCCAGCCGACCTGGTATGCGACACGCTCGCCATCGCGGCTCAGGCGAACGTGGTCGATCCACTTAAAGCGATAAAGGTCTTCAGCGACTATCGGGCCCGCCATGCCGTTCCGCGGATGCTAGCAGCAGCGCCGTATCTTTCCGGGGTAAACCTCTGACATGGACAGGGTGACCAGGCGCCAGGCTGCGGTTCGCGGATTCGGTTGGGGATGCATCGCCGGGATCGCCCTGGTCGCTTTAATGTACGTGGCCGCCCTGGCGTTGGGCCTGCGACCGCTGCCCCAGCTGCTGAACCAGCCGATCCTCTCCCTCATGCCAGGCTTCGTGTTCGGGTTCCTGATCGACACGCTTCAGCACGCGGGCAAGGTCGTCGAGGAATTCGGCCTCATCGTCGCCATGGTCCTGGCGCTTGGCCTCCTCGGCTCGGCCGCCGCCATCGCCGGCCTGCGGTGGAGGTCACAGTACGTGCCGCTGGCATTCGCCGCGGCCGGATGGGTCGTCGTCGCGGCCGTGCTCCTTCCCATCAGCGGGGCGGGCTTCCTCGGCCTTGACGACGGCCCGGTGACGCCGGTGATCTGGGCGGCCCTCTTCGCCGTTTACGGCGTGGTGCTGCAGATGGGATCCGAGCCGCAGGGAGCGACCGACGCGGGCCGGCGCCGGCTTTTGAGCTCGCTTCCGCTCACGATCGGAGCGGTCAGCCTCGGGGTCCTGGCATTCCGCCTCGTGCCCGGTTGGTACCAGGCGATCTTCAACGCGCCCGAAGCCGGTCTGAAAGGCGTCTCACCCGAGATCACGCCCGTCGAGAACTTCTATGTCGTCTCCAAGAACTTCAGCGACCCCGTGGTCGACTCGTCTCGCTGGAGCCTCCACGTCGGCGGCCTGGCGGACAAGCCGCTCACGCTGTCGCTCGACCAGCTGCGCGCGCTGCCGTCGGTGTCGCAGTACGTGACCATGGAATGCGTCAGCAACAACGTCGGTGGAGACCTGATCAGCACCGGCTCCTTCACCGGCGTGCCCCTGCGCGACCTCATCGCCATGAGCAGCCCTCGCAGCCAGGGGACCTGGGTCGCGTTCAGCGCGGTCGACGGCTACACCGAGAGCGTTCCCGTGAGCCTGGTGCAGGGCGCGCCCGAGATCCTGGTGGCGTACGACCTCGACGGCGCGCCCCTCCCCACCGGCCATGGCTTCCCCGCCCGGATCGTGCTTCCCGGCCGCTACGGCATGAAAGGGCCGAAATGGCTCCAGACCATCAACCTCGTCGACCGCGAAAGCAGTGGTTACTGGGAGCAGCAGGGTTGGGACCACAACGCGGTGATCAAGACCACGGCGAGGATCGACAGCCCCCAGGACGCCGGGATCGCCAAGCTGGGAGCGTTGGCGCTGGCCGGGGTCGCGTTCGCCGGCACGAGGGGAATCGACAAGGTCGAGTACAGCACCGACAGGGGCTCGACGTGGCGACCGGCGCAATTCAGCCCCCCTCTCTCACCCTACACATGGGTCCTGTGGCAGGCGACCTGGACGCCGCCCTCCGAGGGCGCGTACACGCTGGTGGTCCGAGCGACCGATGGCACGGGGACGCTGCAGGACGCGCAGGCGAGCCCAAGCTACCCGAACGGAGCGAGCGGCTACCACACGATCGGGATAGACGTCAGCCGTTAGGGCAGCCGCGAAGCCGGCGTTCCCCGTGGAGCGCGAGGCGGCCGCCCCTCGTAAGCGAGGCCGTACTCGGTCGTTTGCGCCCCTGTCATTTCATTGTCCAGAGCGCTTTCATGGTGTCCCAACCCATCCTGAACGCGCCCTCTTTGCGGATCATCTTCACGATGTTCGACTGCTTCTTCCACTTCGATGTGCCGTCGACCCGGAAGAACTCGTCCAGCGCGCGGTCCGCCACCTGCGGGTACTTGGTCAGCATCTGCGGGTTGTGCTCGAGCAGCGGCACGGCGCCGTCGTACTTCTTCATGTCCGCCATCACCCACGAGTGGTCGAGCCTTCCCTTGTACTCGGCAAGCCTTCGCTCGGAGAAATCGCCCGCCTCTTTGGCGTGGACCACGGTCTCACCCGCGAGGCGACCTGACTCCATCGCGAGGTTCGAGCCTTCGCGGTGGACGGGGTTGCTCAGCATCGCTGCGTCGCCGCAGACCAGGTACCCCGGCCCGTAGACCTTGGGGATGCCGCGAAACCCGCCTTCCGGGATCAGGTGCGCGAGGAACTCCACCGTCTCGGCGCCGCGCAGCAATGGCTTGACCGCCGGATGATTCTTGAAGTGCTCCATGACCTCGTTCGGGCTTCGCAGCGTCTGATTGAACTCGCTCAGCAGCGCTCCGCCGCCGACCGACAGCGTGTCCTTGTTGGTGTAGATGAACATGAATCCCGCCATGCCCATGGTCGAGTCGCCGAAGCACTCGATCGTGCATCCCTCGCCGGGTTCGCAGTTGAACCGCTCCTCGATGAGGCCGGGGTCGAGCTGCATGATCTCCTTGACCGCCATCGCGACCTCGTTGGCCCGCAGCCTCCGCCGCAGCGGCTTGCCGTCGATCACCGTCTTCTCAAGCAGGCTCGCTCCGAGCCCGATGCCCTCGCAGACGATCACCACGTCGGCGTAGAGATCGTCC
The DNA here is from genome assembly GCA_035531515.1 of Candidatus Dormiibacterota bacterium. GTDB lineage: Bacteria > Chloroflexota > Dormibacteria > Dormibacterales > Dormibacteraceae > DATKSS01. The sequence continues at coordinate 3,338 of DATKSS010000111.1, read as the reverse complement.
CCGCGCCCCGTGCCGACACCGACCACTCGGCCGTTCTTGACGATCAGTCGGTCCACGACCGTCTCCGGAACGACCATCGCGCCCGCCTGCTCGGCCTGCTCCGCAAACCACGCGTCGAAGCGCGCGCGCAGCACCGAGAACGAGTGCGGGTGGGACCGGTTGCGAAGGTTCTTGTAATCGATTCCGATCGCCGCCTCGGGGGTCATGATCCAGCGCCGCTCTTCGATGATCGGCCGCTCCAGCGGAGCCTGCTTCCAGCCGTCCCCTACGATCTCCTCGAGGTAATGGTTGTAGAGGATGCCGCCCATGACGTTCTTGGACCCGGGCTTGACCCCTCGCTCCAGCAGGGCGACCTGCAGGCCCGCCTTCGCCATGGTGATCGCGGCCGCTGAGCCCGCCGGGCCGGCCCCGACCACCACCGCATCGAATTTCTCCTCGTCACCCATGCACTCCAATTGAAGCTCATCGGGCTGACCGGCGGCGTCGGGTCGGGCAAGTCGACGGTGGCGGACATGCTCCGAGAGCTGGGCGCGGAGGTGGTCGACGCCGACGAAGCGGCCCACGCCGCGTATTCGCCTGGAAGCTCAGGCTTCGATTCGGTGGTGCGTGAGTTCGGCCGCGATTACGCCCGCGACGGCTCCATCGACCGGGCGCGCCTCGGCGAGCTGGTGTTCCACGACGACGACGCACGCCGGCGGCTCAACGCCATCGTCCATCCGTTGGTGCGGGACTGGATGGCGCACCGGACGGCCGAGGCGGCCGAGCGCGGCGCCGAGATCGTGGTGCACGACGTCCCGCTCCTTTTCGAGAACGGGCTCGAGGCAATGTACGAGGAGGTGATCCTCGTCTACGTGCCGGCGGCGGTGCAGCTCGAAAGGTTGGTATCGGGCCGCGGAGTGCCTGAGGATCGGGCTCAGGCCATGATCGCGGCGCAGATGCCGATGGACGAGAAGCGGCGCCTGGCCCGACTGGTGGTGGACAACAGCGGCACCCGTGAGGAGACCAGAGAGCAGGTGAAGCGACTCTGGGACGGCGCGCTGGTCAGATGACGCCCTCGCCGGCGAGCTCGCTGTAGCGCGCGGCGTCGAGGCCGAGCTCGGCCAGGACCTCGGCCGTGTGCTCCCCGAGGCCGGGTGCTTCTCTGCGGCGCCATTGTTCGCGCAGCCTGACGGCCGGCCGGACCTCGACGACGCCGGCATGATTCGTCAAAAGCCCGCGCGCGGCGACCTGCGGGTGCGCGGCGACCTCGTCCACGTCGAGCACCGGCTCGCAGCAGGCGTCCAGGCCAGCCAGCTCGCTCTCCCATTCGTCGCGGGTGCGCAACAAAAAGAGCCGCTCCATGACCTCGTGGACGCGTGCGGCCTCGGCCCCTTCCACGAATTGCGAGTCGACCAGGTCGGGGGTGCCCAGCGCGCGGCACAGCGCGATCCAGAACTTCGGCTCGAGCGCCGCGACGCTGTAGAACCGTCCGTCCTTGCAGCGGTAGACGCGATAGCACGCGTACCGTCCGGCGAGGCGCTGCTCTCCCCTCCCGATCTCCTCTCCGCCGCCGCGTGCAGCCAGCACGAGGGCGAGCCAGCTCACGGCGCCATCGGTCATCGACGCGTCGATCCAGCGCCCTTCGCCGCCCTTGAGGACATCAACCAGCGCGCCGAGGACGGCCACCGCCGGCTGCAAGCCACCCCCGCCGATGTCGGCCACCTGGACCGACAGCGGGACCGGAGGTCCGCCGCGCTCGCCGTTGAGCCCGAGGGCGCCCGCCGTCGCCATGTAGTTGAGGTCGTGCCCGGCGCGAGCCGCGAACGGCCCGTCCTGGCCGTACCCGGTGATCGAGCACATGACCAATCTTGGGTTGCGCTCGTGGAGGACCTCCCAGCCGAGGCCCAGACGCTGCATCACACCGGGCCGGTTGCCCTCCACCAGCACGTCGGCCTTTTCGACCAGGCGCAGCAGCAGGTCACGCCCGACCTCGGATTTGAGGTTGAGGGTCACGCTGCGCTTGTTGCGGTTGAGAGCGGTGAACAGCGCGCTCTGCCCGTTGACCAGCGGCGGCGTCCAGCGCATGTAGTCGCCGTCGCGAGGCTCCTCGATCTTGATCACGTCCGCCCCCATGTCGGCGAGGAGCATGGTGCAGAACGCCCCAGGGAGCAGCCGCGTCAGGTCCAGCACGCGGGTACCGGTCAGAGGCATCGAGCTCAATTCTGCTGCCAAGGGCGATCTGCGGGACACATTTGAGGCCTCCCGTGCGTTAATACGGCATGAAAGAGGCGGGTTCCAGCATGCATCCCACAAACCCCCATCTCGGCGAGATGACGATCAAGGTGCCCGCACCGTTCGCGGGGATCTCAGACCTGGGCTTCACCGCCCAGTACTGGGCGCAGCAATTCAACGAGCCGCAGCGTGACGTCCCCCTCCTGATCGAGGGTCCTCAATCACCCATTCGACGGCTGGCCGAGGTGCTGCAGCTTTTGAGCAGCGCCGGCGACAGCGCATATGCATGGAGCCAGCCGGTGATGCTCAGCGACGAGGTCGTCGTGCTGGCGTTCCGAGACCGCAGCGTGAGCGGCCAGACCATCGCCGACGGCGGCCGCATCGCGGATTACATCCTCAACCTGGTCCGCCCGGTGGTCTTCACCTTCCTGCGCGACTGCGCCATGGTCGGCCGCCTGCGCCTGTCGGACGTCATCGAGATGCGGGTCAGCGCCGAGCGCAAGCCGGTCGCCGATTTCACCCTGCCTCTGCAGGACATCGTGCAGCCGAACGGCGAGCGGTTGCTCTGGGGCCTTTCGGCCTAGAAGCTCGGGTGTAAGGGGTCGGCGAGACCCGAACCGGGCTCGCCGTCTCAGCACAGCTGGCGCGGGCGCTGCTCACGGTGCTGATGGTCGGAGTGCTGATTGGGGCCGGGCCCTGGTTGGTGAGGTAGAGCGCGATCGGCACGATGATCACTCCGACCAGGACGGTCAACACGAAAGTCACCGCCCCCCACTCGCGCCTCAGCACAGACCAGTTCACGAGCGCTGAATTCTACCGAGATGAGGGAGCGGCGGTAAGCAGTGTGCGGTCAGAAGTCCTCTTCGCCCGAACCGACGCCTTCCTCTTCCTTCTTCTTGCGCTGGTTCAGGAGGCGGATGAAGTCCTGCGCCCGTGCGAGAGCCTTCCACCGCTCCGGAAAGAAGTCCTGGACCAGGATCTGCCTGGCCGGCAGCTGATAGACGGTGACGCACCATTTGTTGAGGGTGCGCGAAACCTCGACCTCGAAGTCCTTCTCCGCGGTCTCATACCGGACAACTTTGTCATCGTCGAATCTCTTTCGTCCTGATACAGCCATAGGTAAATCA
>DATKSS010000110.1:0-51900 GCA_035531515.1 Candidatus Dormiibacterota bacterium | reverse complement strand
CATCGACGGGGGCAACTCGCTCTTCCACGACACCCGCCGCAGAGCCGCGGAAGTCGAGAAGCGCGGCCTGGGCTACATCGGCGCCGGGGTGTCGGGCGGGGAGGAAGGAGCGCTTCGTGGGCCGAGCATCATGCCAGGCGGCACGCGCGAGTCATACGCGCGTGTGGAGGAGATGCTCGTTGCGATCTCGGCCAAGGTCGGGGGCAGCCCGTGCTGCACCTACATCGGGCCCGACGGTGCCGGGCACTTCGTGAAGATGGTTCACAACGGCATCGAGTACGCCGACATCCAGCTGATCGCCGAGACGTACGACCTCCTGCGCCAATCCCTCGGTTTGCGTGCCGACGAGCTGGGTGCGCTGTTCGCCGAATGGAACAAGGGCCGTCTTCAGTCTTACCTGATCGAGATCACCTCACACGTGCTCGCCAAGCGTGACGGCGGCTCGCAGTCGGCGCTGGTGGACGCGATCGAGGACGAGGCTGAGCAGAAAGGCACCGGCCGCTGGACCAGCGAGTCCGCACTCGAGCTCGGCGTGCCGTTGACCGGCATCACCGAAGCAGTGTTCGCCCGCGCTCTCTCGAGCCAGAAGGCGCAGCGCGTGGCAGCGGCAGGAATTCTCCGTGGACCCGGCCCGGGCCAAGCTCCCCACGGGCTCGTCGACGACCTGCAGGAGGCCCTTTACGCCGCCAAGATCGTCGCCTACGCGCAGGGCTTCGAGCACCTCGGCGCGGGTTCGCGCGAGTTTGGTTGGAGCCTCGACCTTGGCGCCCTGGCGACCATCTGGCGCGGCGGGTGCATCATCCGGGCGCAGTTCCTCGACCGCATCAAAGACGCTTACGCCAAGGCGCCGGACCTGCCGAACCTGATGCTCGACCCGTTCTTCCAGGAGGCGCTCGCGTCGGCGCAGCCCGCCTGGCGGAGGGTCGTCAAGGCCGCGGTGGACCAGGGCGTACCGATCCCGACATTCGCGTCGTCGCTGGCCTATTACGACGGGTACCGCCGCGAGCGTGGCCCGGCCAACCTCATCCAGGGCTTGCGTGACTATTTCGGGGCCCACACGTACCATCGCACCGATCGCGAAGGCGCCTATCACACCCGCTGGGCCCAGGACGGCGCAGAGGTCAGAACCGACCAGCCCTTGTAGGGGTGCTACGCGCTGACGGCGCCGAGCTCCTCGCGCGTTTGGATGAAGGCCTGCACCGCACGCTCGAGGTCGTCGCGCGAATGGGCTGCAGACACCTGGGTCCGGATGCGGGCCTTGCCCTGGGGGACGACAGGAAACGAGAAGCCGACCACGTAAACGCCCTTCTCGAGCATGATCCCGGCCATCTTCGTGGCCAGCGCCGCGTCGCCGACCATCACCGGCACGATCGGGTGCTCGCCGGGCAGGATGTCGAAGCCGGCCTGAGTCATCCTTCCGCGGAAGAAGGCGGTGTTCTCCGCCAGGCGCCGCCTGAGGTCGCCGGCAGTCCGCAGGAGCTCGAGCACCTTGAGGCTCGCGGCCGCGATCGGAGGCGCGACTGAGTTGGAGAAGAGGTAGGGACGCGAACGCTGGCGCAGCATCGCCACGATCTCCCTGCGGCCTGAGACGTAGCCTCCGCTCGCCCCGCCGAGCGCCTTGCCGAGAGTCCCCGTGATGGCGTCGATCCGGCCCATGACACCGTGGTGCTCGTGGGTGCCGCGCCCGCCGGCGCCCATGAAGCCGACCGCATGAGAGTCGTCGACCATCACCAGCGCGTCGTATCGCTCGGCCAGCGCACAGATCTCGGGCAGAGGCGCGAGGTAACCGTCCATCGAGAACACCCCGTCCGTCACGATCAGCCGGAACCTCGCGTCGGCGCCGTCCTGGAGCTGCTTCTCCAGGTCCTCCATGTCGCGGTTGGCATACCGGAGGCGCCTGGCTTTGCACAGACGGATGCCGTCGATGATGCTCGCGTGGTTGAGCGCATCGGAGATGACGGCGTCGTGCTCGTCGAGCAGCGCTTCGAATATGCCGCCGTTGGCGTCGAAGCACGACGAATAGAGGATCGTGTCCTCGGTGCCGAGGAACTCCGTCAGGGCGGCCTCGAGCTCCTTGTGGATTTCCTGCGTGCCGCAGATGAACCGCACCGATGCCATGCCATAGCCCCATCGGTCGAGAGCCTCCTTGGCCGCCGCCACGATCGCCGGGTGATCGGCCAGGCCGAGGTAGTTGTTGGCGCACAGGTTGAGCACGTCGCGGTTCATCACCGACACCACGGAGCCCTGGGGCGACGTGATCACGCGCTCAGGTTTCTCGAGGCCGGCCTCGCGGAGCTCACCAAGCTGCGTGGTCAGATGCGATCGCATGCGGTCGAACACCGGCTACTTCTTGGCCGTCCAGTCGAGGACGACTTTGCCACACCGCCCCGAGTGAGCGACTTCGAACGCCTCCTCGAACCGGTGGTATGGAAAGCGGTGAGTGATGACCGGCGAGATGTCCAGCCCGCTCTGGGTGAAAACCGACATCTGGTACCAGGTCTCGAAGATCTGCCGGCCGTACACGCCCTTCACCGTGAGCATCTTGAATACCACCTGCGTCCAGTCGATCGCGAACTCGCGGTCGGGCAGGCCGAGGATCGCGACGCGGCCACCGTGGGCCATGCAAGCGATCATGTCTCGCAGCGCGCTCGGTTGCCCGGACATCTCGAAGCCCACGTCAAAACCTTCTTTCATGCCGAGCTCTTCCTGCACCTCGGCCAGACTCGTCTTGCTGACGTCGATCGCGCGCGTCACCCCGACCTGGCGAGCGAGATCCAACCGGTAGTCGCTGACGTCGGTGATCACCACGAAACGTGCGCCGTTGTGCCGGGCGACCAGCGCGGCCATGATCCCGATGGGGCCGGCGCCCGTGATGAGCACGTCCTCCGCGACGACCCGGAACTGGGTCGCGGTGTGAACAGCGTTTCCGAAAGGATCGAAGATCGAGGCGACGTCGAGGTCGATCTTGTCCAGGTGGGGCCACAGGTTGATCGCCGGCATGACGATGAGCTCGGCGAATGCGCCGTTCCGCTGCACCCCGATGCCGACCGTGTGAGCGCATAGCGCACGCCGGCCGGCCAGGCAGTTGCGGCAGCGTCCGCAGACGATGTGGCCTTCCGCGCCCACGATCTCGCCGGGAAAGACCGAAGCGACGCCTTCCCCCAGCTGCAGCACCTCCCCTACGAACTCGTGCCCGACGACAAGCGGGGGGTGGATCGTCTGCTGCGCCCATTCGTTCCAGCTCTCGATGTGCAGGTCGGTGCCGCAGATGCCGGTGCGGAGCACGCGAATCAGCACCTCGCCCGGGCCCGGCGTCGGGTCAGGCACCTCCTGCAGCCACAGGCCGGGCCCAGCTTTGGCTTTGACCAGCGCCTTCACTGGAAGGCAGGATACTGGCAGCACGCGAGCGGACGCTGCCGCGCTTCGAGCCTGGGCGTGGCGCCCTAGCCCTTACGCGCTGAGGCGCATTCCGGGCAGAGCCCACCGAAGAGCAGCTGGTGGCTCGTCACGACGAACCCCGTGCTCTCCTTGACGGCCGACGCCGCGTTTTCGAGCACACAGCCGGGCACCTCGACGACGCGCCCGCAGGAGTCGCAGCGCACGTGCTCGTGGTGGGAGTCGGAGAGCTCGTAGTGCACCTTGCCGTCGCCCAGGTCGACGCGGTTGATCAGGCCGTCCTTCTCCATCACAGACACCGCTCGGAAGACCGTCGAGTAGTCGGCCGCACCGAGGGCCTCGACCACGGCGCCGTGGAGCTCGTCGATCGACCACAGGTGCTTGCGCTCGGCCGCGAACAGGCTCTTGACCTCGTCGCTCACCGGACTGGGGCGGGCCATGCGTCCAGTTTACGCCCAAACGCCTTGCGCAAGTAATTTGTGCAATACTCTTGCGTCGTGCGTGGGTTGGCTTCGCTGTCACTGCTCGTTCTGCTGGGCGGCATCGCCGCCTGCGGCGCCGGCACCGCCAGCCCGGCGGGCAAGATCAACGTGGTCGCGGCCGAGAACTTCTGGGGCAGCGTCGCGGAGCAGCTCGGAGGGACGCGCGTGAGCGTCCAGAGCGTGGTCAGCGATCCCAACGCCGACCCCCACGAATACGAGAGCAGCGCCAACGACGCCCGCGCCTTCGCGGACGCCAACCTGGTCATCCTTAACGGCGCCGGATACGACGACTGGGGCCAGAAGCTCGTCGACGCCAACCCGGCCGCCGGCCGCGAGGTTCTGGACGTGGCGACCGGACTTGGCAAGAAGGCCGGGGACAACCCGCACTTCTGGTATGACCCCGAGGCGGTCGTGCTCACCGCGGACCGCATCACCGCCGATTACAAGTCCATCGATTCCAAAGACGCCACTTACTTCGACCAGATGCGCAGCGATCTCACCGCGGCGCTGCAGCCATTCGAGGACGAGGTCGGGGGCATCAAGCAGAAGTACTCGGGCGTGGCGATCGGCTCGACCGAAAGCATCTTCGTGTACATGGCAGCAGCGCTGGGCTTGAGGCTGACCACCCCGGCGGCTTTCATGAACGCGATCTCGGAGGGAATCGACCCCCCGGCCTCGGCGGTGGTCCAGTTCCAGGACCAGGTCTCGGGCAACCAGATCAGAGCGCTGGTCTACAACTCCCAAACCGCGACCGCGGTCACTACTGACATCAAGGTTCTGGCCGCCTCGCACCGTATCCCGACGGTCGCCGTGACCGAGACGCTCCAGCCGCAAGACGCGACGTTTCAGGATTGGCAGCTGGCGCAGCTCCGCAGCCTGGAGGCGGCGCTGTCAGCGACCAGCTGAACGGTCAGGCGGTCGCCGCGCTCGACCTGTCCGCGGGCTACGGTTCGAGGAGGGTCTGGTCCGGCGCGACCTTTTCCATCCCGCCTGGATCTTTCACGGCGGTCCTGGGACCGAACGGTTCGGGCAAGTCGACTTTGATCCGCATGATCCTGGGCCGCCTCTCGCCGGCCGCCGGTCGGCTCGAGGTGTTCGGCCGCGCGCCGTTACGCGGCAACCCGGCCATCGGCTACGTGCCGCAGCGCTCTTCGTTCGACCCTGAGGTGTCGATGCGTGGACGGGACTTCGTCGGGCTGGGCGTCGACGGGCATCGGTGGGGCGTGCGTTTGACCGGCCGCAAGAGGGCGCGCGAGGCGTCCGCCTCGTCGATCGAGGCCGTCGGTGCCGTGTCTTACGCCGACCGGCCGCTCGGCAGGCTGTCGGGCGGCGAGCAGCAGCGCCTGCTCCTCGCCCAGGCCCTGGTCGGCGACCCGCGATTGCTCCTGATGGACGAGCCGCTGTCGTATCTCGACGTGCGCAACCAGGGCGCCATCGTCCAGCTGATCAGCCAGATCTCGCGCCGGCGCAACCTCACGGTGGTGCTCATCGCGCACGACGTCAACCCTCTTCTGCCGTACATCGACCATGTGCTTTTTGTCGCGGCCGGCAAGGTCGCGATGGGCACGCCGGCGGAGATCATCACATCCGAGCGTTTGACCGAGATCTACTCGACCCCGGTGGAGGTCATCAAGGACCGCCGCGGCAGGACCTTCGTGGTCGGCCTCGAAGAGGAGGCGAGCCATCCTCATGCATGACGCCATCCTCCACCTCACGGTGAACAACACGTCGCCCCTGCCGAGCTGGAACGTGTTCGACGACCTCGCCGCGCTCTTCCACTACGACTTCATGGTCCACGCCTTCGAGGCTGGGACCATCGTCGCCATCGTCGCCGGCGTGATCGGGTATTTCGTGGTGCTGCGTGGCTCGGCCTTCGCAGCGCATGCGCTCTCGCACATCGGGTTCGCCGGCGCCACCGGTGCGGTCGTGATCGGCATCGACCCCGTCTTCGGCCTGCTCGGGTTCACGGTGGTCGCGGGGGCGGCCATCGGTGCGCTCGGCAGCCGGTTGCGCGGCCGCGACGTGACGATCGGGATCGTCCTCGCGTGGGCCCTTGGCCTGGGCGTCCTGTTCATCTCGCTGTACAGCGGCTACGCGACGGAGGCTTACGCGCTGCTGTTCGGCGCAATTCTCGGCATCAGCGCCAGCGACGTGACGGTGACCCTGGTGGCGGGCGTGATCTCCCTCGCTTGCGTCGCGGCCCTCTATCGCCCTCTGCTCTTCTCGTCGGTCGACGAAGAGCTGGCGAGCGCCAAGGGCGTGCCGGTGATCGCCTTGTCGATGGCTTTCATGGTGATACTCGCGGTCGCCGTCACAGAGGCGGTGCAGGTGGTCGGAGTGCTGCTCATCTTCGCCCTCGTCGTCACACCGGCCGCGATCGCCGTTCGTTTCACGAGCCGCCCGGCGCGAGCGATCCTCATCGGCGTCGCGCTGGCGCTCGTCTTCACCTGGCTGGGCCTCGCCATCGCCTTCTACTCACCTCACCCTGTGAGCTTCTTCATCACCTCGCTGGCCTTCGCGACGTATGTGGCCGTGCGCATCGCCGAGCTGGCGCGATCGTGGGCCCTGCGACGCGCGAGCGCCTGATCGCCAGACCTGCCTTCGCTATGGTTGGGCGAGATGCGGTTGCGGGTGGGGATCGTGCTGTTGCTGGCCGTAACGGGCCTGGCTGCCTGGAGCTATCTCCGGCCCATACCAGCCGTCGCTGCGAGCCCGGCGCTACCCGCGACTGACACCGTGCCCGGCACCGCGCCGCCTCTGCCGTGGCCCAGCCGAGGCTCGGCCGCGGTGTCCGTGGCCGGCCTGGGCTTCATCGGCACGTCAGGCAACGAGCAGCCGATTCCCGCCGAGAGCGTCACCAAGGTGATGACCGCGCTGCTGGTCCTCGAAGACAGGCCTTTGAAGCAGGGCGAAAGCGGGCCGATGATCACGCTCACCGACACGGACGTCGGGTATTACCTGAGCGACGTCGCGGACAAGGAGTCGGTGGTCCCGGTGCGCAGTGGCGAGCAGATCACCGAGCTCCAGGCGCTCCAGGGACTGCTGATCCCCTCGGCCAACAACCTCGCGGAGACCCTCGCACGGTGGGACGTGGGCTCGGTAGCCGCTTTCGTGATGAAGATGAATGCCCGGGCCAAGGCCCTTGGGCTCGCGCACACCACGTTCGCAGACACCTCCGGCGCCAACCCGCTGACCATGAGCACGCCCACCGACCTCATGACGCTCGGGTTCGCTGCCATGAAGCAGGAGGTGTTCGCGCAGGTCGTGTCGATGACCCAGGCCCAGCTGCCGGTCGCCGGCACCGTCTACAACGTGGACGCCGTGCTCGGCCAGCAGGGGATCATCGGAATGAAGACCGGCTCGGGGCTCAGCACGGGCGCCAACTTTCTCTTCGCCGCCGTTCTGCCGGTGGACGGCCACCCGATCACGATGTTCGGTTGCGTGATGGGACAGGCCACCCTGGCCGCCGCGTTCTCCGCGGCCAAGACGCTGCTGGCCGCGATGCAGGTCGCGCTTCACGTTCGCCGGGTGATCGCGCGGAACCAGACCGTCGCGACTTACACCACGCCGTGGGGACCCCAGACCGACCTCGTGGCGACCGTGGACGTCGACCTCGTGGAATGGCCGGCCATGGTTTTGCGGCAGAGCCTGCAGGCCGGATCGATCGTCGTCGACCAGCCGCTTCCGGCGGGAACGATGGAGGGCGTCGAGCACCTGGTCCTCGGCGACTACGTGCTGGACGTCCCGCTTGCCACCGCCGGCCCGCTGTATCCGCCCGGACGTCTTTGGAGGCTGACCCGACTTAGCGTATAAGTGACGGAGCGCCGGCGGCGATTACGTGGGAGGGCGGTCATGCCCGGTACTGAAGCGAAAGGTTCAGGCACCAAGCAGTCTCCCTGGCAGCTGACGACCCCGAGCGGTTCGTCCGAGTACCAGATGTACAGAGACGAAACCCTGGACCCCCCGGCGATCGTGTGCATCGTCGGCAAGACCGAGCTGCGCTATCGCCTGAGCGCCATCGAGGACCTTCACGCGATGCTCCAGCAGCGCGGCGACTGGGTGCCGCTCGGCAGCGCGGACGAGCAGAAGCCCGCCGCCGAAGGCACCGTCGAGGCATGGGGGAGGTCGTCCACCAACCCGGTCGGCGGCTGGTACGGCTTGAAAAAGGGGTTGCGAGGCAGGTTCGGCATGTACATGCCACCGTTGCTCGAAGCTCTTGGGCTCGCGGAGGTGGAGCACAACCCGAAGAACAACAGGATGCGGGCGCGGTAGTCGTCGCGGAGCCGCCCTCGAAGCCGCGCCTATGATCGAAACGTGATCTCGCCGCTGCACGACGCGCGCATCGAATACTGCGTCCCTTGAGACTACCTTGACCAGGCCGTGAGCCTGGCGAGCGAGCTCCTGAGCCGCTGGGCGCCCATCATGCGAGCGGTCGAGCTCCAGAGCGGGAGCAAGGGCCGTTTCGAGGTGTCTCTCGACGGCAGCCTGATCTTCAGCAAGGAGTCGGCCGGCCGCTTCCCGAAACCTGGCGAGGTGGCTGCTCTGTTCGAGAAGAAACTGGGCCCGGCGCTCGACTGGCGGCAGTCCTCCACCTAGCGCCGCAGACAAACCACGGCTACGAGGAGTAGCCTGCCCGCGAATTGATCGGCGACCAAACCGGCCCTCCCGACCGTTGTCGATCTAAGCGTTCGGATCAAAAGCGCGGGTCGATCCGTCGGCCGGTGATCGGAGGGAGTCCCAATTGCTAGTACAACCGCCCGTACAGCAGATCAAGGGATGGTTCGAAGCGGTCGCGGTACTGGGCCTCAAGGTCAAGGACCGGGAATCGCGCCAGCACAACCTGCGCGTGGCCCGGCTGTGCGTGCACATCGGCCGCCAGATGTCGATGAGCGCCGCCGAGCTCAGGATCCTGGCCCGGGCCGGCCTGCTGCATGACATCGGAAAGGCCGGGATTCCCGACGCCGTGCTCGGCAAGCACACGGCCCTGGACGAGTCGGAGTGGACCCTGATGAGATGCCATCCCGAGATGGGCCTGAACCTGCTCGACCGAGCCGGGCAGTCGAGCCGCGAGGTGCTCGCGGTGCTGTATCACCACGAGCGCCTCGACGGGAGCGGCTATCCGTACGGCCTGACCTCCGATTCGATTCCGCTCGAGGCTCGCATCGTCGCGGTCGCCGACACGTACGACGCCCTCACCTCGGACCGGCCGTACCGCAAAGCCTGCGGCCAGTACCAGGCGCGGCGGGTCCTGCACGAGGAGGCCGGGTCGCGTCTTGACGCCACAGCGGTCACCGCCCTGTGCGCCGCCCTCGACGCGCAGGCCACCCCGCTGCGCCGTCCCTCCAGGAGCGCGCTGGCCTTCTGAACCCATAGGGTCTTGTCAAGTCCTGGGGCCTCCGAGGGCGGGGTCGAAGTCTCGACCTGAACGCCAGACGCCCCAGACGATGGCCAGGGCCTTGGACATGGAGTGACCAATCGCGTTCATCGCGCTCTTGCCCTGAGCCCGCTTGCGCAGGTAGTGAGCGCGGATGACCGGATTGTGTTGGATACCGACCACGGCCATTTTGTAGGCGGCCGAGCGGAGATAGGCGTTGCCGGTCTTGGCCATGCGCCAGCTGGTCTCGGGGTTCTGGCCCTTGGTGCCTGAGCCGAGCCGCGTCGCGGGATGGCTCACCATTGAGGGGTGAAGTTCGGAATCGCGATCTTTCCGACCGACTACGCGATCTCGATGGCGGAGCTCGGGCCTGCGGTCGAGGACCGCGGCTTCGAGTCGCTTTGGGTCGCCGAGCACTCGCACATCCCGGCCAGCCGGGAATCGAAGTGGCCTGGCGGAGCCGAGCTGCCGAAGCATTACTGGCACTCGATGGACCCGTTGATCGCGCTGACGGTGGCCGCCGCCGCCACCAAGAAGCTCCTGGTCGCGACCGGCATCTGCCTTGTCATCCAGCGCGACACGATCCAGACCGCCAAGCAGGTCGCGAGCCTGGACCTCGTGTCAGGCGGACGCTTCATCTTCGGCGTCGGCGCCGGGTGGAACCGCGAGGAGATGGCCGACCACGGCACGGATTTCAGCACCCGCTGGACGCTGCTGCGCGAGAAGGTCGAGGCGATGAAGGCGATCTGGACGCAGGACGAAGCCGAGTACCACGGCTCGATGGTCGATTTCGGCCCGATGTGGGCGTGGCCCAGACCGCTCCAGAAACCTCACCCGCCCATCGTCCTGGGGGGCAGCGGCCCCAAGATCCTCGAGCGCGTCGTGCGCTACGCCGACGGCTGGATGCCCAACCGCGGCGACGTCATCGAGCGGATCCCCGAGCTGCAGGAGCTGGCCAGGGCCGCCAGTCGATCGCCGATCCCGGTCAGCTACTACCCCAGGCCCGAGGCCGCGGAGATCGAGCGACTTGCCCAGGCCGGCGTCGAAAGGCTCATCTACTACGTATCGCCCGACAGTCGCGACGTGGCTCTGGCCCAGCTGGATCAGCTGGCCGAGATGGTCCGTCCCTACCTCGACTAGCGTCCCTCCAGCAGGGTGCGGGGGATGGATTCCCACGTGCCGCCGCTCCGCCTGAAGGCGATCCCCGACAGCATCTCGAGCACCACCCGGTTGGCGAGGAACGACGTGATCTCGGCGGAGTCATAGGCCGGCGCGACCTCGACCACGTCCACGCCGACCACGGGGACCTCGATGGCGATGCGCCGTACCGCGTCGAGGAGCTGGCGGCCGGTGAGGCCCCCGGGCTCAGGGGTCCCGGTGCCAGGTGCCATGCCGGGATCGACCACGTCGAGGTCCACCGAGACAAAGACCCCGTCGCAGCCGTCGACGGCGATCTTGAAGGCCTCCTCCAGCACCGCGTCCAGCCCGCGCGCGACGACCTCGTGCATCTCAAAGGACCGCATTCCCTGCTCGGCCATCCACTTCAGGGTCGGCGGCTCGGGCCAGTATCCGCGCAGGCCGACCTGAAGAAAGCGGTCGCCGCGACACGCGCCGGATTCGATCAGTCGCCGCCGATGATCACGACGTCTGCGCCCGCGAACGTCGAGCGGTCTTCGAGGTCGCACCGGTCGACCCCCAAGAAGGTCACGTCCGGGCCGTACATGCCTCCGAGACGCGGCAAGCGATTACCCCTCTACGCGCGCAGGTCCCTGGCCATCTCGGCGAAGTTGTCGACGTACCGCTGCACGTCGTCGATCGAGTGCTGGACCGAAAGAGTCCAGTTCTCCTCAGCGCCCGGGGCCATGATCACGCCGCGGTTGCACTGGTAGAGCCAGCTCAGGTACGCCAGGTTCTTGTCGATCTCGAGGTAGTCGCGGTAGTTGCGGACGCGCCGCGCGCGATACGTGACGCCGCCGCGCGCCGCCAGCGTGGTGACGTGGTACGGCAGGTCGTGCTCGCCGATCACGCTGTCGAGGCCACCCTGCAGCGTCTCTGCGAGCGCGTCGAAGTGGGCGTACGCGGACGCGTCGAGGATCTCGAGCAAGGTGACCCTCGACGCCGCCATGGTCAGCGGGTTTCCGTTGAAGGTGCCCATCTGGGCGACCCGCTTGTCCTCGATCACGCCCATTACGTCGTCGCGACCGCCGACGGCGCCGCACGGTAGGCCTCCGCCGATCGCCTTGGCCAGCGCGACGATGTCCGGCGTCACGCCGAAGCGCTCCGTGGCGCCGCCGGCCGAGATGGTGACGCCCGTCTTCACCTCGTCGAAGATCAGAAGCGCGCCGTGCTTGTGCGCGACCTCCTTGATCGCTGCCAGGTACCCCTGGTCGGGCAGGACGATGCCGACGTTCATCATGGCCGGCTCGACGATGACCGCCGCCACCTCGCCCTTGTGATGCTCGAACGCCTTCTCCAGCGCCGGGAGGTCGTTGAACGGCACCACCGTGGTCAGCTCGACGATGGCGGCGGGGATGCCCTCGCTCTGCGGGAACGACGCGGGGGAATCGGCCGGTCCCATCCTGTCGGGGGGCGGCTCGACCGAGACCATCAGCGCGTCGTGGTGGCCATGGTATGAGGCCTCGATCTTGATCAGCCGCTCACGGCCGGTGAAGCCCCTGGCGATCCTCACCGCGTCCAGCGTCGACTCGGTGCCCGAGTTGGTGAAGCGCCACTTGGGCTGCTTGAAGCGCCGCGAGAGCTCGCGCGCCACGATGATGCTGTTCTCGACCGGCTGGGCAAAATGCGAGCCCAGCGCAACCTGCCGGGTCACGGCGTCCACGATCTTGGGGTGGGCGTGGCCCACGATCATCACGCCGAACCCGTTGTGGAAGTCGACGTACTCGTTGCCGTCCACGTCCCAGACCCGGCTGCCGTGCCCGCGCTCCATGAAGACGGGCTGAGGAGACGAATCCTGGAACGAAGACGGTACGCCTCGCGGCATGACCTCGCGAGCCTCGTTCCAGAGCTGGCGCGAGCGGGGTCGAGCTCGCCGGAACTTCTCCTCCTCGCCCTGGATGAGCTCGGCGACTCGTCCGGCCGGCACCCCTCGCTTGGTCGTGCTCGCCATCTCAAACCCTCCGTCGTCAGGCCCCGCCTTGACAGGTCCGGGCCTCTGCCCTCTAATTGTCGCGTTTTCAGCTGTTCGTCAGAGACCAGGGGAGGGTTGGATGGGGGATACCGCCGCCGTAGCCGAGCTTGTAGCCGAAAAGCGCAAGCTCAAGAAGTCGCTCTTCAGGTTCGACATGATCTTCTTCACGATCTGCGCGATCGTGGCCATCGACACGATCGGGCAGTCCTCTTCATACGGAGCGCAGGCGATCTTCTGGTTGATCGTCTCGGCGCTCACGTTCCTCATCCCGTATGGCCTCCTGACGGCCGAGCTCGGCACCGCGTTCCCGACCGAAGGCGCGACCTACGACTGGGTACGCCTGGCCTACGGCCACTTCGCCGGGGCGGTAGTGAGCGTCCTTTACTGGCTCAGCAACCCGATCTGGCTCGGCGGCACCTTGACCGCAACCGCCATCGCCGCGTCGGATGCCCTTTGGGGCAGCAGCTTCAGCGGCAACCAGGGTGCCGAGGTCGTCATCGGCTTCCTGTTCATCTGGGTCGCGGTGACCATGAACATCCTCTCGCTCCGCTATATGAAGTGGGTGCCCAACCTGGGCGCCATGCTCAGGATCGCCCTGCTTGGGTTCTTCGCTCTCCTTGTGATCGTCTCCGGAATCCAGCACGGATTCCACGGCAGCATGGGCGGGTTCTTCCCGACCGACACCACCGTCCTGATCGGAGTCATCGGCGTGATCGTCTTCCAGTGGATCGGCTTCGAGCTCCAGACCAACGCCAGCGAGGAGATGGACAACCCGCAGAAAGACATCCCGCGCTCGGTCTACGTCTCGGGGCTCGTCTCGTTCCTCGGCTACGCGATCCCGATTGCCGGGGTTGTCCTGATCCTTTCGTCGACCGACCTCAGCAACGTATCCGGCTTCGTGGCGGCGTATCAGTTCGCATCGAGCAGCGTGCTTGGTAGCGCGGCGCCCTTCTTCAACCACGTCGCCGCGCTGGCCGTGATCTTCGTGCTGCTCTCGAGCGGCACGACCTGGCTGATGGGGTCCGACCGCTTGATGGCCATCGGAGCCCTGGCCGGGTCAGGGCCCAAGCAGCTCGGCTACTTCTCGTCGCGCTTTGGGACCCCGATCGTGGTGAACGTCTTCTCCGGCATCATCGCCACCATCTTCATGTTCATCACCTTCTTCGTCACCGGTGGCGGCTTGCACGGATATTTCGCCGCCGTCCTCGGCTTGGTCATCTCGACCACCACCTTCTCCTACATCCTGATCTTCCCGGCTCTTTTGACCCTGCGCCGCAAGTACCCGCACGTCCGCCGGCCTTACATGGTCCCCGGCGGGCAGAGCGGCGCGTGGGTCTGCGTGATCCTCACCATGTTTTGGGTCGTTGCGGCCACCGTCTTCTCTCTGTGGCCCGGCCTGTTCACATCGAGCTGGAACGCCGATTACAGCGGCGTTTCGCGATCGACCTTCGAGATCTACACGCTCGTCACCGTGGCGTTCCTCATCGCCATCGCCGTGATCTTCTGGGCGGTCGGCCGCGGGCACGCGGTCAACGCTCAGCCGACGAGCACGGCGGGGACGCCCCTTCCGGCAGGCGCGCCGGGCGTCTAGGCACACTTCGGCGGGCCGGGACTCGACGTCCCGGCCCGTCACCTTTCGTAGGCGACCCTGCCTCCGACGATGGTCGCCCTCACCGCGGCCGAGCCGAGGTCGGCGGCCGGCGCCGACGCGAGGTCTCGGTCGAGCACCGCGATGTCCGCGAGCATCCCGGCGCGCAGCTCCCCCTTGATGCCGTCGGCGTGCTCGGCGTACGCGCTGCCCGAGGTCCAGGCCTCGACCGCGTGGGCCAGGTCAAGCCTCTGACGGTGGGTCGCCGTCGCGATCGAGATGCCGGCGAAGGGGTCGAGCGGTACGACCGGCCAGTCGGACCCGAAAGCCAGCCTCGCGCCGGATTCCGCCAGCGAGATCCATGGCCAGCCGCGATCCGAGCGGGGCGCGCCGAGGTTGCGCCGCCAGACCTCGGTCAGAGCCGGGTCGGCATGCTGAGGCTGCATGCTGGCGACCACGCCGAGCTTGCCGAATCGAGGCACGTCGGATTCGGCGGGCGCCTCGATGTGCTCGATCCGGTGCCGACGTCCTGCGGTGGTGCCTTCGAAGGCGTCGAGCGCCTGGCGGATGGCGGCGTCCCCGATGGCGTGGACCTGGACCTGCCAGCCCTGGGCGTCGGCCATCCGCACCGCCGTGGCGAGCTCGTCGCCCTCCCACAGGGGCGCCCCGCGGCCGTCCCCGTCCTGGTACGGCTCGAGCAGCGAGGCCGTCCGCGATTCGACCACGCCGTCGGCGAAGGCTTTGAGGATGCCGGTCGAGATCCAGGGTCCGTGGTCGCGCCGAGCCTCCCGGTAGGTGGCAAGGCGGTCCGCCCAGTCGCCCATCGAAATCCCGGGGCTCATGTCGAATGCGAGGCGGACTCGAACGGTCATCTCGCCGCCGTCGAGCAACGATTCCCACAAAGGGAGCTGGCTCACCCCCCGGCCCGCCTCCTGCACCGACCCGATGCCCCTCGACGCCGCCAAACGCATCCCCGCGCGCAGCGCTTCGACGTCCTCTGGCCGCGAGCGCGGCGGTATGCGGCTCGTCACCAGCAGCATCGCGGACTCCTTGAGGACCTCTCCGGGTGGCGCACCGGCGATCCGCAGCGCCTGCGAGTTGGCCCATCCGGTGTGCGCATCGAAAGACTCGATGTACGCCGGCCGGTCGGGCACGAGGCGGTCGAGCAGCTCGACGGCCGGCATGCCGCCCGGAAAAGCCGAGTAGAACCAGCCGCGGCCGACCAGCCACGGGCCGGCGTGCCGCCTCGCGTAGTCCTCGACCCGGCGCTGAACCTCCTCCTGCGTTTGAGCGCCGTGCAGGTCGAGCTCGCCGAGAGAGCGCGAGGCCGAGAGGAAGTGCACGTGCGCGTCGTTGAAGGCGGGCATGATGGTCGCGCCGGCGGCGTCGACCAGCTGGACTGCGGGCGCGGCCAGCCGGCGGATGTCGGAGTCGCCGCCGATGGCCGCGATCCGATCCCCGGTCACGGCTACCGCCGTGACGCCGGGCCCCGCGCCCCAAACCCTCCCATTGACGACCGCGAGCGTCGCGCGCTGCACGGGCCCACCCTAGCGCCCCCAGCCGTATCGCGAGGTGGTTGAATGTCGGCGATGGCCAAGATCGATACCAGCTCCGACGTCGCTCGCGCGTCGACTCTGCCTTCCACCGACTACCTGGACCCGCTCGTCCTCGAGCGTGAGAAGGAGCACATCTTCGCCAGGACGTGGCAGCTCGTGGCGCACGCCGGTGAGCTGGCGCGCGTGGGCGACTTCAAGCCCACGTTCATCCTCGACGAGCCGATCCTTTTGACCCACGCGCAGGATGGCAAGCTGCGTGGCTTCTACAACGTGTGCCGCCACCGCGCGGCGCAGGTGGTCACGACCCGGGGCAACCGCAAGTCGCTGCAGTGCGGGTACCACGGTTGGGTGTACGGCCTCGACGGCCGGCTCCAGGTTGCGCGCGAGATGGAGGGAACCGAGGATTTCGACAAGGCGAAGTTCGGGCTGGTCCCGATCCGCGTCGACACGCTGGGGCCCTTTGTCTTCGCCAACCTCGATCCCGACGCGGCGCCTCTCTCAGAGTGGATCGGCGCGATCCCGTCGGAGATCGCCGCCGCAGGGTACGACCTGTCCCGAATGCGTCGCGTCGAGCGGCGCGACTATGAGATCGCCTGCAACTGGAAGGTGTACGTGGACAACTACCTCGAGGGCTACCACCTGCCCATCGCTCATCCAGGCCTGTTCAAGGAGCTCGAGTACGACCAGTACCGGGTCGAGACCTTCCGTTACTACTCGAAGCAGCACGCGCCCATCCGCGAGCTGAAACCGGGCGAGGTGCCCGGCCGGGACCGGCGCTACATCCGCATGCCCGGGGCCGAGGACGACGCCCTCTACTACTGGATCTTCCCGAACACGATGCTGAACATCTACCAGGACAACATCAGCACCAACGTCATCCTGCCCCTGGGGGTGGATCGCACCCTGACGATCTTCGAGTGGTTCTTCGCGGAGCCCGGCACGGGCGAGGGGTGGGAGTCCATGCAGCAGACGATCGCGTTCTCCGATGAGATCCAGCAGGAGGACATCGCTGTGTGCGAGCAGGTCCAGCGAGGGCTGCGGTCGCGTTCGTACGACCGCGGCAGGTTCTCGGCTTTACGCGAGAACGGCGTCTTCCATTTCCAGTCGCTGGTGAGCGAGTTTCTGAAGCGCGGCTAGGAGGCCGGCCGCGCTATGTCGCGGCGAGCGGAAGTGTGAAGTGGAAGTCGGACCCTTGGCCCCGCTCGCTGTCGACCCAGATCTTCCCGCCGTGCAGCTCGACGATCTGACGGGTGATGGCGAGCCCCAGCCCGGTGCCGATGATCTGGCCACTCGTCTTCTCGTATCTCTCGTAACGGTTGAAGAGCCGCTTCACGAATTCGGGTGCGATGCCGACCCCGTGGTCGCTGATGCTGACGTCCACGTGACCGTCGCGAGCGCGGCTCGTGACCTTCACCTCCCCTCCGTCGGGCGAGTACTTGATCGCGTTGTTCAGGAGATTGGTGATGATCTGGGCGATGCGGTCCGGGTCGCACTGCGCGACGGGATCGCGCGAATCCAGGTCGCTGACGATCAGATGCTTGGCGCTCGAGGCCCTGGCCCGGGCGATGGCGTCGTTCACGAGCTGGTTGATGTTCGCCGGCTCGACGTTGAGCGTCAGGCGACCGGCCTCGATGCGATCAAGGTCGAGCATGTCGTTGATCATCCTGTTCAGGCGCTCCGCGTCCTTGTTGATGTCGGAGGCAAACCCCTTCGCGTCATCGAGCGAGATGTCGGAATCACGGATCATCTCGCTGAAACCCTGGATCCCGACCAGCGCGGTCCGGAACTCGTGGCTGACCAGGGCCACGAACTCGCTCTTCAGCTGGTTGAGCCGCTCCAGGCCCGCCAGGTGGGCGGCGGCCGCTTCGTTGGCGGCGTGGTCCGCGTCGGTGTCCTCGTACATCGCGAGGAAATAGTCGATTCGGCCTGACGTGTTCCTCACCACGGTGGCGCTCCAGTGCAGCCACACCTCGGTCTGGTCTGCGCGCACGGCGCGGCTATCGGATTCGATCGTGTCGACCGTGCCCTTCCACAGGGGCTGGAAAGTCTCGAACACACGATTGAACTCGTCGGGATGAAGGTACGCGGCCACCGATGTTCCCACCATCTGCCGCGTCTGTGAGCGCAGCAGCGCGGCCAGGCGCGGGTTGACGTCGATGATCTTCATGTCGGGGCCGACGCGGGCTATGCCCAGCGGGGCGTGGGTGACGATCTCATCCAGCAGGCTGTTGCGGCGCTCGAGCTGGGCTTCCGTCCGCTGGCTTGTCACGAGCAGAGACAGCGAATCGCGGTGCGAAAGCACCTGGCTGCCGACCAGCAGGATCCCGACCCCACCCACGAGCACCGTGCCGAAGCGATCGAGCGCGTGGTCGGTGCTGGCCAGGTGGACGGCGACCACCGAGGCCGCGAGAACGGCCGCCCAGGGCAGCGCAAGCTGCCACAGCTCGATAGGGCCCTCCGCTCTGACGGCTTCCGCGTCGTTGGTGGGCCACAGCGGAGCGAGGGCGATCATCAGGTACCCGACCACCCAGCCGGCGTCCAGGACGCTGCCGATGGCCCCGAACGTCCCATTGGCGGTGAGGTAGGCGAACGCGCTGTCCGCCAGCGCAGCCGAAGCCAGGCCCCCCAGCAGCAGAAAAAGGCGGCCGAGCTCGGTCCTGCGCGCGCGGCGAAGGGCCAGCACCAGGACCGTGATCGTGACGATGTCGCCCAGCGGATACGCGAGACCGATCAGCTTGGCCTCGGGCGAAGCAGGTGAGTTCGAATAGACCTGGCCCAGGCCCATCGCCCAAGCGATGAAGAGGAGCGACAGGGCGATGATGGCTCCGGCCAGCAGTGCCTCCCCGCGGGTGGTCAGACGGGATGGGGCGGAGGTGAACGCGAACACGCCGCCGACCGCGAGTGGGACCGCCAGGAGGTAACCGGCATCGGCGGCCGAGGGGAATGGGACATTGACCGCCAGGCCGACCTGGTACACGGACCAGATGACCTCGCCGATCCCCCAGCTGGCCGCCGAGGTCGCGAACAGGCCCCACGCAATCCGGGTGCGATGCTCGTTCCTCGCCGCGGCCAGTCCGCAGCTCGCGGCTGCCACGAAGGCGGCCACCGCCTCGCCGATGTCGTCGACGGCGATCGTCGCCTGGTCTCCGCCGACCCGAAGGGCGGTCCAGGCGACGAACGCTGCCGCGAGAGTCCCGGCGACGACGGAGGCGACCGTGAAGGCGCGCCAGCCACGCAAGCCGAGCCCGGCCGCCATCACACCGAGATCTGGCGCATAGGGGCTCGCCTGTGCCCTCCGAGAGGGCCGCAGCAAGGGGGAGTAGGTGGGAGAAGGAGGTGTGGACACTTCCCTCTCTATGTTAAGTCACGCGGAATGTCAGTTAACATGCATAGGCAGGCCTGGCAGCTCGAGGGTGTGAGCACGGCCAGGCGGGAGGCACTCGTGGATTCGATGCGATGCGATGTCGGCGCGGGCGAGATGGCGGGCGGAGCTGACGACACGGCCGAGTTCGGGGCGGCCCGGGTGCTGGTGGCGATCCTGGTCGCCGGCGCCGCCGGGCTCATGGGCGCCTTGCCGGTCGTGGGCGCACAGGGCGCGGCCCGGCTCCAGGTCGAGCAGCTCGCCGTTGGGCTCGGGTGCTTGGGGGCGGTGGCGGTGTGGCGAGGTGGGCGGCTGCGGCATCCGGCATGGCGGTCCGCAGATGGGAAGGGCACCTGGCCAGATTAGCCACCAAGCCAGCCGTTTGATCTGTCGTTCGGCTGATTCTCGGGGTCCATCGCCGCGCCGGTCTGCGCGGCAGAGGAGGTGATTGCAATGCGAAAGCTGCTGTTGGCCGTGATTTTGGCCACGCTGCTGGTCCTGGTCCTGTCGGTCGGAGTCGGTGCCGAAGGGTCCGTGGGCTGCTGCCTGTAACACCCGGGCTTCCGGGCGGGCGTCAAATCATTTCTGTCAAGCGAGGTTCGGCTGCATTAAGCTGGCAATGTGTCAGCCCTGCCGTCGCACCCGGGTGAGCCGGGCCCTCCCGTGGGCTCGGCCAAGGCATCGGGACGTCGTGGACGGCGTCGCGGAGTCGAGATCAAGCCCGGAACCGCCAGGCAAGCACGCCTGGAAGCCGGTCTGAGCCTGGCTCAGGTGGCCGGCGACCAGATCAGCCGTACCGCGATCTATTTCGTCGAGACCGGGAAGGCGAAGCCGTCGATGGAGACGCTCCGGTTGATCGCCGAGCGGACCGGCCGCCCGCTCGAGTTCTTCCTCGCGACGCCCGCCACGGGTGACCCCGCCTTTTACGCGGGGACGGCCGAGCTCGAGCGCCTCATGGCCACCGGCGCACTGGCCGAGGTCGTGGCCACGGGGAAGACCCTGCTCGAGCAGCGGTTGGACCCGGACACTGAGGCCAGGGTGAGGCACCTGGTCGCCATGGCTCATCTGCGGCTCGGTCAACCGGTCGTCGGGCGCCGCCTCGCGGCCGCGGCGCGGGCTCACTTCGAGCGCATCGGCGACCTTCTGATGACGGCCGAGTGCCTGTGCTCCGAGGCCCAGGGCGCGTACCTGATGCAGGACCCAGCGGCGCTCTCCCTGGTCGAAGGCGCGCTGACGACCGCTCGCTCTCTCAAGGTCCTACCGGCATCGACCGAATTCCGGCTGCTCGGAACTCTCGCCGGCGTCCATTCCACCAACCGCAACTGGCCGGCCGCGATCGAGGCATACGAGGCGTCCATCGCCGCCGGCGACAGCGTCCACGACCTGCGGCGTCTTTCGCTCACCTACAGCGGATTGAGCATGGCCTACGAGGAGATGGGCCAGATCAACCAGGCGTCCCGTTACAGCCAGCGTGCGCTCGCGATCCACGAAACCTTGAACGACCGTGTCTCGTTGGCTCGCTCCGAGAACAACCTCGGTCTGCTTCTCGTGCGGGTCGGCGAGCCTGCGTCGGCCCGACCTCACATCGAGCGCGCCCTGCGTCTTTTCGAGGAGACGGGGGTGACCGGCCGGAGTGACGTCCTGTTGAGCTTGAGCGAGCTCGAATTCACCCAGTCCAACTTCGCAAAGGCCGCTGAGCTGGCCCGAGAAGCCTTGACCCTGGCGGTCGACGAGGCCGCGGCGGGCCGCATCGCGGATGCGCACCTGTGGCTCGGCCGGATTGCCGCGTCAGAGGGGCACGATGAGGCTGCTGATGCCGAGTGCGCCACCGCCATCAAGGCGCTCGAGGCGGCCGCCGCTGTTGAGCGTTTGGCGCAAGCGCACGGGATCTATGCGGAGATCCTCGAGGCTAGAGGCGATCTGAGCGGAGCCAACCAACAATTGAGGCATGCGCTCGCGGCCGCCCGTCCGGGCCGGCACGCAAGCAATTCTCGAGCCGCCACCGCCTGAGCCTGGCGCCGCTTGAGGCACGCGCCTTTCACGCATCGCCTCCTGTTTCGTCCATCCGCCTTGACTTAACACTATGATGCTTGGTGCCGGGGTCTGAGTTAACAGCGCCGGGCAGGGGGAGGCTGGATGGCCATTGTCTTTATCGGGAAAGCGCAGCCGGCCGGACGTGCTCTGACCTGCGAGCCCGGCCGGATCCTGGTCGTAGACGACGACCATGCGAGCCAGATGCTGGCCACCGTGATCCTGGAGCTCGAGGGTTATCACGTGGATGTCGCGGCGAGCTCGATCCAGGCCGCCCGCTTGATCGCCGAGCACCGGCCGGACCTCATCCTGATGGACGTCCAGCTGCCCGGCGAAGACGGGCTGTCGTTCACCCGCCGCCTGAGAGCTGACCCGCTGACCGCATCCATCCCGATCGTGGCGGTGACCGCGCTCGCGATGAAGGGTGACCTCGAGCGCACGATCGCGGCCGGATGTGACGCCTACGTGGTCAAGCCGCTCGACACGAAGACATTCGCCAGCGACCTCCGCAAGCTCCTTCGTATTGCCGTCTGATCGTCCTCGCCGCGGAGCCGGACGTCACGCCGCAGAGGCTCGGGAATCTCCTGCCTGGCGGCTTCGCGGGTCGCGCGCCTGCGTCGCTTTGCCGTCAATCGGCCCGGCCCTCGGTGTAATGCGCATACTCGAGCGAGTCGACGAGGGCGAGCAGCGAGGCCTCGATGATGTTGCTCGAGCAGCCGACCGTGGTCCATCGCTTCGGCCCCTTTCCTGATTCGATTAGCACGCGCGTGGTCGCTGCGGTGCCGGCTTCGCCGTCCAGGATGCGCACCTTGTAGTCGTGGAGGCTGACGCCCTCGAGTCCGGGGAACTGCGGGCTCAACGCCTTGCGCAGGGCCGCGTCCAGGGCGTTGACCGGCCCGTTGCCTGACGCGGCGGTGTGGTAGACGGCGTCGCCGACCTCCACCTTCACTGTCGCCTCGGCGTGCACTGACGGGCCGTTCTTGCGGACCTGGGTCGTGAAATCCGCCACCGTCCACGGCGCCGTGTAGCCGGGCTGCAGGCGCCGGACCAGCATCTCGAAGGACGCGTCTGCCGCCTCGTAGGAATAGCCGCGGTGCTCGAGCTCCTTGAGGTGCTGGACCAGCCAGCGGGTCTGCGGGTCGTCGCGGTCCAGCTCCAGACCGAACTCGCGCGCCTTGGCCAGCACATTGCCCCGCCCGGCCAGCTCCGACACGAGCACGCGAGGCTCGTTCCCGACCAGGCTGGGGTCGATGTGCTGGTACGAGTCCTTGTTCTTCAACACCGCGGCGACGTGCTGCCCGCCCTTGTGCGCGAACGCCCCGTGGCCCACGAACGGCTGCTGGAGGGGAAGCGCCAGGTTGGCGATCTCCGCGACGGTCCGGGACAGGTCGCTGAAACGCTCCACCGACTCGCGCGGCAGCGCCTCCAGGCCCAGCTTCAGCACCAGGTCCGCCACCACCGACACCAGGTTTGCGTTGCCGCACCTTTCCCCGTAGCCGTTGATGGTGCCCTGGACCATGTCTGCGCCGGCCATCACACCCTCGAGGGAGTTGGCGACCGCGAGCTCGCAGTCGTTGTGGCAGTGGATGCCGATGCGCGAGGCGGACCTTTCGCGGTCCAGGGCGTGGCTCACCGCCTCGACCCCGCGCCGGATGTCGGTTGGAAGCGAGCCGCCGTTGGTATCGCAGAGCACGACCCACGATGCGCCGGCCCGCGCCGCGGCGAGGCATACCTCGACGGCATATTCAGGGTCTCTCGCGAACCCGTCGAAGAAGTGCTCGGCGTCGAATATCACTTCGCGGCCGCGGGCGACCCCGTAAGCCACCGACTCCTCGACCATCGCGAGGTTCTCGGTCGTGGTGGTCTGGAGGACCGTGCTCACCTGCCAGGGGTCGCTCTTTCCGACCAGCGTCCACACCGGGGCGGCGCTCTGTGCCAGCGCCGCGAGATTGGCGTCGTCCTCGCAGGTGCCCCCTGCTCGGCGTGTCGCGCCGAAGGCGGCCAGCCTGGAGGTCTGCAGCGGTTGGGTGCGCAGGCGGTCGAACAGCTCCTCATCCTTCGGATTCGAGCCGGGGAACCCGCCCTCCACGTAGTCGAAGCCAAGGCCGTCAAGGAGTCGCGCGATGCGTAGCTTGTCCGAGGCGGAGAAAGACACGGCCGGACCCTGCGCCCCGTCGCGCAGGGTGGTGTCGTACACCACGATTCTTCGGCTGGACATAAAAAAACCTCCCGACCTGGATGGCCGGGAGGTCCCACGACTCGAGCGGAGTGCGCTAAGTCGGGGGACCTCCCCGGCTAATCTCGATCGCAATTCCGATCCGGCGCAGGCTGCGCATTTCGCGTAAGGCTAAAGCATCGACTGGTGCGGCGACATGGATTTCGCCCCCAAAAGTGCGGAAGTAGGTTAGTGACGCGCTGACAGCCCGGCATCGCCTCTCACTGTTCTATCTTTCCCGGGTGAATCCGGAGGTCCTCGGTCTTCTGATTGAATCGCCAGACCGGCCGGGCGTCTTCTACCGGGTGGCGGAGACGATCTTCCGCCATGGCGCCAACATCACTTACATCGCCGGCGGCGAGCATCGGGCAGGCGCGGCGCAGCTGCAGATGGAGGTGACCGGCGCGGCCGACACCGCACGACTGGTACAGGACCTCGAAGACCTCGACGTGGTGACCAGGGTCACGATCGTTCCAACCTTCCAGACCATTTACGGCAAACGCGTCATCGTGATCGGCGGCGGCGCCCAAGTCGGGATGGTGGCCCAGGGTGCGGTCTCGGAGGCGGACCGGCACAACATCCGCGGGGAGCGCATCTCGGTCGACACGATCCCGCTCGTGGGCGAGCAGCAGCTGGCGGACGCGGTGCGCGCGGTGGCGCGGCTGCACCGGGCCCGGGCCCTCGTCCTGGCTGGCGCCCTGATGGGCGGCGACATCACCAACGCGGTGCGCGAGATCCGCGAGGTGGGGATCCTGGTCGTCTGCACCAACATGGCCGGCTCGGTGCCCGACGCCGCCGACCTGGTAGTCGGCGACCCTGTGGAAGCCGGGGTGATGGCGGTGATGCTCATCGCCGACACGGCCAGCTTTTCCATCGAGCACGTGCGCGGACGCCGTTTTTAGTCTCAGAGCTCGCGCGTCCTGACACGGACCTCCATCGCGCCGCTGGCCGAACCGACGTAGATGCCTCGGGTCGGGGCGGCGTCGGTGTAGTCGCGGCCCACCGCCAGCCGCACGTGGTTCTGAGATGTGCGGACCGGCCGCGTGGCGTCGTAGCCGATCCAACCTTTGCCCGCCACCCAGCCTTCGGCCCAGGCGTGCGAGGCGGTCGTCACGCCTTTCTCCCCCGCGAAGTGGATGTAGCCGCTCACGTAGCGGGCAGGGACGCCCATCGCGCGCGCCACGGCGATGAAGAGGTGGGCGAAGTCCTGGCAGACCCCCGCACGCAACGCGAGCACGTCGTCGACAACGGTGTAGACATTGGTCACTGCGCGGTCATAGGTGAACTCGCGGCTGATGGTGAGGGTCAGCTCGTCGAGGGCTCGCTCCACCGCCTCGGGTGACGACGAGTCGGAGATGGCGTGGCGCCGCGCTAGCTCGCGGACGCCTTCGACGTCCTTCACCGGTGAGCGGAAGCGCAGGAAATCCTGGACCAGCTCCTCGCCGGGATCGGGGTCCGGCTCCAGCCCCGTCTCGACCACCGAGCGGCTGACGATGCCCAGGCGGTTGTGGGGTCGAACCAGGTTGAAGTAATGGACGTGGTTGCCGTACCCGTCTATGTACGCATGAGCCTTGATGCCGGAACTCAGCTCGAGGGAGAACTCGAGGCATCGTTGCCCCGCCCCGTCCATCGGCTGCAGCCGCACCTCCATCACGGTCTCGGCGATCGGGCCGGAGTACAGGTACCGGGTGCTGTGCACGATCTCGAGCTTCACGGTCGTGCTCCCTGTGGCTGCTGCTGCTGCTGCGGCATGGCGCGTCCTTCGTCGCCCATGACGGTGGTGGGAACCTTGCTCGGGTGGAAGTAGGTCTCGCGCAGAGCCACATCGAGCTGACGCAGGAGCGAACGGCATTCAGTGTCGAACTCCACGGCGTGCTCCGCCACGGCGTGCGAGTCGGCCCGTTCGAACATCGACGACAACCTGGTCAGAACGCGTCGCGGCTTCGAGCGGCGACCACTGCCGTCGATCCTCACCACGGACTCGAGCGCGACCGACGCGGAGAAGCGCGCCGACCTCGGCAGGGTGCGGTCGAGCAGCAGGCACTCGATGACGCGGTCGTGCGTCACCCCACCCGAGTAGCGTGCCTGGTACGACTCGAAGGCGAAGCACGACTTGAGGACGGCTGTCCATTCGAGCGCGTCCTCCGGCGTGTCCGCTAGCTCCGCCGATTTCCGGGTGACGATGGCCGCCACATTGCCGGCCCGCTCGACGAACTTTCCCAGCCGCACGAAATCGCGTGCATCCTCATGCGGCATCGTGTCCTCAAGTAGGCCGTCGACGAGACGGATGCTCATCTGCACGTCGTTGAGGAACGGATACAGGTCCGGTTGCCATCTCGACTCCTGGACCCGCCAGTGCAGCGAGTTGACCTGTTCGTAGAGCTCGCTGGGCAGCGATGGCCTCACCGCCTGGGCCGCCAAGCGGGCGGCGCCGATGCTGGCGCGCACCGACGGCCCGAGCGTGCCGCCTACCACCATGTCGACCGCCTGGTCTCGCCGGCCGGTGTCGCTGTGCCGCCAGCCCGCGAGCTCCATGAACCGCGTCCAGTACTCGGGGCCCGGCTCGTCCCGCCGGTCGAGCGACAGCTCAACGTGCACACCGAGGATCCGAGCAAGGTGGTCGGCCCGCTCGAGGTGCCGCCCGATCAGCGTGAGAGACGTGGCAGCGCGGCTAAGCATCGTCGCCGTCCACCGGGTCCTCGGTAATCACCCAGGTGTCCCGGCTGCCGCCCCCCTGCGAGCTGTTGACGACCAGCGAGCCCGGCCTGAGCGCGACGCGGGTCAGGCCGCCGGAGGTGACGGTCACGTCGGGCCCGGTGAGGACAAACGGCCGGAGGTCCTGGTGGGTGCGCCGCAGCCGGCCGCCGTCCAGGACGGGTTGGACAGAAAGCGCGACCACGGGCTGGGCGATGAACGAGCGTGGCCTGGCCGTGATTCGCCTTTTGAAATCCTCCCGCTCGGTGCTGGTCGATTCCGGCCCGATCAGCATGCCGTACCCGCCCGAGCCGTCGACCGTCTTGACCACGAGCTTCTCGAGGTTGGCGAGGACGTAGCCGCGCTGGGAGTCGTCGCCGCACAGGTAGGTTTCCACGTTGGGCAGGATCGGGTCCTCGTCAAGGTAGTAGCGGATGATCTTCGGCACCAGCGCGTAGACCGCTTTGTCGTCCGCTACGCCGTTGCCCAGCGCGTTCGCGATCGCCACGTTGCCGGCCCGATAGGCGTTCACCAGCCCCGCCACCCCGACCAGGGACTCCTGGCGCCCGAAGATCGGGTCGAGCCATGCGTCATCGATGCGCCGGTAGATCACGTGGACGGGACGCAGACCCTGGGTGGTGCGCATGAACACGTGGTCCTGGTCCACCACCAGGTCGGTGCCCTCGACCAGCTCGATGCCCATCTGCTTGGCGAGGTAAAGGTGCTCGTAGTAGGCGGAGTTGTTGAGCCCCGGCGTGAGGAGGACCACCGTCGGGTCGTCGACGCCGTCGGGAGCGAGCCAGCGCAGCAGGTGCAGGAGCTCGTGGATATAACCCTCGACTGGACGCACCTGGTATCCGGCGAAGAGATCGGGCAGCACGCTCTTCATGACGTGCCGGTTGGCGAGCACGTAAGAGACGCCGGAGGGGGTGCGCAGGTTGTCCTCGAGGACGAAGAACTCCCCCTTCTCGTCGCGCACGAGATCGATGCCGGCAATGTGACAGTGGATGCCACGAGGCACAGGAAGGCCTTCGATCTCGCGCAGGTACAACGAGCTCGTGAGCACGATGTCCGCCGCCACGCCGCGCTGCTTGAGGATGAGCATTCGGCCGTACACGTCATCGAGAAACAGGTTCAGCGCCCGCAGGCGCTGCTCCAGTCCTTTTTCGAGGTGCCGCCAGGTCCGGGCCGAAAGGACCCGCGGGATGATGTCGAAGGGAAAGACCTTCTCGGTGCCCTCGGCGTCCGGGTAGACGGCGAACGTGATCCCGTGGTTGCGGAACATCTGCATCGCCAGGTCCTGGCGGCGCTGCAGCTCCTTCGGGCCCAGCGCCTGTAGGTGATCGTAGAGCCGCCGGTAGGCAGGTCTCGGCTGGCCGGCGCCCGCAAGCATTTCGTCGTAAAAGCCGTTTACCTGGTAGCCGGCATCGAGGGATTTCACGGGGGCCACCGCTATAGTGTCTGCGCCATCGCGACAACGGGAAAGACAATCGATCTGCGAGTCGGTTGCGAGTTCAGGTACGACGTGAGCGGCCCGACGGTCGCCACGGTCCAGGTTCGACCGCGCTCGGACGCCCGTCACCAGCTCGTGACCGAAGCGTGGTCGACCCAACCCTCCGTGCCGGTCGACGAGTACAGCGACCTGTACGGCAACCCGGTCAAGCGCCTGGTCATGCCTCCGGGGCCGTTGCTCCTCAGGTACGACGCAGTGGTCGCGGTGCCGGACGAAGCGGACCCTGACGCGTCGTCCGCCGGCCAGCAGCCCATCGAGCAGGTCCCCGGCGAGCTGATGCACTTCACGCTGCCCAGCCGATACTGCCAGTCGGACCAGCTGATGGGGATGGCCTGGGAGCTGTTTGGGCCGACCGAGCCCGGCGGCGCCCGCGTGCAGGCCGTTTGCGACTGGGTGCAGGGCCACATCCGGTTCCAGTACGGCACCAGCAACCCGCTGACCACGGCGGTGGACGTGCTCGAGAACCGCATAGGGGTGTGCCGAGACCTGGCCCACCTTGCCATCAGCTTCTGCCGAGCCCTGAACATCCCGGCCCGGTACGTGTTCGGTTACCTGCCCGACCTGTACGTGCCCGCCGTTCCCGAGCCGATGGACTTCGCGGCGTGGATGGAGGTCTGGCTGGGCGACCGTTGGTGGACCTTCGACCCGCGCAACAACCAGCGCCGGGTCGGGCGTGTCCTGATCGGGCGTGGCCGCGACGCGCTGGACGTCGCCATGCTGACGACGTTCGGGCCCGCGACCTTCCGGTCGATGACAGTGTGGGCCGACAGGGCGGAGTCGAACTGATGGCGATCGACCCCGCATCCGTCGACTGGGGCAGCGCGCGCCGGGCGTCATATCTTCTGCGCCAGACCTTCCGCTACGAGTACCCCGAACCGATCCGCGACCTCAACCACCGCCTCGTGGTCATCCCTCCGGAACGCTTCGGCGACCAACGGCGGCTTCGCCACGAGCTGTCGGTCGACGTTGAGGGCGTCCGCCTCGAAGACCGGCGCGACCGGTTCGGCAACGTGGTCGTGGAAGTGTTCGCGCCGCGAGTGTCGCACGTGATCGAGTTCGTCGCCGAGGTCTCGGTCGAGCGCCACGCCG
This sequence comes from Candidatus Dormiibacterota bacterium, assembly GCA_035531515.1. Lineage (GTDB taxonomy): Bacteria > Chloroflexota > Dormibacteria > Dormibacterales > Dormibacteraceae > DATKSS01. The sequence continues at coordinate 23,453 of DATKSS010000110.1, read as the reverse complement.
AGCAGCCGAACCGTCTCGCCGACGGCTGGCTCGCCGACGGCTACCTGCTGGAGCCGTCCCGCCTCACGACGGCCGACGATCGTATTCGGGGCGCCGCCGAGGAGCTGGCCTCGTCGGCCGAGTGGGGCCTGCCCCTGGCGGACCGCATCAATGACTGGGTCTACCAGTCGATGACGTACCGGCACGGGATCACCGGGGTCCGGACCACGGCGGCCGAGGCGCTGGCCCTGGGGGCGGGCGTGTGCCAGGACTACGCCCACCTCATGCTCGCGCTCTGCCGCGTCTGCGGCCTGCCGGCCCGATACGTCTCAGGTCACCTGCTCGGCCAGGGCGGAACCCACGCCTGGGTGGAGGTCGTGCTCCCGACCAGGGTCGGCACCGGCGACGCGGTGGCGTCGGCCTTCGACCCGACCCACGCGAGCCGGGGCGGCCTGGGTTACGTGACCATCGCGGTCGGCGCGGACTACTCTGACGTCGCGCCGACGTCAGGCAGCTATAGCTCTCCCGCCCAAGGCAGGCTCATCACCAACAAGCGGGTGACGCTGACCGGCCTGGAATGAGCTGGGCCGGAGCCCCGGCCCCGGCCCGCGCAGCCCATGTGGCTACATCGCCGGGAACGTTTCGTAAACCCTGAGCTTGGCGAGCGGGTCGCGCGGATTTCGACAGGTGCTTATCAAATCCTCACGCGGGTCTTATATATCCGTGGACATGACCAGCTCGAGGATCCTCGTGGTGGAGGACGACCCACGTTTGGCTGCCACCTTGGAAAGGGTCCTCCTCGCCGAAGGCTATGACGTAGAGGTCGCCGGCGACGGGCTGGAGGCGCTGCGCCGCGCCCGTGAGCGCGCATTCGACCTGGTGGTGCTGGACGTGATGCTTCCCGGCATGGACGGAATCGCCGTCTGCCGGCGCCTTCGCGCCGGCGGCCGGATTCCAATCCTCCTCCTGACCGCGCTAGGCGGCACCGAGGAGCGCGTGCGAGGGCTGGACAGCGGGGCCGACGATTACCTTGCCAAGCCGTTTGCATACGAGGAGCTGCTGGCTCGCGTGCGCGCGCTGCTGCGCCGCACCGCGCCCAGCGACCATCTCCGTTTTGCGGACCTCCGGCTCGAGCCTGCGGTCCGGGGCGCATGGCGCGGAGACCGATCGATCGAGCTCACCGCCACCGAGTTCGAGCTCCTCGAGCACTTCCTGCGCCATCCACGCCAGGTCATGACGCGAGAGCAATTGCTCGACGCGGTCTGGCAAGGAGAGCCGGAGACCGACAACGTGGTGGCGGTATATGTGGGCTACCTGCGCCAGAAGCTGGAGCTGGGCGGGGAGCCGCGGCTTCTGCACACGATCCGAGGCGCGGGCTACGCGCTTCGCGAATGAGCTGACAGTTGCCGCTTCGGGCCAGGCTTGCGTTGTTCGGGGCGGCGGTCGTCGCCCTCACCCTCGTGTTGTTCGGCCTCCTGCTGTACGCCCTGCTCGCCCACGGGGTGGTCACCAACCAGGACGACGCTTTGCGAACCCGCGCTACGGAGGCGGTCCGGGCGCTCGACGCGGGCGGCGACCTCTCACCGCGTGCCCCGATCGTGCCCGCGGATCTCACCACCAGCACCGACGTCTTCGTCGAAGTGTTCGACCAGGCCTGGTCGCCGGTCTACACGACCGCCGTCCGCAACGGCGCGCCGCTCGAAATCGCGCCGAAGCTTCGCTCGAGCGCGGCCGCGGGGGCCGGCGGGGCGTTCGACACGGAAGGGGGGCTGCGGCTTTACGCCCTGCCCTACGCCAACGGGTTCGTGGTGGCGGGCCAGTCGACCCGGGTGCCCCAGTCGAACCTCTCCGGCATCGAAGTGTTTCTCGTCGTATCGGCGATCCCGGCTCTGCTCGCCGCTCTGCTTGCGTCCTGGCTGGTGGCGGGGCGCGCCCTCAAACCGCTGAAAGCGGTGGCCGGCACTGCGCACGAGATCGGGCGCGATCGCGACTTTGACCGAAGGCTGCCGGCCCAGGCGAGCGCGGACGAGGTCGCCCTGCTGTCGACCAGCTTCAACACGATGCTCGAACAGCTGCAGGACGCTTTCGACTCCCAGCGCCGTTTCGTCGCGGACGCATCTCATGAGCTGCGCACCCCGCTCACCACCATCCAGGGCAATGCCGGACTGCTCGCGCGCGGTCCCGAGGTCGAGGACGAGGTTCGGCGAGCGGCGGCCGCCGACATCGCCGACGAGAGCGCGAGGATGGCCCGCCTGGTCGATCGCATGTTGACGCTGGCGCGCGCGGACGCGGGCCTGGTGCTCGCCCTCGCGCCGGTCGATTTGCGGGAGGTGGTCACGGAGGTCGGCCGGCAGGCCGGCGCCCTGCACGCCGATCGCGAGATGACCGTCGACTGCGCCTACGCTTTGGTCGACGGCGACGCGGACGCGCTCCGGCAGCTCACCTGGATCCTGCTCGACAACGCATTTCGGCACGCGCGCTCGAAAGTCCTGGTCGCTCTCTCCGTCGAAGGGTCGTGGGCGCGCCTCCTGGTGGCCGACGACGGGCCGGGCATCGCCGGTGTGGACCGCGAGAAGGTGTTCGAACGTTTCTACCGCGCCGACCCCGCCCGCACGGGCGGACGTGCCGGCCTCGGCCTTTCGATCGCGCGCTGGATCGCCGAGCAACACCACGGCCGTATCCTCGCGGGCGAGTCCACGCTCGGAGGCGCGGCCCTGCTCGTCGACCTTCCGCTGCGCGCCGACCTGCCCGGCGTAACACGACCCTTACGGAGTTCTTAGGTCCGCCCGCGATGCTCCAACCATGTTCGACATTGCGCCCGACCACGCGATCGGTCTTCTCGCCGGCTTCCTCGCCCTTCCCGTTGCGCTGACGGCGGTCCTCCTGCGGCCGGCTCGCCGCAGTGTCCTGGGAACACAGCTCGCGGCATCCGTCCTGATGTTCGTCGTGGGGGCCATTCACCTCGGACTGGTGGCGAGCCACCTCGACGAACCGGTGACCGCCTGGCTTTTCGCGGCCAACGGCGCCACCTACATCGGCCTATCGCAGCTTTTCACCTGGCGGTGGTGGCGGCCGGCCTCCGCGTCCCTGGTCGTGATGAGCGTCCTCGGGTACATCGTCTACGTCATCGTCGGGCTCGATTCCCCGGACCAGGTCTCGATCGCCACCAAGCTGCTGGAGCTGGTCGCGCTGGGCCTGGTGCTCGTCCCCGTCCGGGGCGAGCCGGCTACGGCGCGGAGGACATGGCGGTGGACGGCGCTCGGCATCGCGGTACCGATGTTGATGGTGGCGACCACCTCGTCTGTGTGGATCGTCGACCTGGCACGGCCCGACGCACGGCATGCCCACGCAGGCGCTATCCTCCAGCCGACCAACCAGGTCGCCACGCCCGAGCAGGCCGCTGCCGCGGCCGCGCTGCTCGCAGAGACCAAGGCCGCGATCGCGCCGTACGAGGACTGGCACGCGGCCTGGGCGGCTGGCTACCGTCCCGGCGGCCCGCAGAACATGCCTTCGACCCACTGGATGAACCAGCGGTACGTCGACGCAGGCTACGTCCTGGATCCCAACCGGCCGCAGGGACTCGTGTATGCGAACTCGAGACAGGGCCCTGTTCTGCTCGGCGCCATGTTCCAGATGAAGCATCTCGGCCAGTTCGGCCCTGACCCCGGGGGTCCGCTGACGGCGTGGCACGAGCACCAGGACATCTGCTTCACCCCGTTCGGTTTCGAGTTCAGCCTCATGACGCCGACGGCGACCTGCCCGGTCGGCTCCATTGACATCAGCGTGCCGCCCATGCTGCACGTGTGGATCGTGGCCAATCCTAAGGGCGGCCCTTTCGCCGTCGACATCGACGACCGCGTCGTCAGGGCGATCGACAATGCGTGACTCGTCCAAGCCGGAGGCGGCTTTCGTGCTGCTCCTGCTCCAGGCGCTGTTCTGGATGGCGGCCGGAATCTCGGCGATTCCGTTCGCAGTCGGCGGAGAGGTCTTCATGCTGGCCCTGGCGATGGGGAGCCTTCTGCTGGCGCTTGGCGCGTGCCTGCTCGGCATAGGAATCGTGTGGAGACGGCGATGGCCGCGTCGCCTGGCGATGGGCCTCGAGGTGCTCTGCCTTGCGGGCTCGCTGCTCCTGCTGGCATTGCCGGTGGGCGCGAACCACGGCCTGGTCTCATGGATGGTCAACGTCGTACTCCCGGCGGCCGTGATCCTGCTGCTTCGCAAGCCGGCGTCGGAGGTCCGGGCGTTCAACTGAGCGAAGACGAATCGCCTTCTGCGCGGAGCGGGGTCAGCCCGACGCGCGTGCCTTAAGTGGCCGCCGCCTGAGAGCCGCGTCGGCGTCCTCGGTCGTGACGTAGCGCCTGCGAAAGTTCCGCAGCGCGAAGCGGTCGCACGCCGTCTCCGCGGACGATCCCTTGCGCAGCACCTCGTGTAGGTACCAGTGCATCCATTCGTGGCAGTAGAGGAAGCGCAGCACGTCGCGCCGGCCCCGGAAAGACACTGTCTCCGAAGCCCAGGCAAACCGCATCCCGGCCCCTCGTTTGCGCCGAGCTGCGAATATCACGGGCTCCTTGAACGGCTGGAACGGGATGGGGACCTGGAGCACGATGCGCTGCTCCTCGAATTCGCAGCGGGCGGCGAGGTGGGGGGATGATCGATACCGCAGCGGCTTGACCACCACGTCGTAGTCGCACCGGGGCAGGCCCTCCAGCGCCCGGCGGGCGTCGGCGGCCGTGAAGCCGGCTAGCTCGCAGCTGATGCCCATGCTCGGAACACGATAGGCGGTTTCCGGGCGCTCGGCGGCGCCGCACAGGCTCCTGGTTGGCGGTCGTCAGGTCGCCCGAGCCTGGGTTGTCGAGGACATGCAAGCTGGTGCCGTGAGGCACGCCCCATATGCGCTCGGACCGCGGCGCGGAAACCTGGGACCTGGGTCGCTCACGGTCAGCCATCGGCCGGTCGTAAAGCCCTGCGCCACCGTTGTCGGCGGTCACGAAATCCGAGATGCGCGCGGCTAGGAGCCCCGGCCGATGGCATGCGCGCGCGACCATGCGCCGCACCGCGCCAAATTTTCGATGGCCGGCGGCGACCTGGCGCTGATGCTGGCGATTTTCGTCGCGGTGCCCGTATCGTTCGTCACCCTCGTACCGTGGCACTGGCAGGCGGCGGTGATCTGGGAGGTGGCACGCCATGATCGGGATTGCGCTGGTACTCGTCGGTAGATCTCGATTGCGGATAACTCTGCCGGCGAAAACGATCGCCACCTTGAAGGAGAGCAAAGAATGGGCGCTTCGGCGAATGAGATCGACCGTCACATAAAGGAGACCCGCGACGTGGACGAGAACCTGGGCGAGCTCGAGGAGGCCACCTCCAACGTCGTGCGCTACGGGAAGGTCGCCGCGGTCGCGTTGGGCGTGGTCGTCGCGGGCGGCGTCGCATTCATGCTCTACAGGCGCTTTCGCAAGCAAACCTTGAAGGACAGGCTCCAGGGCATGTCGATGGAATCTCTCCGAGACCTCGCTGACGAGACGGCGGGCCGCTTGAAAAAACCGCTTCCCTCGCTCACGCTCACGGTCATCGACCGAAGCGCAGGAGGGCCGGGCATGCACCAGTCGATCGTGCGCAAGGTCCCGCCCGCGATCGTCGGGACGCCTTCGACCCCGCTCATCGAGAAGGTGACGCGGCCATCTGGCGCCGGCGCTGAGACGGCCCGAGCGTTCCTGGGCCGGGTGCAGGCATTCGACTGATCGGCGGCATGCGGCAGCGCATCATGCAGGCAGTACGCCGCGCCCAGAAGACGGTCCCCGTTCGCGTCATAACGGCGTTCGGCGAGAGCAAGGCGAGCAACTACGCGTCTGCGCTCGCATTTGCCGGCTTTCTGGCGATGTTCCCGATGATGCTCGGGGCGCTCTCCATCATCGGATTGATGATCCGCAACCCCACCACCGAGGCGCACTTCCAGGCCCTCATCCTGCAGGTCTTCCCCGGCAACGCACAGCCCGAGCTGAGGAACGCCATCCTGGGGGTCAAGCAATCCGCGGGATGGATGGGCCTCGTGTCGATCGGCGGCCTCATCTGGAGCGCGAGCAGCATCTTCGCGACCATGGAGTTCGCGCTGACGGAGATATTCGGCACGAAGCAGCGCGCCATGGTGCGCCAGAAGCTGATGGGTTTTGTGATGATGATGCTGCTGGTCGTCGCGGTCGTTTTCACGGTGGGGGTGAATTCGATCTCCGGGTTCCTGCCGTACGCGTGGATCGTCAGCCTGCTGGTCGGCGCTCTAGTCATGGTCGGCCTGCTGGTGCTCCTCTACCGCTTCGTGCCCAACCGCACATTCACGCTCGAGGAGGTGCTCCCCGGCGCCGTGCTGGCGGGCACCCTGATCGAACTACTTTCGCTCGCGTTTCCTCTATACGCGCGGTACGCCGGCAGCTTCAACACTTACGGCGCGCAGTTCGGGCTCTTCTTCTTGCTGGCAACCTGGTTCTACCTGCTCAGCGAGCTCCTTCTCCTTGGCGCCGTCTACAACCGGCTCAGGATGGGGGAGCCTTTCAGGAAGGGCTTCATCGCGAGCCCGATGGGGGACTCGCGCCAAACATGAGGCCTGTCGAGGCGATCAGGGCTAACAAGGCAAAGGACAAGAAGGGTCCGACCCCAAACCAAACGTCGGCGACCGAGCCGGCCCCGTCCGGGAGACGGCGGCGTTCCGCTTTTCGGCGCCTCGCCCTGACCCTTTCCTTCTTCACCGACAGGATCCAGTGGCGTGCCAGGCCCCCGGGCCCCCGGCGTGTCTTATGGTTGGGCCGATGCGAGCGATCCTGCTCTGGTGCGCGCAAAACCAATGGCTGGCAGCGCATGTGCCGCACTGGGGTTTCGCGCGCCGCGCCGTGAGGCGATTCCTGCCCGGCGAAGGATTCGAGAGCGCGCTCGAAGCAGCGGTCGACCTGAAGGCCCAGGGCGTCGGGGCGCTCTTCACGCGGCTGGGCGAGAACGTGAAGGACCTCGAAGAAGCCAACGCCGTGGTCGAGCACTACGAAGAGGTGCTCGCCGCATCGACCGGGGTGGGCGCCGAGATATCTGTCAAGCCGACCCAGCTCGGCCTCGATATCGACTCCAAGCAGGCCATCGCAAATTTGAATCGACTGGCAGCAGCCGCCGCCAAGGCGAGGTCGTTCCTCTGGATCGACATGGAAGGCAGCTCGTACACCGACACGACCCTCGACCTTTACGCTCGCATCCACGCCGAGCACCCGAACACCGGCGTCTGCCTGCAGGCGTACCTGCACCGGACCGTCGGTGACGTTGCGAAGCTGCTTACGCTCAAGCCGGCCATCAGGCTCGTCAAGGGCGCTTATGGCGAACCGTCATCCATCGCTTTCACCGCCAAGCGAGACGTCGACGCCAACTACCTCGCGCTTTGCGTGATGCTGCTCCACGAGCTCAAGCGCAAGAAGCTGCGCCTGGTCCTCGGTACGCACGACATCGACCTCATCGCCCGCGTGTGGCGCTTTGCCGAGGCCACCGGCATGGATAGGTCGCAAATCGAGGTGAACATGCTCTACGGGATCCGGACCGGCGAGCTGGTCAGGCTCGCCCGCGAAGGCTTCGCGGTCAAGGACCTGATCGCTTACGGTGACGCCTGGTACTCGTGGTACCTGCGCCGCCTCGCGGAGCGCCCCGCCAACGTGCTCTTCGTGGCCCGTCAGATGCTCCCCTAGAGGTGGCGAGCTCTCCTCCCACGGGGAGAGAGGCTGGACCCGGCGGCCCGTCTATGGGCCGGTGGGGGAGCTCCGTTCAACCTGTCGCTCCTACCTGGATTCGCTCCACGCGAGGATCGAGACCATGGCTGGGCGGCTGATCAGTCGCCCATGAGAGAACGCTGTGAAGTTCCCGAGCTTTTCGAGGGGAAACTCAAAGAAGTGCATATGCCACGCTTGTCCCTTGATAGCAAGCAGCAGCGGCTGCTCCGAACGAGCGCGGGTTCGCCTCGCAATTGACCGTATGGCGAGCGAACAAACCGAGGTAGCGGGCACTTGGGCCGCCGGTGCCCCCTCGATCGGAGGGATGGAAATCGTCGACGTCCGGGCGCGTCACCGTGACGTCGACCCCGCTCATCCTGATCGGCCTGACCACGCCGTGTTGGCCGACCCGTTCGTAGCCGGCGCCGCGAGCTTCGGAATGTTCCGTCGGGAGCTTCGGATCGTCGTGGGGCGGGAGCGCAGGCGTCGAGAACGGCTCAGCCGGCACATCGATGGGGCGTCGACGCGGCCGTGAAGAGGCTCATCGTGCTGGTGGGAGTGGCGCTGCTGCTCGGCAGTGAGGCCTGGCAGCAGCCGTTGCCCCCTGCTCCGCTCGCGGGATTCAGCTTCAGCCCGCTGATCTCAGAATGGGCTCACCGCGACCCGCAGGCCGACCTCGGCCTGCTGCTGGACGAAACCAACCCGGACCTGGTGCGCCTGCCGATCTACTGGGAGTCGGTCGAGCCCACGCCGGACCAGCTGGATTTCTCCGAGATCGACGGTTTGCTGGCCGTGGTCGCCAGGCACAACGAGTCGGCCCCCAATCCAACGCGCGTGGTGCTGACGGTCGGAGCGCGCAACTTTCTGTACCCGGAGCTCCACGAGCCGGCCTGGGCTGGGCCTCGCCAGCAGCCGTTCTTGAACAACATGCAGGCGGCCCCGGCGTATCGGGCTTACTTCGACACGAGCATCAACAGGTATCGCGATTCGCCGCTGCTCTACGCATGGCAGGTCGAGAACGAGCCACTTGACTACGTCGGCAACGTCTCGACTGGCGACGACCAGATCAAAGTGGCGCAGCTCTCGTGGGAGATCGGCGAGGTCCACCGCCTCGACCCGAGCCACAGGGCGATGACGACGACCTTCGATGGGTGGAATGTCGCTGTCGATGCGCTTCAGCTCTACGCCAAGCCCGTCCTGCAGCTCCTCGGCGGCTACCCGAGCGGTCACCCCGAAGAGGCGCTGCAAGCCGGGGATGCGCTCGGCCTCGACATGTACATCGATGGCCCCTCGACGCCTCTGCGCTTCACCAGCACGGATCTGCGCGAGGCCTGGAAGGACCAGTCGCTTGCCTTCTGGATCGCACGGGCCAATTCCATGGGCAAGGACGTCTGGGTTTCGGAGATGCAGGCCCAACCCTGGGCGGACCTGTCCGGGAAGTTCAACGAGGACAGCCTGCTCACCAGCGCGGCCGGCTACCGCCAGGAGCACCTGCAGGTGGTGTTGATGTGGGGAGTCGAGACCTGGCTGGAGGACCCGGCCTGGATGGCGGCGGCCATCAAGGCGATGGCCATCCTGCGCAGCCCTTAAACGTGGCGCCGGTCAGGTCGCGACGATACGGTGGCGGTTCTTGCTCGTCACGATGTAGCTGCCTGACGACGTGGTGACGCGCAGGTCCACCGCGTACTCTCCGTAGCTGAGCGGGGCGATGATCGATTTATCGCTGGTGCATGCGCTCGTGATGGTGACCTTGATCGGCGCGTTTGCGCCGGCGGGCACGGCGGTCGGAGCGAAGATGGCGCTCCCCGCGTCGTACATGGCGCCGATCTTCTCGAGCCACGGCCCTTTGACTGCCTGTAGCTTCAATTGAGCGGTGACCGATTGGATCGTGACGGTGGCCGATGTGGGGTTGTGCGCATCCAGGGTTGCATGCAGCGGGTAGGGCGAGTTCTCGGACCCTGACGGGCAGGCGAACGTGGCGTCGACGGTTTCGTTGTCCAGGCTGAATTTGGGTGGCCCCGACGAGCAGCCGGCGGCGATCACGCAAGCGACGAGCGCCGCCAGCGTGAAAGGTGCGACTCTTCTCATCAGGCGCGCCGACCTCGTTCAGTCGCGGTCGCGACCGAGAGCAGGCCGCTGAACACCGCGCCCTCGAACAGACCGTAGAAGATCGAGCGGAGCAGCGGTTGGTTGAATGGCCCGATATTGATCAAGAGCATGAGCGCCGCGAACAAGGGGAACGACAGCGCGAGCTGCCTCCAGGTTTCCAGCCTCTCCCACCACAGCACGAATGGCGATGGCGGCCTGTCCTTTCCCGATTGGCGTTCGCGAGGGGTCGGCATCGACCCGGATGATATGCCGTGAACCTGGGACCGGCCGCCCGCCTCGTCGTGCCCGCGGTCTTCCTTCTATTTATGGCCGCCTGCGACCCGGTGATGGGGACCGGTTCCGGCAATCCGCCAGACCTGTCCCATTACATCCAGGTCAACTCCCCGGACCAGTCGGTGATCGTGGTCCTCGTCGCGGGATACCCCGCGAGCGACTACCAGTTCAACTACAACGGCTACGGAAGCGGCGCGCTCGTGCTCACGGTCCCGATCGGCTGGAGCGTGACCGTCCAATGCGAGAACCATGGCACCGTGCCGAATTCGTGCTCGGTGGTCAGAGGCCGGCAGGACACTGCGCCCATCGACCCGCGGTGGTCGACGCCAGATCCGACCCGCGGGCTGGACCCAGGTCAGTCCGCCAGCTTCGAGTTCCAGCCTACCCAAGCGGGCAGCTTCCGCATTGCCTCCTTGGTCGGTGGCAATGAGGCGAGCGGCATGTGGGCCGACCTCGAGGTGACGGCCGGCGGCAGGCCAACCCTGACCGGAAGCTGATGGCGTGAGCATCGGGCCGTCGAAGGTGCGATTCCGCCGCGCTATTGTGAGCACCGATGGGTCACCTGGACTCGCAGCGCTCCCTGCCTGTCCTCGGCTCTGAGCGATCCGGCTTCAGCCCGGTGGCAAAAAAGCTGCGGCTCTCGCCAGAGCACAGAGTCGTGGTCTTGAACGCGCCCGAGGGGTACGTGGCCCAATTGCATCCTGGCCCATCGGATGTGCGCACCCTCCTCGAGCAACAGGAGGTCTGTGACGTGGTGCAGCTTTTTGTCAGAGACGCCGAAGAGCTACGCCGCTTCGGGCGCGAAGCCGTCAAGGCCCTCAAGCCCAACGGCCTCCTGTGGATCACCTACCCGAGCGGTGGTCAGGGCGGCGGCGCCACAGATCTCCCGGCGACAGCCTGGTGGATGCGGCGTGACGTCCTCGGCGAGCTCACCTCGGAGACCGGTTACAAACCAGTCGCGTTTGTGGCGATTGACGACCAGTGGACGGCCGTGCGGTTCAAACGCACCTGACGATCCAGGTGCGCCGCCTTGACGTGCGCGGTCCGTTCGGCCTTTGACCCGAATCCTGGCGGTCGCCGACGAGGTCGACGAGACGCTCGAAGGTCACAAGCTGCCTGCGCTCAGGCCCGACATCGTCCTTTCTTGCGGCGACCTCCCGTTCGACTACCTGGAGTACCTCGTCAGCACGCTGGACGTGCCCCTGCTCTACGTGCCTGGCAACCACGACCCTAGCCTCAAGCCGGTCGATCCGAGCTGGGCCCCGCTCCAGTTGGACGAGCCCGTGCAGGGGCCGCGAGGCTGCCAGAGCGTCGACGGCCGGGTGATCGAGGCGGCGGGCATGCGCATCGCCGGGCTGGGCGGGAGCGCCCGCTACAGGCGCGGGGTCAACCAGTACACGCAGGGCGAGATGCGCAGGCGCGCGCTCACCCTCGAGCTGCGGATTCGCCTGAAGCGGGTCCCCCACGGCGGCCGCCGCCTGGACATCCTCGTCACGCACGCCCCGCCATTCGGAATCGCATCCGCCCAGGACGCCGCGCATGCCGGTTTCGTGGCGTTCGAGCGCCTGATCATGAGCTTCGGCCCGCTGCTCGCGGTCCACGGGCACGTCCACCCGTACGGTCGAAGCCAGCCGGAGCGCTCCATCGGCTCGACCCGCGTCCTCAACGCTGTGCCCTCCCGCCTGATCGAGGTCTAGAGGGCGAGCGAGACCCCGGCGCCTTCGGCGATCGCCCGGTCGTACACGAGACGTGCGGTGGCGGCGTCCTCGACGGCGTGGCCGGTCGACTTGTACAGGGTGATCTCGTCCTCGGATCGCCTTCCCGGCCGCGTGCCGGCCAGGACCTCGCCGACCTCTGTGATCGAACCGGGATCGATTCCCTGCAGCTCGACCGCGCCGGCCGGCGGCGGGGTGCTCGCGGACCCGCGCCATTCCACGAACACGCTGCTCGCCGCGATGGTCTCCGCGTCGACTTCCGGCCCCCAGGTGCCGCCCACCGAGCTGACGTGGGCGCCTTTCTTCAACCACTCGCGCCGGATGACCGGTGTACGCGCGTCGGTGCAGCAGGCCACCACGTCTGCGCCTCGCGCGGCGTCTTCGAACGAGCGGGCCACCTGCGCTCGCGGGTGGCGCGCGGCCAGCGCCGCCGCGTGATCCGCGTTGCGGGAAGCGATTCGGATCTCCTTGAACTCCCGAACCCTCGGGAACGTCTCGAGGTGGGACCACCCCTGCACGCCCGCGCCAAGAATCGCGAGCACTGACGAGTCCTGGCGCGCCAGCGCCCGGGCGGCGACAGCCGCCGTCCCGCCCGTGCGGATGGCCGTTATGTAGGTCCCGTCCATCACCGCCAGCGGCGCGCCCGTCGCCTCGTCGAAGATCGCGATCAGGCCCTGGTGGGAGGGGAGACCTACTTCGTGGTTGGCTGGGAAGACGGAGACGAGCTTCACCTCCAGCGCGACCCCCGGCACGTAGCCCGGCATGGCGCCGAGGATGCCGCGCTCGCCGACGCGAGCGCCGGCCCGAGGCGGCACCGAGGTGACACCGGAGGAGAACAGCACGAGGGCCTTGCCCAGAGCGTCGAGCATCGCGTCGACGTCCAGCAGCCGTTCGACCTCCGCGCGGCTCAGGTACAGAAGCCCGCCCACGGCGGCGATCATAGAGGTAAGTGAAGGAGTTCCTGCGCAACGGCAAGCTGCTGACTTTGATGCTGGGTCACCTGACGGTCGACAGCTACGCGGGCATCATCCCCGTCCTGTACCCCGTGCTCATCGGGCGCTTCAGCTTGAGCCTGGCGACGGTCGGCCTGGTCAGCCTCGCGTACAGCGGGATGGCGGCGGTGTCCCAACCGGTGTTCGGCTTGCTGGCGGATCGCTTCGGCACCCGGCTGACCGGCCTGGCGCTGGGCTGGACCGCAATGACATTCGCCCTGGTCGGATTCGTCAACAGCTTCCCGCTCCTGCTGGGGCTGGCGTTCCTGTCCGGCCTGGGCTCAGGCGCGTTTCATCCGCTGGGCGCGCTGGACGTGCGCGCGCTGCTGCCGGCGTGGCGCCGAAGCGCCGGCATGTCGATCTACGTCACAGCGGGGACGGTCGGCGTCGCCCTGGGACCGCTGATCGGGATCTTCGTGTTCGGCGCGTTCGGGATCCACGGCACGGGCCTGCTCATCGTCCCCGGTGTCGCGACCGGCGGATACCTCCTGTGGCGCATGCGCGGACAGGTGCGCGCCGCTGCCACGGGCGTGCGCACGGCCGCAACCGCGCATTCGGGCGTTCCGGTCTTCGCCCTGGCGATCGTGATCGGCGTGATGATGTCGCGCAGCTGGACCGTGAACGTCTTCCAGGCCTTCACGCCCACCTGGTACAAGGAGCTCGGCTACGGGCCGGCGTTTTATGGGCCGCTCGCCACCACACTCGTTCTTGCGAGCGCGGTGGGCACCGTCGGCTGCGGCACTCTCGCCGATCGATACGGCCGGCGGACGGTCATCCTGGTGACGCTCGTCCTCAGCATCCCCGCGATCCTCCTGTACACGGTGTTCCCGGGACCGTGGGCCTTCGCGAGCGCCATCCTCATCGGCTTCCTGGCCGCGTCCACCGCGCCTCTGATGTTGCTCATGGCGCAGCAGATGATGTCGACCCGCGCCGGCCTCGCATCGGGACTGGTGATGGGTCTCGGCTTCGTCACGGGCGCGATCGGAATCCCGATCAATGGTGCGATCGCAGATGCGATCGGCCTGCAGAATTCTGGGTTGCAGAAATCGCTGATGACCCACGTCATCCTCGTCATCGCGACCCTCGCCGTCGCATGGTTCCTGCCGCGCGAAGACGAGATGGAGCGGTACAGCCTCAGGCCCGAGCCGCTTCGCGCGGCGACGGATGCGCGGTGACGCCGTGACTGAGATGGCCCTGACCACCGGCGACCAGATCGAGATCGACGTCCGCGACGATGCGGCGGCGATGACCGACCTGTTCACGCTGCCGGCGACGGCGCGTCTCGACGCGCTGGCCAGGATGCGCGGCGTCTCGACGTTCGATGAGGGTGCAATGGCCTTCCTGAGGCAGATCCACGAGAAAGGCGATGGCTTCCGCGTCAACGTTGACGACCCGAGATTTGCCCCGGCCCTCCGCCGGCTCATCGACGCGGACGCGTGGGGCCAGCTGCGGCGCGAGCTGGCGCGCGCATGGGAATACCAGCGCTCGGTGCTGCCCGGAATCCGGCATCCGGACAGGATCGAGGTGGTCCTGACGCTGGGCAATCCCGACGACCCGGTCTTCATCGAGAGAACGCTCGGCTACTACGGGATGGGGGCGACGCCGGGCAGCATCTGGCTCGTGGCGTGGCCGACCGATTACAACCTCACGCGGATCGGCGCATGCGGCGTGCACGAGCTTGCCCACAATCTGCGCACGCCGAACATCAACACCGGTTTCAACCTTGCCGAGTGGGTGATCCACGAGGGCATCGCCGAGGTTTTCGCTGTCGAGATCTGCGGTCCTGGATCGACCGGGGCATGGTATTCCGCGGTCACCGGCGCCGAGCTGGACTCCACATTCGACAAGGTGGTGGGGGCGTTCGGCACAGGGAGCACGTTCAGCGACTGGAGCCCGTACGTGCTCGGCGACCTGGTCGCGGAACGCATGGGCTTGCGTCCTGTCGGCGTGCCTCACATGGGCGGTTATGCCGTGGGACGCCGGATCGTCGAGCTGTACCTGCGGGCGACCGGACTCAAAGCCGCGCATGCGATGGTGCGCCCCACGTCCGAGATCCTGGCCGGCGCGGGCCTGGGCAGAAGCTCAGATTCATGCTGAACCGCAGCCTTTACGACCTGGTCGGTGGCGAGCAGGTGTTCCGCCAATTGGTGCGGCGCTTCTACGACGGCATCGCATCGGACCTACTCCTTCGTCCGCTGTACCCAGACGAGGATCTTTCGGGCGCGACGGAGCGGCTCACTTTATTCCTCATCCAGTACTGGGGCGGCCCGGCCACGTACAGCGCGCAGCGCGGCCACCCCCGGCTGCGCATGCGCCATCAACCGTTCGCGATCGGAATCGCCGAGCGCGACGCATGGCTGCGCCACATGACCGCGGCGGTCGATTCGCTCGAGCTCGCGCCCCAGGCGCGGCAAGCCCTGCTCGACTACTTCGA
Organism: Candidatus Dormiibacterota bacterium; assembly: GCA_035531515.1. Taxonomy (GTDB): domain Bacteria; phylum Chloroflexota; class Dormibacteria; order Dormibacterales; family Dormibacteraceae; genus DATKSS01. The sequence continues at coordinate 8,218 of DATKSS010000110.1, read as the reverse complement.
GACGGCCTCGACGGCGATGATCAATCAGCCGGCTCCGAGCCCGCGGCCGTAGGCCGCGCCTGTGCCGCGGCGGCTCCGGGCCGCGCGGCCACGTCCGGCTGGACGAGGTCCTTCGCCACCACCGGCGCCTCCTCCAGCTCGAGCGCGAGACCAAGTCCGCTGGCCTTCGCCCGGCGCAACGCCGCGCGAAGCTTGGGGATCTGCTCGCGCAGCGGCTGCTCAACCCAGTCGAATGCGATGACCCTTTCGTTGACCTCCCAGAAGAGGCCCTGGTGCAGCGACTCCATGCGGTCCAGGGCCGCGTCGACGAAGTCGGGCGGCGCGGCCGCGATGCCTTCGATCAACACTCGCGACACGTCTCGATCGTCGGAGGCCATGGCCCAGAACGTGAGCTTCGCGACGCCTTTGAAGAGGCCGTTGAGCCCGATCGGCTTGGCGTTCGGTATCAGGTCGAGCAGGTTCCCGACCAGAAGCCGTGCGAGCCGCCGCGCGACCTCCGGGTCGCGAGCCTGGGCCTCGATGGCGAGATCCGCCACGTCCTCGGCGGCTGCGCCGAAGATCGCGGGCATGCCGGCCTCGTCGAAGTGCCGCCCATAGCGAAGGAGGTGCGCTGCCGCCTCGACAGCCAGGTCCGGCCGCCACTCGAGCGCCCCGATGGCAAACCGCCGGTACTCGTTCATGATCCCCGACGCAAAAGTCGGCGCCGAGCGGTTGATGGCAGTCCGCAGGTAGGTGTTGAAGAAGCGCAGGCTGAGCTCGGCGGCCTCCGAGTCGCCAACCTCGATGGCCGCTATTCCGACCTGGCGCGTGGCCACGGCGATCGCGTGCACGGCCTCCTTACGGTGAAGGGGCGTGAGGCCGACCATGTCGACGAAGATCGACATGATCGAGTAGGGGAACCAGGTCCCTGCACGGTTGACCTCGGCGATGATCTGGTCGGAGGCGCCGGGCAGGTCGGCGTGGCCGACCTGGAACCACTCCGGGCTGAATTTCTTCTTCAGCGTCATGTAGTCCCGGGCGATGAACTGTCCGAGCACCTCGATGCTCATCACGCACACCGGCATGTCGCCAAGCTGGATGGACCCGAAGGCGATGTCGGTCACCTGGGCAATGGAGACCATGAGAGCCTCGCGCCTGCGTCGGTTATTCGGCTTTCTTGCCTCGCCGCGCAGGTGGCGCGTGGCGCGACGCATGATGCCCGCCACCAGCGTCTCGGCACGCATCACCTCGAAGATGTAGCCGACGTAAGGGAAGAGGGTCGCGAAGTTGAGGAGTGCCAGCAGGACCGCCACTCCAACGCTCAGCCTCGGCACGTACGTGAGCGTCACCTCGGAGCGGACCAGGAAGGTGTAGAGGATCGACGCCAGCGCAAAGCCCAGCACGAGGGCGTTCAGGGCGTTGCGTGTGAAGATGCCGATGATCCTTGGCGAGTAGCGCGACGAGGTTCCCTGGATCCCGAACATGACGGCGACGATGACGATGCTGAGCGTCACGCCCTCCGCGCCACCGGCCAGGGCCAGCGTTCCCGCCGCGGCGGAGGCGTCGGGGTTGAAGATGTCCTGCAGCGTTCGGTAGTGCGCGTCGAGGACGCCGAAGAGGATGAACATCATCAAAGTGACGGACACCAGCGCGAGGCCGGAGAGCGCGGCGCCGGCCCAGCCGACCGACATCATTCGATCGGAATGGGCAGGCCCTCGATAGAACTTTGCGTCAGGCATCAGGATCGACCCAGGAACACGGCCACGGCGATCCTAAGCAATCGGCACGGCGATAGCTAGAGTTGCGGCAATGTTCAAGGCGATCGTCTTCGATTTCGACGGCTCGATCCTCGACACGGAAGGACCCGTCTACCGTTCGTGGCTCGAGGTCTATGAGGCCCACGGGGAAGAGCTCCCGTTCGAGCGTTGGGTCCAGATCGTGGGCTCGACGACGCTCGAGTTCCACCCCCAGCACCACCTGGAGGGGCGCCTCGGCAGGCCGCTGCCCCAGGAGGTCCTCGACCGGCGCGCCGGGCGCCGTACCGAGCTCGTGCTGGCGGAGAAGGTGCTGCCGGGAGTCGTGGAGCTGATCGAAGACGCCCGCGCGGCCGGCGTCAAGCGCGGGGTGGCTTCGAGCTCCACCGCCGAATGGGTCAAGGGCCACCTGGACCGGCTCGGCATCCTCGATCGGTTCGACTGCATCCGCTGCCGCGACGACGTCGCCCACGCCAAGCCGGAGCCCGATCTGTACCTGGCCGTCCTCGACTGCCTGGGGGTGGCAGCCGCCGAGGCGTTTGCCATCGAGGATTCGCCCAACGGCATCGCGGCCGCCAAGAGCGCCGGTCTGCGCTGCGTCGCCATCCCGAACCCGATCACGTCCGGCCTGGACCTGTCTCATGCCGACTTGGTGGTGGCGTCGCTGGCCGATTTCACGCTGGCGAAACTGGTCGATCGGCTCAACCCGCAGAAGGCCGGTTAACCTATCTGCAGATGCGCATCGGAGTGCTCACCGGCGGTGGCGACGCGCCCGGGCTGAACGCCGCGATCCGGGCGGTGGCCCGGCGCTCGTTCCAGCTCGGACATCAGCTCAGCGGCGTCAAGAACGGCTGGGCGGGATGCCTCGAAGAGGGGCTGATCGAAGAGTTGACCCCGGCGGACGTGCGTGGCATCCTTCCGCTCGGCGGCACCATCCTCGGCACGTCGCGCACCAACCCGCTCAAAGAGAAGGACGGGATCGCGCGGGTCATCGCCGCACTGAAGCACAACGGCATAGACGCCCTCGTGCCCATCGGCGGTGACGACACGCTCAGCGTTGCGGTGGCCCTGCACGCAGCCGGTTTTCAGACGGTCGGCGTGCCGAAGACGATCGACAACGACCTCTCGGTGACCGAGTTCTGCATCGGGTTTGACACCGCCGTCGGCGTGGTCACCGAGGCTCTCGACCGGCTCCACACGACGGCTTCCGCCCACCACCGAGTGATGGTGGTCGAGGTCATGGGACGCGACACCGGCTGGGTCGGGCTGCTCGGCGGCCTTGCCGGCGGCGCCGACCTCATCATCATCCCCGAGTTCCCGACCACACTCGCCGATGTGGTCGCCCATCTCTACCGGCGGCGGGGTGACGGCAAGCTCTTCAGCATCATCGTCGTCGCCGAGGGCGCGAAGATTCCCGACCTGGAACAGGATCCGGACAGCCAGTCGGAGAAGGACGCATTCGGCCACGTGAGGCTCTCCAAGCGCGGCATCGGCGATCTCCTAGCCGGAAGCGTCGAGCAGGAGACCGGTTTCGAGACCAGGGTCACGGTGCTCGGCCACGTACAGCGTGGCGGTTCACCTTCTCCGACCGACCGACTCTGGGCCACGCGACTGGGCGTCGCTGCGGTGGAGCTCATCACGGCCGGCAAGAGCGGGGTGATCCCGATCCGCCGCAACGGCGACGTCGACGTCGTGCCGCTGGCCGACGTGGTGAAGGAGACGCGGCGCGTGCCCAAGGAGCTCTACGACCTCAGCCGCGTCTTCGAGTAGCGAGCGGCATTGGCTCCCTCCCGCAGGAAGAAGATGCTCGAGCTCGCGGGCACGGGTGACGACGGGAGCACCGGGTTGCTGGGTGGCGGCCGCGCTTCCAAGGACGATGCGCGGATCGAGGCGTTCGGCACGGTCGACGAGGCCTCGAGCGCGCTGGGCCTGGCCAAGGCGCTGACGGCCCACCCGCGAGTCGGCGCGATCTGCGAGAACCTGCAGCGGGGCCTTTACTCGGTCGGCGCCGAGCTGGGCACGAACCCAGCGGCCGAAGCCACCTTCGTCACGACCACAGAAGCCGATGTGACCAGGCTTGACGAGCTGATCACCGAGCTCGAGTCGGAGGTGACCATGCCGGACGGCTTCATCCTCCCGGGCGCGACGCCCGCCTCCGGCGCACTGGACCTGGCACGTGCGATCGTGCGGCGTGCCGAGCGCCGGTGCGTCTCCCTGGAAAGGGCGCACGGCCTGGCCAACCCCCAGGTCACGCGCTGGCTGAACCGCCTGAGCCTGCTGCTTTTCGTCGTGGGCCGATACGAGGAAGGTCTCAGCGGGCGCCCCGCCCAGCCAGCGAAGACCACCCGGGCGCGTTCGGGCTAAGCTTCGGAAAAGGGTGGCTCCTGTGGTCGAAGTGGTGGTGGCCCTCCTTGTGCTGCTGCTGGTGTACGTCGGTCTTTCGTACCAGCTCTACCGGCGCGCTTTCGTGCCCGCGCGTCCAAAGGCGATGGACGACTTCACATTCACACCCTTCGAGTTCCAGGCCGACTACGAGGAGGTCGAGCTGATGACCGCCGACGGAGTGGCCTTCGGCGCCTGGCATTTCCGCCAGCCGGGCTCTCCGCAGACGGTGATCGTGTCCGGCGGCCACAAGGGACAGCGGCAGGGCGCTCTCGGGATCACCGTCGCCCTGTGGCGCAAGGGCTTCAACGTGATCACCTACTCCTATCGCGGCATGCCAGGCAGCGACATGGCGCCCGTCACGTTCGGGATCAAAGAGGTACTCGAGCTGCAAGCCGTGATCGCTTTCGCGCGCAAGCGCATCCCGAACGCCCGCATCGGTCTCCTCGGCTACTCGATGGGCGCCGTCGTGTCCCTGCTCGGAGCGGCGGGCGAGCCGGGCGTGCAGGCGCTCGTCCTGGACAGCCCCTTCAGCGACCTGCGGCGCCTCCTGCTCGAGAACGTCCGCAACGCCAGCAAGCTGCCGGGCGCGCCGTTCGTCTGGCTCGCGGGCGTGATGCTCTGGATGCGGACCCGCTGCCGCATCTCGGACTGCCGCCCCATGGACGTGCTCAGCTCGCTCGAGCCGCGGCCGCTCTTCTTCATCCACGGTGGAGCGGACGCGATCACCTCCGTCAACCACAGCCGCCGCCTTTACGACGCGTACCGCGGCCCGCGCGAGATCTGGATCGTGCAGGGCGCACCCCATACGGGGGCCTATTTCGCCGACCGGCCGCTATACGTCGAGCGGGTCGCGGGCTTCTTTGCCCGCCACCTCGGCCTGGACGTCAGCGGTCACCTGCGTCTGGTGGAGGAAGAGGAGGTCTCGTAGGGAGTAACCGCCTACCGAGCATCGCGCTATCGCGCGAGGGTGCTTCCCATCAGGATCCCGTTCGCCCAGTAGTGACCAGTCGAACCGGCGGGCAGGATGTCGTACGTCCTGTCCGCCGTGTACGGCACGAGCTCCCAGAGCGTGATCGTCGAGCCGTCCAGCGCGTCACCCGCCTGGAGCTCCCCGGCCTTGCGCCCGTCGGCCGTCGGATGACCGGGCGACACCAGCAGCTCGCGCCCATCGGCCAGATTGAGGTGGACCATGAGATGGCCGGGCGGCACCGCCATGCTGCCGATCTCGACCACCGGAGCGGCGACGCGCACGCCCGCCGCGGTCTCGGTCCAGACCACCATGCCCGTTTTCACGTCGGTCACGCGAACCGGGCCGTTGGGCGTCGCGATCGCCGTGGAGGCGGCGAGGCAGATCGGGCACATCGGCGGACGCCCCGTAGTTCGCGAGGCGACGGTGACCAGGCCGTCGACCCGCACGGTCCCTTCGACCGTCTGGTAGGCGGAACCCCCGCCGGCCGGCTGGGCAACGTACCGGAACGAGTAGTTCCCGCCGTCCGGAGTCAGCGTCAGCGCCCGGAGCAGCTTCCAGGCCCGATAGAGCGTCAGCTTCTGCGCGTCCGTGAGGTCTCCCGCCGGCATTCCTTCGTGGGCCACGATCGCTGCGTAAGTCGGGGCGTCGGCCTTGATCGCGGGGTACTGCGTGATCGCGTTCGCCTGCTCGCTCCCCTCGCGGGCGATGGGGTAGACGTCGGGGTCGCAGTAAGCGGGCTTGCCGGCGGCGTCGATCACCTTGAACTTGAGCTGACTCGTGGTCAGTGGGCTGCCTGCGACGGGCGCAGGGGTGATCGCGCCGCAGGATGCGCAGATCAGGACGAGCAGCGCCAGGGCCGGCCTCATGTCAATCATGGATACGCCTCCCGGAGCCGCGAAGTAACGAATAAGCGGAACCAAATGCAACCCTCACGCGTATTCAACTGAGATGGACGCCCCTCAAGGCGAACCTATAATCGCTGCCGTGGGGGCAGTCGACGCCGTAACCCGGGTTTCCGACGCCTTCACGGCGAACGTGAGCCGGGCGATCGTGAACAAGGAAGACGAGATCCGGCTGTGCCTGGTCACGCTGCTGTGCGAGGGCCACCTGCTGATAGAAGACGTCCCGGGCGTCGGCAAGACGATGCTGGCCAAGTCCCTCGCGCGATCCCTGGACTGCTCCTTCCGCCGCATCCAGTTCACACCCGACCTCCTGCCTTCGGACGTGACGGGCGTACGCGCTTTCAACCAGAAGCTCAACGACTTCGAGTTCCGGCCAGGCCCGGTCTTCGCGCAGATCCTGCTCGCCGACGAGATCAACCGCGCCAGCCCGAAGACACAGGCGGCGCTGCTCGAGGCGATGGAGGAACGGCAGGTCACCATCGACGGTGAGACGCACCCGCTGCCGAAGCCCTTCATGGTGATGGCGACGCAGAACCCGGTCGAGTACTCGGGCACGTTTCCGCTGCCCGAGGCGCAGCTCGACCGCTTCTTGATGAAGGTCAGGCTCGGCTATCTGTCGGAAAAGGAGGAAGCCAACCTCCTGAAGCAGCACAAGGTCGAGTCGCCGATGCTGGAGCTCCAGCCGGTGGTATCGCCCAACGAGCTCAAAGCTGCGCAGCTGGCGGTCCGCGAGGTGTTCGTCAAGCCCGAGCTTCGCGACTACATCGCCCGGCTGGTCGGCCGCACGCGCGGCAATCCCGAGGTAGCCCTGGGGGCGAGCACGCGCGGCACTCTGAACCTTTTCCACGCGAGCCAGGCACTGGCCGCGGTGCTGGGCCGCAGCTACGTGCTGCCCGACGACATCAAAACCCTGGCCGAGCCCGTGCTCGCGCACCGCATCATCCTTCGCCCCAACGCCGAGATGCAGGGGCAGAGCGCGGGCAAGCTGATCAGCGGCCTGCTCGAGCGCGAGCACGTGCCCCAGATGGCGTACGACGGATAGCAGCGGCCGGGGACCAACATGAGCAAGGTTGCTCTGGCCGGCGCCCTGGGTCTGCTCCTCTTCTTCACGTACCTGACCGCGGTCCGCCCCGCCTACGCGTTCGCGTACGCGCTTTGCCTGCTCTTCCTGGTGGCGTGGGCGTGGCCTCGGCTGGCGATCCGTGGGATGAGCGTGACCCGGCGACTAGATCCGGGCACCCCGACCGTGGGTGAGACGTTCGAAGAGGTCTTCGAGGTGCGGCGCAAGGGCTGGGTCCCCGCACCGTGGGTCGAGGTGAGAGACCTCAGCCTGATTCCCGACTATCAGCCCGGGCGAGTCGTCTCGATCGGGAACGAGACGGTCAAGTGGAAGGCGCGCGGCGTGTACCGGAGGCGTGGATGGATGGCATTCGGGCCCACCTCGCTGCGGGTGCGCGAGCCGTTCGGCCTGTTCGAGCGCGATTGGAAGCTCAGCCAGAAGACCTCGGTGCTCGTGTACCCGCGCGTCCGGCCCATCCCCGACCTTCTGACGCCGAGCGCGCAGCAGGTGGGCAGCTCCCAGAGCCTGGGCGCGTGGGCCGACTACCCGCCGGAAACCGGCGGCGTGCGCGACTACACGACCGGCGACAGCTTCGGGCGCATCCACTGGGCCTTGTCGGCGCGACACCAGAGGCTGATGTCGAAGACCTTCGAGCAACCGCTCACCACCGATCTCTGGATCCTGCTCGACCTGGACCGCAACGTCCACCACGGTGAAGGCGAGGAGTCCACGGTCGAATACGCGGTCAGCCTCGCCGCGTCGATGGCGTCCCAGATCCACGCTCGTGGCCGGCAGGTTGGGTTGATCGCCAACGATGCCAAGGGCACCGTCCTCGAGCCTCACCGCGCGGTCCGCCAGGACCGTCTCATCCTCGACTACCTGGCGGTCGCCCAGGCCGACGGCCGGACGCCTCTGACCCAGACCCTCGCCTGGGACAAGATCCGACGGCTGCCGCGCCGCGCGATCGCCGTCATCACGCCCAGCGCCGACCCTGCGTGGGTACGCTTGCTACAGGCGGTTCGCGGACGGCGCTCGACGATGATCGTGTTCTACCTCGACGTGGCGAGCTTCGGCGGCCCGGACCAGAACCCGAGCTTCGACCTCGGCCAGGACGTCGACCTGTACGTCGTGCGCCAGGGCGACGATTTCGCGCGACTCATGAGGACGA